>JAZKGM010000071.1:0-1687 GCA_040385895.1 Bacteroidota bacterium
TTTCGATGGTAACATTTCCAAAATTGCACGTGCCTGAAACCGTAAGCACATTTGATGCTGAATTGCTTTTAAAATAAACCGTTCCTCCCCCTCCGTTAAATGTTCCGCTATTGGTGAAGCATGTTGCCGAACTTGTGCGGTTTATCGTGGTAATGTAAGTGTGATAGCTTTGAGTGAAAAAAGTACCACCGTTATTGATCGTAACAGAACGCAGGCTCATGTCAACCAGGTTATTGTAAGTGCCATTAACAACAAGAGAAGCATTAGCGCCAAACGAGGGTATATTGTTTGTAAAGTAAGAGGTTCCCGAACCTATGGTTAATATCCCGTTGATGGTGGTGCCGGTACCTCCCGGGTTAAACTGCACATTGTTCAGGGTAAGGTTGTTAAAAATAATATTGTTCGATACCGTTGTTCCGTTTCCGCCATTCGTAATAACAACCGTTCCGTCACCGGCAGTAAAAGTACCATTGTTGGTTAACCATGTTCCCCAGTTCGAGTTGTTAATGGTTAAGCTGTAGCCTCCTGTTGAAAATGAAAGGCTTTTCGAACCGTTGATCGTAACGGATCTGCACGTTACGTTTGAGCCGATGGTAACAGCTCCGTCAATATAAACATCATCTGACGAAGTAGGCCCAGCTCCCGGATTACCTACCCATGTGCTACCGGTTGCCCAATTTCCCCCTGTAGTTTTAGAAGTAAACGTTGCTGCATTCAAACCCGATAGCAGTAACAAAGCAATACTTAAAGTGTATAAAGATTTCATAATCATCGGTGAAGGTACGGTGAAAACCCACGCCCGGATTGGCTTTTATACGTAATGACATTATGTAAAGCCGTCTTGCGGTATAGTGTTATAACCGGCTATTCGGGTACTGTAAACACCTTATGCCACGTAATTCATTTTCCGTTTTGTTAAATGGCAGTTGGTTTCTTTAAACCTCCGATAAAATAAATTGTCGATAATGGGATAAGGGTTAAAATGTCGCACTCTTAAGCATAAGTAGCATAAAATCTTATTTTAATAGTGGTTTTTCCTGTTTTTCCGGCATTTAGTTCCAAACCTTGGTTCCTTCGGTACAATTGGTGCAAATGTCTATTTCTTTGCGCGATCTCAGGATCGCTTTTCTAAAGGAATTATACCGGTCGCTTTTCCAAATCTCCTGAAAAGATTGTTTGGTGATATCACCAAAACGATGGGTTGCATCTTTATCAAAACAGCAGGGCACAACCAGGCCGTCCCAGGTAATTACACTGCCACGCCACATTCTCCAGCATTGGTTCAGTAGTTTGTTTTTGATGTGGTAATTTCCTTCCGTATCCTGTTCATAACGACTCAGGCTTTTGTTATCCGGAATAAAATGATCACTGGTTTCATAATCATAGATCTGGGCTGTTTTTATTCCAAGCTCATCAACTCCTGTTTCCTTAGCCAGGCGTTTAATTTCAGGCAACTGGTGTTCGTTATGTTTAAAGGCAATAAACTGCCAGATGATGTGGGGTGTTTTGCTGTTCAGCTTTTTTTTCCAGCGCAATAAATTTTCTGTTCCCTCGATCACTTTATCGAACTTTCCGCCAATGCGGTATTTTCCATATGCTTCCTGGTTCGTTCCGTCAATAGAAATAACCAAGCGGTCGAGGCCGCTTTCCACGGTTGCCCTGGCCATCTCATCGGTAAAGTAATGCG
>JAZKGM010000071.1:1697-6979 GCA_040385895.1 Bacteroidota bacterium
CTGCTGGTTGCCGTATAGATCTTTTTTTGAGAAGCATACCGGACAAACTCCAGGAACTGCTTGTTTAAAAAAGGCTCGCCCTGGAAATATAAAACAAGCCAGATCAGCTCATGATGGGTTTCATCAATTATTTTTTTATAGAGATCAATACCAAGCATACCGGTATTGCGTGAAAATTCACGTAAGCCGCTCGGGCACTGGGGGCATCTTAGGTTGCAGCTTGTGGTGGGCTCCACACTTAAACTGGAAGGATTGCCCAGCAATATTGTTCTGCCACTGAGCTTTGATGCAAAGTAGCCTGCCACCAACTTGGTGAAGTTCCAAAGCCGCCTGTTATTCAGCTTCGATAAAAGGTTTACACCATCAGTAAGGCTTGCGTTCATTATCCGAACAGGTAGTTTAATAGCTCTTCGAGTTTACCCACTTCAACAATAATAATATTGCTTTTTACTTTGGGGAGCTTGTTGAAACGTGAAACATAAATGGTGGTAAAACCAAGTTTTTCGGCCTCGCCTATTCGTTGTTCAATGCGGCTTACGGCCCTTATCTCGCCACTTAAGCCCACCTCGCCCACAAAGGCAATTTTATGATCGATGGGTACGTTCTGGTAACTGCTTACAATAGCTGCCACCACTCCCAGGTCAATTCCCGGGTCCTCAACCCTCAAGCCACCGGCTATATTGACGAATACATCCTGCATCCCCATTTTCAACCCGCATTTTTTTTCTAAAATGGCCAGCAGCATGTTCAGGCGTTTGGTGTCATACCCGTTGCTGTTTCGTTGCGGGGTTCCGTAAACAGCGGTGCTTACCAATGCCTGTGTTTCAATAAGCAGGGGACGCATGCCTTCAATAGTTGCACTGATGGCTACACCGCTCAGGTTTTCATCACGCTGGGTGATCAGGATCTCCGAAGGGTTGCTTACTTCGCGCAACCCGCTCCCGTGCATTTCATATATGCCGATCTCACTGGTAGAGCCAAAGCGGTTCTTGGTGGTGCGGAGAATGCGGTAAACATGATGCCGGTCGCCTTCAAACTGAAGTACGGTATCAACCATGTGTTCCAATAATTTAGGGCCTGCAAGTGTGCCGTCTTTGGTAATATGGCCGATTAAAAAAACGGGTGTCCCGGTTTCTTTTGCAAACCGGATCAGGTCTCCGGCCGTTTCCTTGATCTGCGAAATGCTTCCGGGTGTAGAATCGATCAGTTCACTTTGTAAGGTTTGTATCGAATCAACCACCACAATATCGGGTTGAAGTTCCTGTAAGGCTTTCCCGATTTTTTGGGTGGACACTTCAGTGAACAGATAACACTCATCGTTGCGGAACGGCAAACGTTCGGCCCGCATTTTTATTTGTGTATCGCTTTCTTCCCCGCTGATATAAAGCACTTTTTTATCGGTGAATTGCAGGGCGATCTGCAGCATCAGTGTTGATTTACCGATGCCGGGTTCTCCACCTATTAAGATAACGCTCCCCGGAACAATCCCACCTCCGAGCACACGACTCAGTTCGCTGTCTTTTATTGCGTACCGGTACTGGCTTCCCTGCTCCACCTCATTCAGCAGAACGGGTTTTAAAACACTCCGCGTTTCGCCCTGAGGCTTCCATGTTTTTTTATACTCTGTTTTTTCCTTATGAATAACCTCTTCAACGTAGGTATTCCATTCGCCACAGCTGTTGCACTTACCTACCCATTTGGGTGAGGTGGCTCCGCAGCTCTTACAAAAAAAAGTGGTTTGAGTTTTTGCCATTTAAAGGCTGCAATATACTTTATTCAAAACGAAATGGATATGCGAAGCAATGGAGCTGAATTGAAAATTAAAGTTATTACGGTTATTAGTTATTCAAATCGTTATTTTTCTTTCTGCGAAAAGAGGATCCATTCCAAAGGAAACCGATCTCGAGGGTTGTACGCCAAGTATTGGATAATTCATCATTATTTTTTTTAGTGTAGATCCTGAAAGTTAACTCACCTTCCTGGTCAAAACAAAGGTTAGTCGACTGGACGATCATCGCTTTGATGGAGTCGGGCGTTTCTTTCTTAAGAAAGTCTGCTATATCAGGTGCTTCAGGTAAAATGGTTTGTTCAATGTCTTCTATAAGGGTATCATGTTTTAGCCGATAAATTTTAAACTCCTGCTGAGAGTAAGATACAAAGGAGCCACCACATGCGGTAAATACCACCAGGTCTTTTCCTATTCGCTTTTTATATCTTTTCAGTTCGAAAACGTAAAATCTGTTTTCAATATTCATGCTATATTTACAGTAGTTATCTGCCAGTTCCGGATGTATGTCGCGTTTTTCATACCGGATGCTTTTGGAAGGGTCATTTTTATTCAGTACATAATTACCATTTAGTATTAGTGAGTCGCGCTGTTCGGCCGATAATCCTGGCGTGCATGTTAAGGGAAGTTTTCTGAAAACAACATCCATATTTTGTGCTGAGCAAATTGTTGAGAAAACAGCTATTGCTGTTATTAAGCCAGATGATCGTATCATTTTATTATTAAAATAGCATGCGCTGTCAAAGATACAGCTTAACAGAAACAAAACAGGAGCCCGAAAGCTCCTGTTCATTAAAGTAAATATGGATATGAACCCTTAGTTCTTGATCATTTTTTGGATGCTTGTTTCTCCGTTCAGTGTAATGCTGATGAAATAAACACCCCTGTCGATTGCCGACAGATCAGATATTTCAAGGGCATTCAGGCCTTGTGTAA
Organism: Bacteroidota bacterium; assembly: GCA_040385895.1. Lineage (GTDB taxonomy): Bacteria > Bacteroidota > Bacteroidia > UKL13-3 > UKL13-3 > UBA6183. The sequence continues at coordinate 4,420 of JAZKGM010000071.1, forward strand.
CATCCACTTGTTTTGAAACAATGTTCTTTCCGCTGAGATCAAACACGTTGATATGGGCAGTTGAAGCGGAGGCAGAAAATAACTGTACCTGTACCCTTGAATCAAACGGGTTAGGAAATACAGTAACCCCAGTGTTATTAGCACTTTGTTCGGTAGTAACAATGGCCAGGTCGCTGTATGTTGATCGGCCGTCAAAATCAATTTGTTTCAACCGGTAATAAAGGGTATTGCTGTTTGCCGAACGGAAAGCGGATGCGTCAGTATAGTTGTAGGTGATTAACCGGTTGCTGTTTCCTGTACTTTTTACCCAATCAACTTTTGCAAACGTTTTACCATCAACAGAGCGTTCTATCTCAAAGCCTTTGTTGCTGGTTTCTTTTGCCGTGGCCCATGATACCAACACATCATTTCCTGTTGCTGTTGCAGTAAATGCAGTAAGCTTAACCGGTAATGGAATAGAGGCTTCGTCTGCGCCCATGTAAGGGTATTGTGTGCTTCTTGTTGTTCCGTCAATATCGGTAGTTAAGCCGGCAATAGGTGTAGCAATCAAATTAACATCACCATTAGATGTACCTGTTAAATGCAGATCGGTGGCAGTCAGGAAATTCACGTTCACATTTTTAGAATTTACATCCTGTGCTGAAGCTGTTCGCCATGCAGCAATGGTGGCAAAATCTCCGGCTTTATAACCCAGAATTCCTTGTGTACCGGAAACATAATAATTGTTATAATTAAATGTATATGCGGCAGTACCTGTAATATCGATAGCAATGGCATATGCTTTAGAAGCTGCCTGGGTGCTGTTGAACATTGGGTTTACAAGAATGTTATTGCGTACATTAAGGTTGGTGATGCCCGCAGCGGCATATAGCGCAGCGCTGAGGTTACCGGCTGTTCCACCGCTTGACGCGGAGGCCAGGGTCACCGAATTATAATAGATCCTGATGTTTCCGCTGTTGCCCAATAACCTGATCCCAACTATCGCATCAGCCCCCAGTGTGCTCCATCCATCGCCAGATATACCGGAGATGATATTGTTCCTGATCTCGATATTGCTGTTTGCATCACCCGTGTTCACGTCAATTCCTTTACCCCCGTATCCACCGGTTCCGGTGTATATTATTTTTGAGATAACGTTGTTGTTCACTACAGCATTGGTGGCACCTGACTGTAAGTTGATGCCATGAGGGCCTCCATTTGTTATGTAAGTACTTGTAATGTTCAATATCGTATTCCCGGCAACGGTAAGGCCATCTGAGTTTGATAAGTAGATGGCTTCACATCCAACGGTGATGCCTCCGTTCACAGAATCTCCTATCAGGTTATTGCTGATGTTTACCGGGCTGTGCTTTGACCCTGATATACCATTTACATAAACACCGAATCCCACATTGCTTATTTTATTATTCAGCACCGACAGGTTATTGTTGTGCGAGCCTGTTTGCCCGGTTCCTAATGCTTGTCCGGCCGAGAAAACACCGAAATTGCTGGTGGCTGTGGCTGAATTGCCTGTCATGCTTGTATTTTTGATGGTAACATTTGCAGCACCCGCGTTTACACCGGCACTTGCCAGCCATACAATGGCCGAGGTCGTTGCTGTATCGATCATGGTAAGGTTGCGCGAAGTACCGTTAACAGTGTTCGATCCATCAATAATTATATTATCAGCCCCGTTCAGTTTAAATATTGAATTTGCATTTCCGGCAATGGTGGCATCAATTGTTAAAGCAGGTTTTATCGTAACGGTATTTGTTGTGCTGCTTCCTGCAAATGCATTGATCACCAACGGAAATGCTTCACCGGTACCCACATTATAATTTACATCCATTAACCTGAAGGTTACAGGAGATCCCACACCCACATCATTCAATGTATTGATTGCACTGGTTAGTGTAGTGAAATTTGGAGCTGTTTGACCTGCACCCACATTGTATGATCCGTTCAACGGATTTAATTTGATGCGGTAAAAGGCAGGAATATTTGGTGCAGTGAACACGCTGTTTACAGATGCCCCCGAGAACCCTGCTGCAGGATTTGCGCCAAGATTACCCAACGCATCCTGTGCCACCACAAAGTACTGGATCGTATCTGCTACTGCAACAGCCCCCCCGTTAATAATATTATAATTAACTGTAAAGCTGAAAGGGCTTGTTGTATTTGATGCGGTTACATATTTCCAGCCGTTGTCGAATGCACTGTTGCCACCGAACACATTATTATCTGTTGATTTCTTGTAGTATAGTCTTGGAATATTGGTGGAAACGTCAACATTGCTCGCATCCGTAATGCTGGCAAAGCCGGTAAGTGTTAATGATGCATGCACAGTGTCCGAGTTTATCGGGGTGTAGCTGATAGCCGGTGCGAAAATATCCGACAAGGTAAAGTTACCGGCATCCGCTCCGATATCTGTAGGAGTTAAACCGTTCCTTAAATCCCCGTCAAAATCATCTGCAATACCGGTTATTAATAAACCTGATCCTTCAACCGGGGTTGTTCCTGTTATGTGCATGTTTAAATTTGCAATATCACCGGTAGCATTGGCAAAACTTGGACTTCCCGA
>JAZKGM010000072.1:0-11743 GCA_040385895.1 Bacteroidota bacterium
TGGCTGTTATATCATACTTGGCATTGATGCTTGGAATAACAGGTGCGCCATACCGGGTGTTATAAATAAAGCGTAAACCCTGGCGCAGCGTTAAACGGTTCATTGGTTTTATATCGCTGATGTAGAATGCGGCAAAATCACCGATCTGTTGTTTGCCGTTTTCAAGCTTTTCGCCTTCGCCTGTTTCTATATTCACGTCATAACCCAGTTGCGAGTTGATGCGGCTTGATGAATTTGTTGTATAGGTTCCTCTTAATAAATAGAGGTTAAATTTCGTAGTGTCCTGGGCATCGGAAGTGGGTACAAGGTTTTCTTCGCCTGTAACCAGGTTTTTTAAATAGGCTATTTTTCTGCGCTCGAAAGTGGAGTATGAATTAATAAGGTTGAGCGTGGCCTTATTGTTAAAGTAAAAATCGGAATAAAGCGAAGTGGTGCTGCGGATGGTCACAAAATAATCGTCAAAACCTGTAACTTCATAAGGTGTAATGGTTGGCGCATAACGCGCGGTAATTTTTTCATTGAAGTACTGGGAGAATAAACGGTGACTTTGTTTCTTGTATTTTATGCGCAACTGGGCATCGGCAAAATACTGTTCTTTGGGTTTCCATTGCATCACACGCAAGCGGGGATCTTCGTTTTCGGAGTAACCGTCAAAAAAGTTCCTTCCTCCAGAAAATGCAAGCTGTGTGTTCTTGTATTGAACACCGGCATTGGCATCCGCATTGTAGGTGCCTACGGTTTCATAATAGGTATTAACACCGGCATTGTATTGTTTGCCTGTTGGTTTTTTACTGATCAGGTTAATTACGCCTCCCAGTGCATCTGTTCCATAAATAACGCTCATCGGGCCTTCTACTATTTCAACCCGTTCGATATTGCTTAAGTTAAGCTGGCTGATGTCGATGTTCCCATCATTACGCCCGATAACAGGAACGCCATCTATCAGGATCTTTACGTTTTGTCCACCAAGCCCCATCAGGCTCATCTGGCTTCCCAAAACACCATCCTGGCTAAGGCGCACATTCAATTCGTTGGTTAAAAGATCGCGAAGATTAACAGCACCTTGCTGCTCGATGCGCTTGCGGTCGATGATACGTACGCGCTGAACGGATCTGTCGGCTACTGTGGGTTCAAACTGGCCCGTAATGGTTACGTCTTTCAGGTTAACGTTGCTGGTTTCCAGTGCATATGTTTTCGATTCACCCGGCTTTAAGGTATCGGCTATGGTAACATAGCCCATTTTAGAGATCACTAGTCCGAAATTTACTTCGGAGGTGATTTCTGCTTTACCAGCGTGGTTGGTAATGGCTATTTTCTGGTATGATTTAAGGTTAAGGGGGGCATACGTAATAATAGCATCTTCAATGGCTTCACCTTTGTTATTCAGCACTTTTATGTGCTGCTGCCCGCTTGCGGTTTTCACCGCAAGCAAAGCAACAGCCATAAAAATAACCATGAAAAAATTGCTACTACCGCGCTTCATGTATATCAGTTAGCTTAGATAGCCTTAATTATTGAACAATTACTTTTTGCACCGAGCGGCTTGAACCGTTCGTGATGCTGATCAGGTAAATGCCTTTTGCGAACGAACCCAGGCTGATGGCTTTGTTCTGGAAACCTTTACCTGAAATGTTTTCAGTGTGTAAAGTCCTGCCTGAAAGATCGCTGATCGAAACCGTGCTGTTCGATTCTGTTACATCGAACAATACACTTACCGCATCAGTTGCAGGGTTTGGATAAACCGCAAAAGTATTGATCGAGCCTGCATTGTTTAAGCCAACAGAAGGGGCGGTATACACTTTCGTTTTGTTGAAAACGGCACGGCCTGTTCCTGAAGGAGATGAACCACTGCTAAAGTTGGTGAACACCAGTTTCCAGATGTCGGAGTTGTTGTCTTTTACAAAATAGCTCAATGAGTCTACTGCATAAAAAGCAAAGGTCTGGTTATTCAATTGTTTCCAATCGGCACCGATCGCAGAGATATTATCGCTGAAAACGGTTGTATCTGCAAGTGTGGTGTTTGTTTCTTCTTTACCTCTTACTTCGCTGGTTGTTACACCTGCATTGGTTAAGATACCGATTGACGGATAGTAAACAGACTGGGCGGGTTGCCATGCTGCATAACGGGTCAATATAAAATCCCATGCATCTTTTGCAGGCTCACGGTCAACAATGCTGCCTGTAACTAAAGATACATAAGCAAAGTTTTTAGTGCTGTAGGCCGATGATGCAATGGTCAGGTTTTTTGCATCGCTGCCATCAATGTTTGCAAAACGGATACTCCATGTTCCGGCTGTTTTGTTCAGTACCCATACTTTTTTGTACAAAGTTGATGTACCTGATTTTACCACAGCAAGATATAAACGATGACCGGTGATTATATGTGTGTTCATGTCATAAGCACCCCAGCCATAATCCGTTTGGCCTGAAGCGTTCTGGTTAAGCGCGCCTTCTTCCCAGTTTTCGTCAGAGTTGTCAAGCTTAGGCCATGCTGCATATCCTGTGGTGTCGAAAGAAGCCCATTTCGTAGTGTCTTTTCCTGCTACTTCGTAGATCGAAACAGCACCATCGCCTGATGAACCGGTGGTTGTATTTGCACGAACGGCTACGTTAAAAGTACCGATGCTGAATCCCAGCTGCCAGTCGTTATTACCCAGTTCTTTTACTTTTCCTGTAGAAAGACTGTAATACACATCATTGGCATAGCTGCCTCCTGTTTGAACAGAATCTGTAATGGTTGTTTGTGCAGAAACAGCGCCTGTAAATGCTGCCGCAACAAGTAGTGAAGTAAAAATTCTCATTTGTTTGATTTAAAATTTGATGGCGCAAAAGTATCCGCATCCGGGTTTATTTAGAATGATTCTACACGTATTTACAAAAAAGTTACAATAGAGACCAAACAATGACAAAAGCCCGAACTGGCGAAGGGGAAGTTCATAGACGATAGTCCATAGTTAATAGAAGTTAGAGTAGGAAAGTGGAATTACGAAGTGACAAAAGTGCGAAGTGGAGACCATGTCATTGCGAACGAGACTTGTGCACATCGTCACAATCAACTCAAAACCTATAACCCCTCAGACAATTAATAGCCCCAGCCTCCAACAATCCCCGTTTTATTCGGGTTGATGCACATTACAGGGATTTTTTGCGAGGCATTCACGATCTGTTGGGCGTAAGTACCGAAGATCAGCTCCACAAAATCCTTGTCTTCTGTTTGTGTCATGATCATCATCAGGTCGCCATTTACCTCTTCAGAATACCTGATGGTTTCTGTTGCAAAATCGCCTTCCAGTTTGTCTTTAACATGAATGGTATACGCAACGCCATTCTCATTCAGCATATTTTCAACCTGGTGAAGGCTTCCGGTTATTTTATTGTCCAGGATCTCATCATTTGTTTTAAAGGTGAAAATACGGATGGTGGCCTGGTATGATTTACCCAGGTGTATGGCCCATTTGGTTTTCTGGCGCGATTCCAGGGTAAGGTCTAAAGGAAAGATGATGTTCTTATACCCGTTCGAAGGGTGGGTTGATTTAACCACCACCACGGGAACTTTGCTTTCGATGATCGTGCGGGAAGAGTTGCTGCCTATGATCCTTCCCATGCCCGAAGCACCGTGCGATCCCATAATAATGCTATCGCATTTAAGTTCCTGGGCAACTTCGGCTATCATGGTATATATTTTACCCGACCTGATATTAATAGAGCACCTGATGTTGTGCGCCATTTCAATTTCATCGGCCAGCTTTTGCATACGTGCTGCCACGGCTTCTTTTGCCAGCTCTTCCTGCTTTTCATTTTTACCGAAACTGAACATGCCTGAAAAAAAAGAGTCATCAAGCACATGCAGCAAAGCAATATTGTTGTTAAAATGTTTGGCTACACTCACGGCATGGTGAACTGCGAAATCGGCAATTTCACTGAAATCAACAGGTACCAGGATGGTGTTTTTTGAACTTGTTTCCATACGATTTGTTTTTGTAATTTGCTGGTTCAAAATTATACTTATTAGGCAATTCACAGGCATGACTTTGCTTAACACTAAACTTTATAAATATCATGCAAACAATACCCGAAAGTGAGCTGGTTTTAAATGATGACGGAAGTATTTATCATTTACACATACTGCCCGAAGACATTGCCGAAACCATCATTTTTGTGGGCGACCAGGAGCGTGTACCCGATGTATCGAAGCATTTTGATAAGATCGAATTAAAAAAAAGCAAGCGTGAGTTTGTAACCCATACAGGAACCATTGGCAATAAACGCCTGTCGGTGATCTCAACAGGCATTGGAACAGATAATATTGATATTGTGATGAACGAGCTGGATGCGCTGGTTAATATCGACCTGAGAACAAGGGCGGTTAAACAGCAGCCAACTTCATTGCAGATCATCCGTATCGGTACAAGCGGCTCTTTGCAGGAAGACATTGATGTGGATTCCACGTTAATAACGGAATATGGCCTGGGACTGGACAGCCTGATGCAGTTTTACGATTACGAGGAGCCCGATGAGGTAAGCAACTTGTTAAGTGCCATTGATGAGCAACTGGACCTGCTTTTTGTGAACCCGTATTTGTTTAAGGCACCGGGTGGTTTACTGGAGCGGTTCGGAAAGCAGTTTGATAAAGGCATTACGGCAACCTGCTGCGGGTTTTATGGCCCGCAGGGCAGGATCCTGCGTGCAGATACAAAGTTTGAGAACCTGATCGCCCGTTTGAACAAGGTGAACGCAAACGGTAAACGCATTACCAATTTTGAAATGGAAACGGCCGGTATTTATGGCATGGCTTCTTTGCTCGGGCACGAAGCGATCTCGGTGAATGCCATACTGGCCAACCGCATTAAACAAACATTTAGCAGCGATCCGAAAAAGGTAGTGGATGAAACGATAAAGAAGGTGCTGGAATTACTGGTTTCCTAAAGGTTAATGGTGATCGGGTAAAAAGGATCAGGGCTGATAAAACAAAACGCGCCCGCAGCTTTGCTGCGGGCGCGTTCTTTATAAATCGAGCGATAAACTATTTTCCGTTCACCACAAATTTAACCGTACGGCTACCTTGTGCATTTTTAATTACACAGAAGTAAACTCCGTTGTTTAAAGTGGAGATATTGATGGTTTCGCTTACATTGGCCTCATTGTATGTACGGCCAATTACCTGGCGACCGATCACATCATAAACAGTTACGTTTAAAGGCAATGTTTTAATACCTTTTGCGCTCACTGTGATCACATCAGTTGCCGGGCTAGGGAACACTTTAATATCCGCAGCTAAAAGTTCGTTTGTGTTTAAACCAACCTGGGGCGTGTCTTTAACATGTACCATGATAGAAGCGCTATCCATGTTTCCACAGAAATCGGTTACATAATATTTAACGGTATAATCACCAATAGCAGCTGTATTCACTGAACCTGTAATGATCATATAACCGGTCAGGTTACCATCACGGTTATCCAGCGCAGTTACAACCGGGGCGTACGGGCCTGATCCAACTTCTACCGTATCAACACCACCTCCTGTGATAACAGGTTTTAATGTGTCTAAACCACACAGGCCTACATCTGCAAGGCTGCGTGGAATTAATTTGAAGTTCGAGAAGCTAAACAACATAGGACCTTGTACAAAGTCGAAGAACTGGCCTTTGGTCAAACCAAGGCTCATCTGGAAAATAGAAGGGTTAAGATCGTCAACGCGTAATCCAAGAGTAGCTGTTGCTGTTTTATTGAAGCTCCACTCGTAGAATTGTCCTCCGGTTGAAGAATCAGCATTGGTTTGTGCAACGAACACAGAATCCCATCTCATTAATACACCTTCCCAGGGACGTGCATAAGCTACCCTGTTCAGGCGGAATGAATCTAAAGGAAGGTTGTTTTCAAATGCAGGAAGTGCAGCTCCGCTTTTTAATAAGGTTGCCGTTACATTATATAAGGTAGTTACATTAAATGTTTCGGTAACACGCGCAGCTGTAACGCGAACTGAATCACCAATTTTCCAGTTTTCGGTAACCGGGCTGTTCTGGATAAACACAGCAGAGTTAACGCCCTGGCCATCCTGTATAATGATTTGGCTGTTCATACGCGTAGCTGTAACCACACCATGAACATTGATACCCACCAGTGAGTCTCCGTTCCAGATCGTGGTTCCGTTGGCAGGATTCGGAGCAAATTGAATATCCCTGATGTTATTTACACCATTATTGGTAACCAGGTAAATTGAATTAGAACCCAGTGTATCCGGAACAACGATCGTAATATTACGTCCGTCTGTTACTTTGATGTAATACTTCACGATAGTACCCGAAGCATAAGGAGGTATTTTAGCTGTGAATTTATCTGTTGTACCGATCTTCGACAGGCTAACTGCTGTAAAAGCAGTAGAAGTGGAAGGGGCATAATATAAAGTGGCTGAACTGATCGTTGTATCGGCAGTGATGTTGGCACTGATGCTAACCGAATCATTCTGCGTAACGATAATCGGCAAACGCTCCCTGGTTCCTACACGCGGAGGGCAAACGTTACAAGGACCAACATCGTTTGGCATGATCGGTGCGATACCATAACGGTTTACACCTGCAACCTGGTATTCAGTAATGATCCCACGTATGAAGCTTAATCCTGTACCTGTTACCGGTGGCTGAAAGTTGTTGGGAATTTTTGGAGACAGGTCTTCATTGTCATCGTTACGGAAATAACCCGACATGTCGCGAACCTCGATCAGGTTACCGGCATCATCCTGTATCGACCAGTTCCAGCGTGTTCCGCCAAATGCCGAAACATTGGTTACCCTTACGTTCCTGATCTCTACCAAAACACCTTCCCATTTTTCACCGTTAACTTTATCCTGTATCCAGGTACCCGCTGTAGGGTTGCCTTTCATTAAAGAATCAACCGTTATTTTCGTGTAAACCAAAGTATCTGGAGTTAACGACAATTGCTCAACAGAGTTATCAGAGAAGCTGCTGTTACGCACCATGTATAACTGTGTTTCATTTTGAAACGCACCATGTCTCACCGTCATCCGAACGGGGAAGCTTTGCTGGCAGTTGTCATAAAATTTAAGCTCGGGAAGTAAAACAGCCTTTGCTGCAACCGGGCGGGTAAGGGTAGGATCAAGCATCACCTGGACACCACTCCAAGGGCCTCCGCCTTTTTTCTGAAGCCAGGTGGAAACACGGCTGGTAGAAGGTGTGTTGGTGTTGGTTGCCAAACCATACACCCTTGGGTTCATTACCACAATACCTTCAATATTAACCGTATCTGCATACGGGTAAAGTTTAATTGGGCTGATGTAATCAGGGGTGTCGTTAGGTGGCGTGGCCAATAATTTAGCCGGTCTCACATACTGCACTGAATCAAGAGGAATAACCGGGTAAGGGTTAATCCTTTGCGCCTGAAGCGAAACTGCTGCTGCCAGCAGCGATAACGCCAGTAGTTGTTTTTTCATGTTTCTGTTTATTTAAGTTTAGTTGTTCGTTTATGTTTAGCTGCTACCGGGCAGAATGGTTATTTCACCACGGCAAATTTACCAATATCAATCTTACCGGTTGCTTCGTCTTTTACCACAAAAAGGTAAACACCGGTGCTGATCGTTGCTTTTGTAGTGGATAAAATATCCCAGGCATGTTCGCCACCCGAAAATACTTTTTTACCGGTTTGTCCCAGGCGTTCAAACCACTGGGCATCCTGTCCCTGGTATGTACTTGCATCGTGGCGCATGCTTGTTACCAGGTCGCCTGCACTGGTATAAACCGTAATGGTGCATTTTGCCGGCAGGTTGGTAAAGTAGATCTTTTTGGTGCGTGAAGTGTTTCCGTCCCATGCAGCCGAAGTAAAATACGGGTTCGGATAAACACCTATCTCATTCTCACTGTTCTTTTCTATTGCTTTTGCTTCTGAGCCGGTATACACGCTAAATGCATTTTCGTTAAATGACGACTCCAGCGGATCAAGCCCCAGTGAAGCATCGCCCTCATCAAAAGCGGTAAGCATAAACAGGTATTGCCACCCGTTCTGCAGGTTATTCATGGTGTACTTATAATAAAAAGTATCGCCTTCGATCACTTCGGGCTGTGCTAATTTTATGGCGTCAAACCCGTTGTTATAACCCACATTGTTTCCTGCCGAATCCCATTGTGCCACAAGGTTGCGCTGGTCTATCAGGTTTCCTTTTGCATCGTCACCCGGATTGGTGCGGTATAGTTTATACCCTTCAAAATCCTGCTTTCTCGAGATCGGGTCAACAGACAAGCGTGCTTTATCATCCCAGTAGATATCCACTTTACTATCGCTCGATACAATTTTTGTTTTGGGCGTTGCCGGTGGCTCGGGTAATACATACCTGTCGAGCAAACCATTGCCGTCAGAATCCTCACCGGGATCGAGCACTCCATTACCGTTCACATCTTCGCCTATATAAGTAGCACGTGCACGGGTAAGGTTTGCTTCAAGCTGCACGCGCGTGGCGGGAGTGGAAACCTTACCGTTATTTACAGGAGGCGATCCGTCATCAACTTTGTTGGCACAAACAAACGCCACCACATAATTAAATGATTCACCCGGTTCAACACTGATCATCGGACCTGCCGTGATCAGCTGGATCCAGTTATTGGGCTGGCCTGCATAAGGCCCGAAAGTAGGCTCCCTCAACTGGGCGGAATCTACGCTCACCGTCATGCGGTTATAGCGGTCCTGTTCATTGGCCGGTGCGATCCATGGTGCATTCACCGAGTTAAAGTTCCAGAAGTTATAATTAACTTTTGGTGCCGGCCATCCGCGTTGTATAAACGTATCAGGCATATCCGGGTTGAAGAACATACCCCGGTATTCGATCCCTAAAAACTGTATGGCACCGTATGAGTTGATGTAGTCAATGTCGTCAGCCGTTACATCGCTGAGCCATGCATACACCGATTTGTTCTTAAAATCAACCCCGTTGCGGCCTTTATTAAAATAGTTTGTACCTGTTTGTCGGGTTACATTCACATTGCGAACCACCAGGTCGCTCCATTGACCGATGTATACACTATCCCAACGGGTACTGCTTGTATTGGTGATCTTATAATTGCAAAGCACGAAAAAATCGGCATACGAATAGTTCCATGAATAGGTTTCCAGGCGCACACTGGCTTTTAGTGGCTGTGTATGTCCGCTTATGGGTGTTGAAGTGCCGGGAACGATTGTAGCAGAATCGGTGAACTGCATGATAAAATCCTGGTGAGAGACAGCTGATGACGAAAACACCGGGCTTGATTGAAGGGAGGACCTTTCTGAAATCGGGGTTAATGGGGTAAATTCAAAGTTGGCCCCGCCTGCACTGTAACCTGCCGAAGCATCGGCCGCACTGCTCGAAACCAGCTTCTGGCCATTAACAACTGCACCGAGCCAGATGCCTGCCTCAAACAAATGTTCGTTCCCGGTTTGGGGAAACGACATGGACGATGGTCCTTGTGTATTGCTTCTTACCCCGGGGCGGCCTATTGTGCCTGCATTGCTCACGGCTAGTTTGGTGCGCCCTGCACTGGTTGTTTTCTGGGTAAACTGCACCTGTGCTTTGCCTATTGATGCAGCTAATAATATTGTAATGAATAACTTAAAACGCATGTATTGTTCTGTACAACGACTTGCAAATATGCAGTTTTTATTCATATCGAACGTTAAAAAAACTTTAAGTAAATGTCACTTTAATAGATAGTCATTATTCACCCATTTTACCAAATCCTGTCAATGCACAGTTATGAGATTTTGGTGTTAAAAAATTGTTAGGCGCACTAAAGCGGCATTTTCAGGCAATGCTTAGAATGAATAATTTAACGAATTGAACCCGGATTTCAAAATGAAGGCAATGTGGAAAAAATGTGCTTAAGCATAAAGCGGTTAGCTATTCCTGATACCTGCTTTTCAACAAGCTGCCAACATATTTTTTTATTGTGTGAACAACATTTTTATGACCGGGTCATGAACAGGAATTACAAGGACTCGCCTATCTTTGAGGGCTACCAGAACCTGTAACAGAAACTAGAACAAATGGCTGAGATACGTAAAAGAACCGGATTTAAAAAAGCAGAAATAACACAACTTGTTGAGACTGGGAAACTTCAACCCCAGTCGGTCGATCTGGAAGAGGCTGTTCTCGGAGCATTAATGCTCGAAAAAAATGCCATTACAGTTATTTCTGATATCCTGAAACCGGAAAGTTTTTACAAAGAATCCCACCAGCTCATTTTTACAGCGATCAGAACGCTGTTCAGCAATGCGCAGCCGATAGATATTTTAACTGTAACGGCAGAACTGCGTAAACAGGCCCAGCTTGAAATTGTTGGTGGCGCTTATTACATCACCTCGCTTACCAACCGGGTGGCTTCGGCTGCCAATATCGAATACCATGCGCGCATCATCGCCCAGAAATTTATCCAGCGCGAGCTGATCCGTATTTCTACTGAAATCCAGCGCGAATCGTTTGAAGACAGTGCCGATGCATTTGAGTTACTGGATAGTGCCGAACGTAAATTATTTGAAGTATCGCAGGGGAACATCAAGCGCGATTACAAGCAGATGAACCACATTGTGCGTGAAGCGATCCGTGATATTGAAGGCTTGAAAGATAAGCAGGGTGGCCTTACGGGGGTACCTTCCGGTTTCACAAAACTCGACAGGATCACATCCGGTTTCCAGAAATCAGACCTTATTATCCTTGCCGCCCGCCCGGGTATGGGTAAAACGGCCATGGTGCTATCGCTTGCCCGGAATGCATCGTTAAACAGTGAAGTGCCACGCGGCATTGCCATCTTCTCGCTGGAGATGAGCAACAAACAATTGGTTACACGGATGATCAGTGGCGAAACCGAAATACCGGGCGAAAAACTGAAGAGGGGAACATTGGCCGAACACGAATGGCAGCAGTTGAACACGAAGGTGGCCCGCCTTGCCGAAGCGCCTATTTTTATTGATGATACGCCTGCACTTTCGGTGTTCGAACTAAGAAGTAAATGCCGGAGGCTTAAAGAGCAGAATAATGTAGAGCTTATTGTTATTGATTACCTCCAGCTGATGCGCGGTGACGACAGCAACAACAAGAACGGCAACCGTGAGCAGGAGGTAAGTTATATTTCACGGTCGTTAAAGGCATTGGCCAAGGAACTGGATGTACCTGTGATTGCACTGGCCCAGTTAAGCCGTGCTTCAGAAAAACGTGGCGCAGCGGCCATTCCGATGTTGTCGGATCTGCGTGAATCGGGTTCTATCGAACAGGATGCGGATATGGTAATGTTCATTTACCGTCCCGAATATTATGGCATCAGCGAGTTTGAAGATGGCAGCAGCACACACGGGATTGCAGAGCTGCATATTGCCAAGCACCGTAATGGTTCTTTAGACCAGGTTCGCCTGCGTTTTGTGCATGAGTTCACCAAGTTTAAAGACCTCGAGGAACATGACTTCGGGCAATTGGAACCTTCTCCTTTTGGCAACGAGTCGGCAGGAGGCTTCGGTACAATTACCGTTAGCTCAAAGCTCAACAACATGCACAATGATGATGATGAGTATGTGGCCCCGCCATTTTAGAACAAGCGTGTTTACGAAGGAGAAACCACAACGTTCACAAAGGAGACGCAAAGGGCGCAATGGAATTCTCGTAAACTGTAAATCGTAGATGAGATTGTTTCGCTTTGCTCGCAATGGCCTCACTTCGAACTTCTATCAGCTATGACCTATTGTCTTCAGTGCATTGAATCAACTGACCTAC
>JAZKGM010000073.1:0-2283 GCA_040385895.1 Bacteroidota bacterium
AGTATGAACACCGGTTTAATAGCCGCTTTTGTAACCCTGCTTTGCTGGACAGCCGGCACCTTTGCTTTCACTGCTGCCAGTAAGCAGGCCGAAGCGGGTGCCATTAACCGCGTACGTTTATTTTATGCCACCATCCTGCTAAGCATTGTTATTGTTTTACTGTACGGCCCGGGTATTACACAGTTATTCACCCTTCCCTCCTTTTACGAATGGTTCTGGCTTGGACTGAGCGGCATTATCGGCCTGACCATCGGTGATTTTTTTGCCTTTAATGCATACCGCATCCTGGGCAGCAGCCGCACCAGTTTATTCAGCGCGTTTGCACCGGTTGCCGCACTTTTATTAGGCATTGTTATACTGGGTGAAACCATGAACCTGGCCGGGATCTTCGGAATGCTGATCAGCATTTGCGGGATCTTATGGTTTATACGCAGCACGCGGAAAACCACCGATGAGAGTGTTGACCGCAAGCGGATCAGCTCAGGGATCGTGTTTGCCATTATCGGGGCGGTAACACAGGGACTCGGATTGGTTTGCTCAAAAAAAGGGTTGAACATCATTCATTACAACGGTGCAGACCTGAATCCTGTTCATGCCACCTGGATCAGGATTTTTATTGCCATGCTGGCTGCATACAGCCTGGCTGTTTTTAAACGAAATATTTTTAATGAGTTCAAAATGATGAGCAGCACCCCGCGCATCATTAAACCTTTAATAGCGGGAACACTTTTTGGCCCCGTAATGGGTGTATCCTTTTCATTGATCGCAGCTACCCAGCTACAGGTCGGTATTGCACAAACCATTTTCAGCATGCAGCCTTTAACCGTGATGTTCGCAGCAACCATAAGCGGAAAAGAAAAGCTGGGCCTGCCCTCCGTTATCGCTGCATTGGTAAGCGTAATTGGCGTGTTTGTGCTGGTGTGGAGGAATGAGCTCATGCAATTGACGCAGTGATGTAAGATTGACCTTGTGGTTTTATGGTACAACCACAAAAGGCACAAAGAAAACACGAAGCGCGCAACGAATCTTACTGAGCTGATCAGCCGATCCCCCTTTGTGTTCATTGTGCAACCGTTGCGGCCTTTGTGGTTCATTTCCACTTATTTTCCGATATTCGAATCCCAATGATAGCTCAACTCTCCACCACCCGCCTGGTATTAAAACCATGGACCTCCACTGAGCTCAATGCCCTTTTTGCAGCTCATTCCAAAGCTGAGATCATGCAGGCTTTGGGTTATACCACCGATAAGGAATACGAAAGCCAGCTAAAAAAATACAAGGACCAATACGACCTGGGAAAAAGGCCTTTTATTAATTTCCAGCTTATCCTAAAAGACACACATGAGACCATAGGCTATTGCGGTTTTCACAATTGGGTGAAAGAACATTTCAGGGCGGAGATCGGTTACCACATGCTTTCGGACCGATACAAACAAAAAGGCCTGATGCACGAAGCATTGCAATGTATACTCCATTATGGATTCGATGAATTGAAACTGCACCGGGTGGAAGCCTGCACCGCAAGCGACAACAAAGCCTCCATTGCTTTGTTGCATAAGTGCGGGTTTCAACAGGAAGGTTTGATGCGGCAACATTATTACATGGATAACCTATTTTATGATTCGGTTTTATTTTCGTTGATGAGGGATGAGTTTAATACACTGTAATATAGAGATTGCCGTGCTCGTTGCATTTCGCTCGCAATGACATCAACGGAACTTATCAGTATAACATTACCTCCCATATCGGATGCGAACGAAAATTACTTAGCGCTTAACCATTCCCACCTTTGTGATCGTTGTGTTGCCGTTGTGCTCTTTGTGGTTATTCCACCAACTCTTAACCTCACCGATCAACCAAACAAATCACTCATTTCTAAATCATTACCTAATAAGCCCCATCAACATGTTACCTTTTTGTTCATATCTTAATAGCCGCAGGTTATTTTTTCTACTGGTAATTGTTAAGATTTGGAGCTATGAAGCATGTATTATTTTCCATCGCGATCGGCCTTTGTTTAAACCTCTTTGCGCAGGCACCTGTTGCGCCCCCGCTGGTTTTAAAAGGCCATAGCAATGATGTGGACGGGCTTTCCGTTTCTGCACAGGGCTATATCGCCACAGGGGGGTTCGACAATAAGATCAATATTTATAAGGCCGACAGCCCTTATGCATTATTTAAAACGCTTGGAGGCCACATGGGCCCGGTTAATGCAGTAAGCTTTAATAAAACCGGCAAGTTGCTGGCCACCGGCAGCGAAGAGCGCCTTATCCTGTTATGGGA
>JAZKGM010000073.1:2293-3137 GCA_040385895.1 Bacteroidota bacterium
CAACACGCGTAAGTTCGAGGCGCATAAAGACCGGATCAATTGCCTGATATTTGACAACTATGGCCGATACCTCTTTTCGGGCTCGGACGATAAAACGATGATCGTGTGGGATATAACCACCGGAAAAATTGTAAAGACCATTACCAACACACAGGCTGTTACCGCCATTGCACCAACCAGCAATTTTAAATTCGTTTACGTGGCAGGTGCCGAACCTAAAATTAAACTATACGACATGATGCTTGGGCAGGTAGCTAAAACGCTTGACGGGCACACCGATGTGGTGAACGATATTGCACTGAGCCGTACGGGTAAATACCTGATCAGCGGATCGAACGACAAGACGGCACGTTTATGGAATGTGGCCACCGGGAAACAGGTGCGCATCTTCCCGGTCGACTGCTGGAAAGTGACCAGCGTGGCCTTTAGTGACGACAGCCGCTATGCACTTACCGGGTGTAACGATGGCAGCATAAAAGTATGGGAAGTGGAAACCGGCAAGCTGGTAACGAGCTACGAATTCAGCGGCAACATTGTGCGCAATGTACAGTTCGGAAAAACAAACAATGAAGTGCTTGCTGCTTTTATGCTTCGCAGCAGCGAAGACTATGGACTGAGGATCTATAAAATGCCAATTGCACAAACAGATATAAACAGTAAAACACCCGAACCGGCTCCTGATAGTACTAAAAAAACAACACCTTCACCTGTAAAACCAGCAGTGAAACCACCTGTTAAGAAGCCATAAACTGAGCAATATCACTTAATAACAACTACTTAAACTCACATATTTGTAACGGTTCTAAAATATGTGAAAATTTGAAGTGCGTATTGGCTATCCAAT
>JAZKGM010000074.1:0-10167 GCA_040385895.1 Bacteroidota bacterium
CGGAATAAACCCGTTTAACATGCTTATTCCGCCACTTGTGATCCAGCCATTTATTGAAAATGCCATTAAGTACGGATTATCGGGTAAAGAGCAGGGAATGCTTAGGGTGAAGTTTTCGGAGTCGCAACAATACCTGCGGGTAACAGTGGAGGACAATGGTGTGGGGCGCGAACAGGTGAAAAAGGAACAGGAGCAGTCGGGCAAAGAGATGGCTTCTACCGGGATCCGTTATACCGAAGAACGCTTAAGGTTATTAATCGGGAACGACCGCGTAAAACCGGTAAATATTTTCGATCTTTACAGCGCAGATAACCAGGCGGCCGGAACAAAAGTGGAGTTACTCATCCCTATTCTGACATGAAACCTATACATGCAATTATTGTTGACGATGAAGCCGGCTGTATTGAAACGCTCCGCCTGCTTTTAGAAAATTATCACCCTGATGTGAACATCATAGGCACAGCAACTTCTATGGCTGCCGGGCTTTTGCTGATCGGGAAGCACAAAGACACGCTCGGCCTGCTTTTCCTCGATATCCAGATGCCCGGTGGGGATGGCTTTACCTTACTGCAGCGCCTGCCTGAGATCAGCTTTAAAGTTATTTTTACTACGGCATATGATATATATGCGATCAGGGCCATTAAGTTTTCGGCACTGGATTACCTGCTTAAGCCCATTGATAATACAGAGCTTCATCATGCATTGGATAAGTTGCGCAAAGCAGCACCGGATCATGAGATCAAGCGCATGGATACCTTCAGGCAACAGTTGCAGCACAAGGGCACGTACGAAAAACTGGCTGTTTCTACCCTCAATGATATTGTGATGGTGGAGATCAATAAGGTGATCTACCTGGAAAGTGACAACAATTACACTACGCTGCACCTGGATCACCAGCAATCTATTGTATCGTCAAAAAACATAGGGTATTATGAAGACCTGCTTCATGAAAGCCGGTTTTTCAGGATCCATAATTCATACATCATCAACCTGAAAAAAATGAACCGCTACCTTAAAGGCGGAACCGGGCAGGTTGAAATGGACAATGGTACCAGGTTGCTGGTATCAACCAGGCGAAGAGAGGAATTTGTAAAGTACCTTTCGATCATCTGACCACAGTTCAGGGGTGCACTCAAACGGTGCATACGCAGTTGTTTAAAAGGATTTCGCCTGTTGTTAAAATATTGCCCTGAACAATAAGAACAAGCCACCGGCCATTACAACGGTTACCGGTAAAGTAAGCAACCAGGCCATAAAAATGTTTTTAACTGTTTTTCCCTGCAGGTTTTTGATGCCCTTGCTGGCCACCATGCTTCCTGCAATACCGCTCGATAATACCTGTGTGGTACTTACCGGCAATCCCAACCAGGTGCTCACCCCTATGGTACTTGCAGCCACCAGTTCGCTGCTGGCTCCCTGTGCATAGGTTAAATGCTGTTTTCCGATTTTTTCGCCAATGGTCTTCACAATACGTTTCCAACCCACCATGGTTCCTAAACCCAGCGAAAGTGCGATCATCAGGATCACCCATGTTGGTGCATATTCTGTTAACGACTTTAATTCCTCCAGTTGTTTTTTCAGGGTCTTTTTATCTTTAACGCTCAGGTTAATGTCTTCGCTTTCCATCAGCTTCTTGGTCGATTTGCTGATCATGATGATATCCTTACGCATATCGGTCTGCTCTTTATCATTCAGCGCCAGAAACGAATGGGTAGAATTAACCCGTACGCTCAGGTCGTTTACCAGCGAGTTCAGTTTAGCATATTCAAAGCTATCCGATTTATTCAATTGAACCGGGTTGATGTGCGCTACGATCGATTGAACATTGCTGATGGTGGTGCGGTACTCCGTTACATCTTTGGTTTGATCGATGGCAAAATACCCCGGAACAATGGCGATCATAATTAACATGATCAGCCCCACTCCTTTTTGTCCGTCATTACTTCCGTGGCTAAAACTTACACCGGTGCAGGTTAATAATAAAATAGAGCGTATCCAGAACGGAGGAGGTTGGTTGGTGTTCGGCTCCTTAAAAATGGCCTTGTCTTTGATAACCTGCTTAAGGATGTACATTAATAAAATAGCCAGGCTAAAACCCATTAACGGGGAAAACAGCAACGATAAGCCGATATCACCCGCTTTGCTCCAGTTCACATATTTAAGGCTGGGTTCATCGGCTACCATTCCAAAGGCCAAACCAACACCTAATATAGATCCTACCAGCGTATGCGAACTGCTGCAGGGAATGCCATAATACCAGGTACCGAGGTTCCAGGCAATGGCGGTTAATAATAAGGAGAGAATGAGCGCGATATTATGTGCAATGCTGGTGTCTGTAAGTACTTCAACCGGCAGCAGGTTGCTGATGCCCATTGCCACGGCAATACCACCGGCAAAAACGCCAATGCTGTTCCAGATGCCGCTCCATACCACCGCAACCCAGGGTTTTAAGCTGTTGGTGTAAATTACAGTAGCCACTGCATTTGCAGTATCATGAAAACCGTTGATAAATTCGAATGCACAGGCAAGGATCAAACAGAAAATAAGCAATGCCGTAAAGGTTGGGTCTAAACCAAACATATTTTATGTATTATGGTGCAAATGTAAATTGAGGCCCTGCGGCCTGTGTTAATTAATTGTTAAGTTTAGCATTCTGATCCATATTTAACAAGCCGTGGATAAACAGCTCATTTATAAACCTCTTAATTCACCTGGTGCTCCTCTTATCATAAAACAGGGGCTCATTAATTTTTTTATTTTACATTCGCTGCCCATTACTTATACATACATGAAAAAGTTTTTTATCGGATTGATGTCATTGGCTTTACTGGCTACTAATGTAAAGGCAGATGAAGGCATGTGGCTACCCTGGTTGCTTAAGAACCAGACGTATGAAGCCATGCAAAAGAAAGGGTTGAAACTGACCCGCGAACAGTTATATGACGTGAACAAATCAAGCTTAAAAGATGCAATTGTTTGGTTTGGAGCTGGTTGTACAGGTGAAGTCATTTCTCCAAACGGATTGATACTCACCAACCACCATTGCGGGTACGATGCCATCTCCAACCTGAGTAAAGTTACCGATAACATTCTTGACAGCGGTTTCTGGGCAAAAAGCTACCAGGAAGAACGGCCTGTGCCGGGACTCAGCGTATCATTTGTGGTTCGGGTTGACGACATCAGCGATGAGGTAATGAATGCTGTTAAAGGCCTGAATGAAAAAGACCGCGCTAAAAAGCTGGCAGAGACCTATAAAACGATCACCGAACGGGTAACAAAGGGCACGCATTACGAAGCGCAATGCCGCGAAATGTTTAAAGGGAATGCGTATTATGTGTTTCTTTTCGAACGCTATACAGATATCCGCCTGGTGGGAGCCCCGCCACAAAATATCGGTAAGTTCGGTGGTGAAACCGACAACTGGATGTGGCCCCGCCACACCGGTGATTTCAGCATGTTCCGCGCCTATATGGGCAAAGACGGTAAACCTGCAAAATATGCAGCGGATAACATTCCGTTAAAAGCAAAACACCATTTACCAATCAACTTAAAAGGCATAAACAGTGGCGATTATTCCATGATCATGGGTTTCCCCGGCCGTACCAACCGGTATGAGTTCAGCCAGGGTGTGCAAATGGCCACCGACCAGGTTGATCCGGCTATCGTTGCTTTACGCGATGTGCGCTTAAATGCATGGAGAGAAGTGATGAGCAAAGACACCGATACGCGCTTAAAACTTTCAGGTGATTTTGCTGGCGTTTCCAACTACTGGAAATATTTCCGCGGAGAAGCAGAGCAATTGAAGAACAACAAGGTATACGAGCAAAAACAAAAAGAAGAAAAGGTATTTGCAAAATGGGCTGCCGATAAACCGGAATATAAAAACCTGTTAAATGACGTAGACAAAGCATTTGCAGCTTACAGGCCTTATGCCCTGCAACGCACCTATTTAAGCGAAGGTATTTATGCCCCTACCCTTATTAAAAACGTTCAATACCTTTCTGCCCTTGAAGATGCCGTAACCAAGAACGACACGGCCAAATTACCGGCCCTTAAAAAGAGTGTGATCGCGGCTATTGAAGATCTTCCATACGAGCCGGCCATTGTAGATGCAGACAAACGCCTGTTCGACAGCATCCTTGTGTTGTATTACAATAATATTCCTAAAGATCAGCAGGTACCTTACTTTAAAGATGTGATCCTTAAATATGCTGCATCCCCGCGCGAAGCGATCAGGCTTTATACGAACGATGTGTTTGAGAACAGTATTTTTACCTACAAGGATATGGCCCTTGGTTTTGCAGGAAACCCACGGATGGGCCTGTTGAAAAAAGACATTGCCTACAAGCATTTTGATGCGTTCCGTTCGCATTACAACAAAGAGTTTAAACCTAAGGTGGACGAGTTTACAGAGCTTACTGCAGGCCTTGGACGTACCTATGTAAAAGGCTTGATGGAAATGAATGTCGGTAAAGATTTTTATTCGGACGCCAACTCTTCGCTGCGTTTAACTTACGGACAGGTTAAAACGTATATGAAATACCCGTTGATCACCAACCTGGATGAAGTGATCGAAAAGAATAATAAATACGGGGCCACCAACAGCGAGTTTGCAATCCCTGCGCGTCTCCGCGAGCTTCACAAAAACAAAGATTACGGCCGCTATGCCATGAAAGATGGTAAACTTCCGGTGGCTTTTTTAAGTGATAACGACATTACAGGTGGTAACAGCGGAAGCCCTGTAATTGACAGTGAAGGCCGCATTATCGGGCTGGCATTTGACGGAAACTGGGAAGCCATGAGCGGAAACATCCATTTCGATCCTAAAAACAAACGCACGATCAGCGTTGATATCCGGTACGTACTGTTTTTAATCGACAAGTACGGGCAGGCGCCTAATATTATCAATGAAATGACGATCGTTCAATAACGAAAAAATAATATCTCATAAAAAATGGCTGCCTAAAAAAGGCAGCCATTTTTGTTATACGGCAGGATCGAGTTCAATACAAACCGTGGTTCCTTTTTCTTCCCGGCTTTCGATCCATATTTTACCTTTATGCAAAAGCACGATCTGTTTCACAATGCTCATACCAAGCCCTATAGAACGTTCTCCGGCAGTACCCCTCCTGCCTGCACGGGTAAATTTATCGAAAATGTATTCGCGCATATGGGCCGGAATGCCAATGCCTTCATCTTTTACTTTTATCAGCACTTTTTTGCGCCTCAGCGAAATGCTGATGATCACTTTATGCTGAGGGTGGCTGAACTTGATGGCATTGGTAAGCAGGTTGTTTAACACCCGCGAAAATTTATCCCGGTTAATTTTTGCAAAAATTTCGCTTTCGTGGCTGTCAAATTCAAGGCCGATCTGTTTGGAATCGGCAAGCACGCGGTTTACAGAAATAAGGCTGCGGATGTATTCATTCAGGGAAACAATTTCCGTATCAAGCAAGTAAGTTTCCTTACCCAGTTCGCTGATATCAAGCAGGTCGGAAATAATACTTAAAGCGGTGTTGCCCGAACTTTCTATAATAGAAAGTTTATGCTTCAGCACGTCTTCATTGCCCTTGGCCATTTCCACTACTCCCAATATGGCAGCTATGGGGTTGCGCAAATCATGGGCAACAATTCCTAAAATGCTGTCTTTGGTATCATTATGCTGCTGGAGCTTTACGTTAATGTTCTTCAGGTCGCTGATGTTATGCGATACCAGGATGATATTTTTAACAAGCCCCTGTTCAATAACCGGGTACAATTCTACTTTATAGTGGTAGCCGTTAAACTGGTACTCGATCTCTGAAGCTTCACCTTTAACCGCTTTCTCATAAAGCGGGATCAACAGTTCAAGCCCGTATTCTACCGACATCTTAAACAGGTTCTTCCCTTCAAAATCAATTCTTGACGAGCCGTACTTCTTCATTTCCCCACCGTCTGCTATTAAAATGGTCATTTTGTGATCGCACAAAAAAAGATCGGTATTAGGCAGGTTTGAAGCCAGCTGCCTGAAAGCCGTGAGGTTTAATTCGTTTTGCTTTTCTTCGGTTATGTCATTCATCTGTACCAGCACCCCGCTGCTGCCCTCGCCATTTATTAAATGGGTGAGCGTTATCTTTGCAAAAAAAGTAGCATCCACTTCTTTTTCAAACGTAACCAGTTCTTCATAGTTCTTTCCTTTAAGGGCATTGCGCAACAAAGGTTCCCAATAAGCCCGGTTTTCGGGCGATACTTTATCATAAAGGCTGTGGCCTAATTGAACAGGAATATTGTGATTGATCTGTATAATTTCCTTAAAAGCCTGGTTAAATGCTTCCACCTTCAGCTCATCATTAAGGATACAAACCCTCCCGGGCAGGGCATTTACCAGAGAGGTGAAAAAGGAAGCGCTATTGCTTGGGGGCGTGAGACGGGTCATGGGTTAACAGGAAGAAGCTGTGCATTTAAGGTTTGCGTATTAAAACGGATCTACATCGGCAAAAATTGTAAGCTTTCCGAATGTTTTATCTGTTTGAACCGCTTGCATGCAACCGTATATAAACGATTTCATCCCGCTAAGATGTGGCGAATTCCGCTCAGTTTTTACTAAAATTTCCTTAATATACAAATTGCGTACCCGGCTAACATAAGGACTTTCAGGTCCTATTACCTTATTGCCCAGCCTCGTGTAAAGAAGCTTCTGCAATTCGAAAGCGGCTTTCTCGCAGGTGGTGTAATCTTTGTGTTTAACAATTAATTTAATAAGACGTGTGTGCGGAGGGTAGCCGAAACGCTCGCGCTCAGCATCCTCACCCATAAACAGGTATTCATAATCCTGGTGCAGCACCTTTTGGATCACCTGGTGCATGGGCGAGTTGGTTTGAATGATCACCCTGCCTTGTTTCGACTTACGCCCTGCCCTCCCACTTACCTGTGTTAACAATTGATAGGCCCGTTCGTTGGCCCGGAAGTCGGGAAAATACAAAAGCTGGTCGGCATTGATCACACCAACCAGGTTCACATTTGCAAAGTCGAGCCCTTTGCTGATCATTTGCGTGCCGATGAGAATGTCTGCTTCCTGCGCTTCAAAATCGCTGATGATCTGCTCATGTCCGTGTTTAGTCCTTGTCGACTCAAGATCGAGCCGTAAAACACGCGCAGCAGGGAACTGGATCTTTATTTCGTCTTCGATCTTTTCGGTACCAAACCCTTTTAACGAAACTAGGTGTGAGCCACAGGCCAGGCAGTTTACAGGTACCTTGGTTGTGTAGCCGCAATAATGGCACTTAAGGCTATCAATGTATTTATGGTAGGTAAGGCTGATATCACAGTTCACACATTTGGGGATCCAGTTGCAGTTCTGGCATTCCATTACAGGTGCATATCCCCTGCGGTTCTGGAAAAGGATCACCTGTTGCTTGGCCTGTAGGGTTTCGTCAATGGCATGGTATAAAGCCGCTGTAAGGTAACCGTGCATGCTTTTGGTACGGGTGTCTTCACTGATGTTGCCCACCGTAATTTCCGGCATCAGCACCTCCCCGAAGCGGTTCTTCATCAGCACCAGCCCATATTTTCCGGCTTTTGCATTCGAGTAGCTTTCGAACGAAGGGGTTGCGGAACCTAAAAGCACTTTTGCTTTCCAGCTAAATGCCAGGAAAATGGCCGCATCGCGCGCATGGTAACGAGGAGCAGGTTCCTGTTGTTTGTAGGATGTTTCATGTTCCTCATCCACAATGATCAAACCCAGATTTTTAAACGGTAAAAAAATAGACGACCTCGCTCCTATGATCACAACAGGTTCGCCTTTATTCACCTTTTGCCAGATCTCCACCCGTTCGTTGGGGCTGAATTTGGAATGGAACGAAAAGGCCTTATCTCCAAAATATTTACGGATACGCTGAACGATCTGCGAGGTTAAAGCGATCTCGGGCAGCAGGAACAATACCTGCTTGCCGGCATCCAACTGCTCTTCGATAAGTTTTACGTATACGTGCGTTTTTCCGCTTGAGGTAATGCCATGAAGCAAGCTTACATCTTTGCTTTCAAAATGTGTTTTGATCTGTTCAAAGGTAAAAAGGTCTACATCCTGGTGAATTACGGTAAGCCTGTCTATCTGTTGCTTATACTCAACCAGCACTTCCTTTTTTACAAGCGTTTTTAAAGAGCTTTCACTAAATCCGCCAAATTCGATCAGTTGCTTTTTAGTGATGTGGGCATGTTGGTGTTTAAGGTGGACAACTGCCATCAGTATATCCAGTTGTTTAGGTGTTTTTTCCAGCTCGGCAAACAAAAGCGATAAGCCATGGTCGTTATTAAACGTTTCGTTAAGCTTAATGCAGCTAACCGTTTTTGGCTTATAGGTTTCTTTTATGTTCTCGGTGTAAGCAATAACACCTTTTATGTAAAGCCCTTTTAAAATAGCAAATACGTTTTTTATCTCCAGGATAGAGCTGATGTCATTTATGGTTAAATGAGGGGTAACTGTTAATGCTTCAGTGATCAGGAATTCCTTATCGGTAAGCTCAATGCTGTTGATGTCGCAATCGGGATTTAGCGTTACCAGTGTTTCGCTTTCCAGCTTAAAAGGCCCGGGCAGCGCGGCATTCATTACCTCGCCTAAGGTGCACATATAATAAGTGGCTATCCATTTCCAGAAACGGAATTGTTGTTCGCCCACAACCGGTTTTTCTTCCAATACATCAAGAATGTACTTGGCTTCATATTCTTTAGGAGGTTGGTGACTAATGGCATGCACAATGGCGCTGTATAGCTTCTTTTTTCCAAACTGAACGATGACCCGCTTACCGGTTTCTACCTGGTTAAGCAGGTCGTCAGGCACCCGGTAGGTGTACAGCTTTTGCAAGGGCAAAGGCAGGATCACTTCAACAAATGTGGCAAAATGCTCGCTCAGAAACTTTGATTTAGGTGGTAAAGATAATATGCGGCCAGAACATTCGGCTAGTTTCTGTTTGATCGGGGATGCTAAAAGTTGCCAGCTTAGTCTTTTCGAAAACCGATCCTTTTCCTTGTTGCCGTTACCGGCCTGATCAACTCCTTTAACACATCAAAGATTTCCCTGATATCTTCTTCCTGCTTTTTTTGAGAGATATCCTGTTTAAGTATCTTTTGCTCGATCTCTTCTATTTTTACCAGGATGCTTTTATTGTTCAGCAGCATTTCCCGCATCCTGGTGAATACGCGAATGATCTGAATGTTTACATGAATAGCCGTTTCACTGCCCAGCACACTTGACAGCATGGCCACACCTTGTTCGGTGAACACAAATGGCAATGTTCTTCTTCCGCCCCAACTTGAAGTCACAGTTTGTGACCTCAAATTTTGCCATTCCTTTTCTGTGAGTTGAAACATAAAGTCTTCGGGAAATCTGCTTAGATTTCTTTTAACGGACTGGTTCAATACCTTGGTTCCCACATCATATAGCGCAGCAAGGCCGCTATCCAGCATGATCCTTTTACCTTTGACCAAGTATATCTTATTTACCACATGCTCATCCGTTATGCCAATGGCTTTATTCATGGTATTCGGTTTACGGCAATTTATAAAGTTAAGCGATCGTTTACAAACTGCATTTTACTTTAGCTTGTGCAGGCTCAGGAGTTGGTCTCCCTTTTTATAATAAGGTTTTTCATCGGGCAAACTTACCAGGAGGAGCTTATAGATATGAAGGTCGGAGCCGGCCCACTTCCAGGTGTAATACTCGCCCTTGTTTCCATTGCTCATATAAACCACATCGCCATTATAAAAGCTGCGGCAATCGCCACCAATACAAACCTGGTAGTTATCGAAATCATCAAGACCGGTAATTTTACCCGTGGTATAAAACTGAACAGGTGTGCCATGTCCTTGCATTTTATAGACGCCACCCAATACTATTGAGTTAATTACGCGTTGGCCTGAGATTGGCCACGAGGGGTTTTCCATGCTATCCACCAGCAGGTTATCAGGCTTAACAAAAACATACCAGCGTCCCTCTTTTTTATATTTAAGGTAATTGGCATTTTCGCTTACGTGAATATCGAGCGGCTGATTGCCGGAGTAATGTTCAACAACAATGTTGTTCGATGATCTTCTTTTGAAAGGATATAATGCTGACTCCACCCCGTTATCGATCACACAAATGGAATCAACGTGGCGTTTTAATATCATTTCGCGGAAAGGCAGGTGATCGGC
>JAZKGM010000075.1:0-2684 GCA_040385895.1 Bacteroidota bacterium
ATATAAAGCGCTCAACGAGCACCTTTCTACACACCTGCATAGCGGTGATGCATTTGATGAAACCGCTCCCGCATTTGATCATGCCTGCATCATCTATCCCTTTTCATCATACAAAGGATGGGCACTGAAAGAAAATGAGTTTATCGGTGTTTCCATTACCGATCTAAGGCAGCTCCCGTTTTCCCGGTATAAAAATGAGCTGCATAAACTGGTGGCCTTACAACAGGTATCATTCCAGGGCAAAGCTGATTTTGAAGTACACAAACTGCTGCGTGCAATGGACACTAATAAACTCATCAGCATGCTGCCGCAAAACGAATGCGCACAAGGGAATGAGATCCTGATGACAAAGGCCGAAATGGAAGCAGCTTATGCGGCATATCCTCACATCATTGCAAACACAACTATTTTGCTAGACGCCTGTTACGTGGATATCGAATTCGGGAAGCTGAGTAATAAAAACAAAACATTTTATACGGGTAGCCTGGCAGAGGACATTGAATTTTTACGTGCTAAAAGTATAGCGGGACTGGATTACCGGTACCCTGATCCCGAAGCCCGGAAGAACGCCTTTACGCGGATGGAAATGGAACTGGAGGTGATCGCTGATAAACAATTCACCTCTTATTTTCTCATCAACTGGGATATCATTCAGCACGCCAAAAGTAAAAATTATTACCATGTTGGGCGGGGAAGCGGGGCAAACAGCATCATTGCTTACCTCATCGGCATTACCGATGTTGACCCCATCCAGCTCGATCTCTATTTCGAACGCTTCATCAATAAAGAACGAAGCAATCCCCCCGATTTTGATATTGATTTTTCTTGGACCGACCGTGACGACATTACTGCATACATTTTCAAAAAATTCAATACCAATAATAATGTGGCCCTGCTGGGTTCTTATAACACCTTTCAGAAAGATGCTACCTTACAACAGCTTGGAAAGGTTTACGGCCTGCCACCTGCTGAGATCGGCCAGTTAAAAAAGATGGCCGGCCGTTATCCAAAACTTGGTACGCCAGGAGATAAAAGGATTTATACCGATGTGGGTGAATTTGAAAAACAGCTCTTCGTATTCAGTAAAAGAATAGAAGATTTCCCAAGCCATTTAAGCATCCATGCCAGTGGGATTATTATTTCCGAAAAACCCGTAACCTGTTATTCGGCCACCAGTCTTCCTCCAAAAGGATATGCCACTACACACTTCAGTATGCTCGAGGCGGAGGATATCGGCCTGGTGAAATTTGATATTTTAAGCCAGCGCGGGTTAGGAAAGATCAAAGACTCGCTGGGCATTATCAAGCAGAACAAGGGAGTTACCATTGATATACACAACGTCAAGAAATTTTATGACGATGAGAAAGTAAAAGAACTGCTGCGCGAAGGAAAAGCCATCGGCTGCTTTTACGTAGAGTCGCCCGGTATGCGCATGTTGCTGGCTAAGCTGCGGGCAGACGATTACCTGAGGCTTGTTGCGGCAAGCTCTATTATAAGGCCCGGGGTGGCCCAAAGCGGGATGATGCAGGAATACATCAAACGGTTCCGGGAACCCAGGAGGCGTGAAGAAGCACGAAATAAACTGCCGGAGCTTTACGACCTGCTCAGGGAAACCTACGGGGTAATGGTGTACCAGGAAGATGTGATCAAGGTAGCGCACCAGTTTGCAGGCCTTACCCTTTCAGAATCGGATGCCCTGCGCAGGGGCATGAGCTGGAAGTTTAAAATGAGAAAGGATTTTATGGAAGTGAAAGACACCTTTGTCAATAACTGTTTAAAAAAAGGGTACCACATTGATACCATAAGCAGGATCTGGTTTGAGATCGAAAGCTTTGCCAACTTCGCTTTTTCCAAAGGACACTCGGCCAGCTATGCCGTGGAGAGTTACCAGGCCCTGTACCTTAAGGCACATTACCCGATGGAATACATGGTGGCCACATTAAATAACGGTGGCGGTTTTTACCGCAAGGAGCTCTACATCCATGAAGCCAGGCAGCATGGTGCAGCCATCCATCTTCCATGCATCAACAACAGCAATGATGAAACGCTTATAAAAGGAAAAACGATCTATTTGGGCTTAGGGCTGATCGGTGAACTGACGGAACAAACCCGCATGGCTGTTCTGGCAGAACGGAACCTGCACGGACCTTTTTCAGGCCTGGAAGATTTTACCGAACGGGTGCCTTTAGCCATCGAACAAATGCATTTACTGATCCGTACCGGCACATTTGGGTTTACAGGTACAAGCAAAAAATCGCTGTTATGGAAGGTACATACCCTTGTCCACCCGGGAACAAAGCATGAAACGAACGAAGCTTTGTTTAAAACACCGCGAAAGATCTTTAAGCTCCCGGAGTTGCCGGATTCGGAAATTGAAAATGCCTTTGACGAAATGGAGCTGTTGGGTTTTACTTTATACGATCCGTTTAAGCTGTTGCGCAAGCCGGTTACATCAACCCTTGTTGCAGCCAACCTGAAAGATAAAATAAAACAGCAGGTAATTATTTTCGGTTACCTGGTGAATACCAAAAGCACACAAACCAGCAAAGGCGAGCGCATGTATTTCGGAACATTTACCGACCTGGGCGGGCAATGGATCGACACGGTTCATTTTCCGGAAAGCGCCAGGCAGCATGCATTCACAGGGCCGGGTTGTTACGAGATCCACGGACGGGTTAGCGAAG
>JAZKGM010000076.1:0-11950 GCA_040385895.1 Bacteroidota bacterium
AAAGAAAGTTAATATTGATCTCGAACCCAAGCCACTTACCAAGCCCGATGGCCATATCGCTGTAGCCGCTGAAATCGCAGTAAATAACCAGAGCATATCCATAAACGGCCAGTAAACATTCCAGCCCGCTGTACCGCATGGGTGCATCAAATACATACTGGACCAGGTTTACATAAATGAAATCGCTTACGATCACTTTTTTGATCAACCCGCCTGCAATAAGGTAAGCGCCTTTTGCCAACGCAGTGTTTCCTACCTCGTAGGGCTTATAGATCTGCGGGATAAAATCGGCTGCCCGCACAATGGGGCCCATAACAAGCTTGGGGAAAAAAGACAGGAAGAAAAGGTAATCGATAATGCTTTTCACAGGCCTGAAATGGCCTTTGTATACATCAACCGTATAGCTGATGTTCTCGAAGGTATAAAAGGAAATGCCGATGGGCAATAAAAGACCAAACGGGGTAATGTGTGTAAAGCCCAGGTCGTTGGTGATGCCGATAAAAAAATCGGTGTATTTAAAGTAAACCAGCAGCCCCAGGTTAATGATGACGCTGAACGAGAGCAACCATTTTTTTCTGGTTTTATTCCCGGTATTGTAAATGAGGTTTGATAAGGCAAAATCGACCACGGCTGCGATCAGCACCAGGCCAACGTACCAGCCGCATGCCTTGTAAAAAAAGTAAAGCGAAAAAATGGTGAACACCAGGGTGCGCAGCTTCGTGTATTTGTGCAGCAGCAGGTAAGCGCCCATAAACGCCACCAGGAAGTACATAAAAAACCCACTGTTGAACAGGATCGGTTCATCAGGATTATAGGCAAGCTGCTCTGCTATTTGATGTAATGAAAAGCTCACAGGTTAATAATGATTCGTTGAAGCGCTTTAAACAATAACTCACCTTGCAGTTCGTACCCTGCCTTGCTGAAATGAATATGATCTTTGGCTGCATAGCCGGTGTGCACCCAGCTCTTCATGCTGCCTTTACCGCCCATTGCTGCATAAAGATCCCAGTACATTACATTCTTATCGTTACAAAAAGCGACCATCGTGTTGCGGATCTCTTCTACTTTTGTATTGTTCACATAACTCACCACGCGTTTTTTGCGCCATTTGCCTTTCACCTTTTTCCGTGTGGTTGAAACACGCCTGCGGTAATTATCGGCCGGAATGGTGAACATGAAATTGGTATGACCGCAGCTTGCCGCCAGGTTCATATAAAAGGTATTGATGTAGTTATAAAAAGTATCAGCCGGCATATCACTCACACTTTCGTTGGTGCCTAACGATACAATAACCAGGTCGGCCTGCAGCGAAGAAAGTTGTTTAAAGAACAATGCAGCGTTATTGTAATTGCTAAAAGTAGCGCCATTTGCCCCAATGGTGTAATACAGCACACCGGGCCGGCCATTGCTGGCTATGATCCCGTTTAAGGTCACTGCACTTTTTACCTGCAGACTAAACGTAGGCGGTACTTGTTTTTTATAGCTGGCAATTACATAATCGCCTGTTCTTTGGATGGTGTAATTTGCAGTATCGTTATCGCTGTTAAATATGACCGCATGGTCATTTTCCTCCGTATGATACAAAGCGCTTACAAATTGCATGGAAGTATCGCGTTTAAGGCTCACGGCTAGGCTGTTGCCGCGCTGCATGTACGCATCGTAAGCAGCTATCCCAACGTTACATGCCGAACGGCAGCGCACCATCTTTGCGCTTTGAAAAGGAACATTACTAAAAGTGCTGAAGGTATTTGGCGGGTTGGTTTTTATTTGCCTGTAAGGAAAAATGAGTCCCTTGCCCGCATTGCCATAGTGTTGCTGAAGCAGGTCGCGGAGCCGGCCGCTGAACCAGTCGGCCTGGATGTGCGAATCGCCAATATGAACCACCTTAAATACCGTTTCCTGCGTTTCCACCATAAGCGGTTTTGCCAGGCTTATGCGGTTTGCGCTGTCGGTGATCTCAGGCTGGCTGTATGCAGCAACGCAAATAAACAATAAACTACTTAGCAGGATACTTCTGTTCATATTGATTAAGTATTGCGTTAGCTATTAAGCGGCCGATCTTTGCGGAACCACTCTGGTTAAAGTGCGTGTAATCATTGCCGGCAAGTATAGGTTTTTTTTCGGCCCATGTTTTCATGCTGTTGTAGCCGCCCATGGCTTCGTATAAATTATAAAAAGCGCAGTTGTATTTTTTTGCTGCTTCCTGCTGGGCCAGCAATAAGGCCTCTACCCCATCGCCCGTCCGGTACTCCCCTTCGATCTTAAAGCTCTTATCTGCTGTGCTCACAATTAAAATACTGGTATGCGGGAAAGCTGTTTTTAAATGTTTAATGGTTTTTATAAGCTGGCTTTTATACCAGGTAAAATTTTTAATGCTGTCGGCATACAAAAGGTTAGGCCCGTAGTGCAGCACGATCAGGTCGTAGCCCCTTAATGAATCAACCTGCCTGAGCATTTTTGAATTGAGGCGCATCAATTCGGTACCGCTGGTTCCCCTGAATGAAAAATTATCGAGGATCACCCCGTTCCTGCTTTCTGCCGCAAGGCCAAACAAAGGCACTTCGCTTTCATTCATCGCGATGGTGGCTTTTGCGAACGAACTGTCGCCACTTAAATTAATTACATTGAACAGCCCGGGTGATGACGCAAAATAGTTTTTGTTGTTGCAGGTAAGATCAATGCCCGTTTCGCTTTTTCCGGTAAGCAGGCTTAACTGGTAAAGGCTTGATAAATGTTTGCCGCCACCCGGCTTAAGCATAACCGCTGCATTGTTTTTTGCAAAAAAAGTATGGCCGCTTAAACCAATGATCTGTTTTTGCTTGTTGTTGTTAAAGTTGATATCAGCCCAGTTCTCGTTCGATTCGGCCTTTACCGTTTGCCTGAAATGTGCCACCACGCTTGTTATGGGAATAAAACCAACCCCGTTCCCGCCATACCTGTTCTGCAAAATGCTCCGGATGGTTTGGGTGATCAGGTCGCCTTCTATCATGCTGTCGCCAAAATACCCGATGCGCACTTTCCGTTTATTATCCAGCGAAAGTTTATACAAAGCCTCAAGGAACTGGTCGAGGCCAACATTTACCTGGTTGGTATCATTCACCTCAATGGCCACATCATTGCGGATCAGCTTAGCTACCTCAGCATTGGCCACTATGGTGTCGCGAACAATTTCCTTTTGTTTTTTAGTATCGGGCTTTGGCTTATAGGTCGATTTTTTTCTTTGCTCCTTTTTAACTTCTACATCGGCCAGCAGGTTCACCTGGTTAAGCGTAAACCGTTTCCAGGTATCTTTAGGAACAAGCAAGCTTATTATAACAATAATGGCCAGTGTGCTGTAAACAATTAAAAACGGCTTTGCCCTGTTATTTTGCTGCATGAATGGATGTTGTATACCGTTTTTTAAAATTGAGGCGCAAGAAAAAACTATTTGGTCAAAAAACGGAATTTCGTGCCCCTTTTATTTAAAAAGCCCGCCAACCAAACCAAAAGGTCTGCTCAGCGGGCTTTTTAAGAAACAACAACTTAGCTGTTATTGTTTTATTACTTTAATGACAGCCGTTTTACCGGGAGTTGCAATGCTCATAAAGTACATGCCAGCATTCAATGCCGAAAGATCCCCGGTTTCCAGCTCGTTCTCACCCGCTTTAAGCTGCACATTGGCGGTGTAAACCAGTTTCCCGTTCAGGTCGCGAAGTTCAAGGGTTGCATCATCATTTTCAGCATCATGGGTAAATCGGATCTTCATCGAACTGTTAAACGGGTTGGGGAAAGCAACCATTGCAAGTGGCCTGCCAAGCGGGTTGCTTACCATAGCAACATCCGAATAAGTGTATCTGCCATCCACATCCAGCTGTTTAAGCCTGTAATAAATGGTGCTCGACCGGGCATTCTCAAAAGCGCGCTCATCAATAGTTTGATAACTGCTTTTAACTGCACTGGCCAATGTTCCTTTCACAAAACCGATCTTCTCAAAACGTTTTCCATCAACAGAACGTTCCACATCAAAACCAAGATTATTTTTTTCGCTGGCTGTTGACCAGTTGAGTTCCACATCAGCGGCTTTTCTTGTTGCTGTGAACTGAAGTAGTTTAACAGGAACCGGATTGGCGGTATTTTCATCCGCGCCCATGTACGTGAATACTGTATTGCGCAAGTCTCCGTCAATGTCTCTTTCTGTAAGCCACGGCTGAGGCAGGGCCTTTAAATTTGTATCACCTATTGATGTGCCTGCAAGATGCAGGTCAGATGCAGAAACAAAAGTGACCGGAACATTTCGGGATGTAGTATCGCTTGTAAGCGCCTTCCAGTCGGCCATGTTTGTTGCCGTAGATCCTATATAGCTTTGGATGGCTGAAGGAGCATGATAATAATTGTTGTTACTTAATTGAAGGATACTTACTGAAAGGTTCATGTAGTCAATTATATAATTTTTTGTGTAGGATGCAGGCGCTGAGCAGGTCATTGAATTGATGAAGATATTATTCCTGAGCTCTGCCCCTGTAGTTGTAAATGCCGTAGATGTGGCATACGTGTTTAATACACCCGGTCTCTTTGCATTCATATGTACCGTGTTATGGAGAATGATGCCGTTAGATGCTATACCTACGCTGTTGTTGGCTGTAATACCTGATACCATATTATTAATAACTTGAACCGAATTCCCTACCAGGTTTATCCCGATCGCATATTCGGTAAATGAAGTGCCGGTATCAGAAATATGATCTATTGTATTGCCAATTATCCTTGCCCCTTCAGAAGATGCAAAAATTCCATATGTTGTGGTATTAACCTGGTTCCTTACATTGGTGATCCTATTGCCTATTATTTGTACGGCTTCAGCACCAACAGCATTAACCCCGGCCGTGTAAAGATTATTTTCCGGTAATGAGTCGCCAAACTGATTGTTAAGAATGTAAAGCCATGACCTCGGGCCGCTGCCTTCCGCTTTCACCCCGTTAAGCGAACCGATAAATTTATTGTTTACCACAGCCAGCCTTAAATAGGTCGTATTACCACCTATGAGTAAAGCGCTGCTGTTTCTTGCACCACTCAGGATCGCGTTAGAAATGGTATCGTATATGGCATCGTTAGATGTGCTGTAGAAATAAACAGCACGTCCGTCACCGGTATTATCAATAGTCAGATCGCGGCTGCCGGAACCATTCACTGAACCATCCAGTTTAAAATAAGCCACATTGTTCAATCTTATCAGCTCAGCGTTGGTTATCGTACTTGCCAGTATTTTAGTACCGGGCAAACCTGGCTTCAGGGTTACTGTGTTTTGCGCGGAAGCTCCTTTAATGGTATTGATTACAATAGGAAAGGTTTCGTTGCTGCTGTATAAATTATCGGTAAGATTAAAGGTTACTTTTCCCGAAACCCCTACATCTTCCATTCGTTCAACAGCTGCTGTAATGGTTGGAAAGTTTGGAGAGGTTTGTCCAGAGCCTACATTGTACAATCCATTGAGTGGAAGGTGGTAAATGCGGTAATAATTCGGAACAGCCGGTGCCGAACTGATGTTACTTACACTGGTTGCATTAAACCCATATGCAGGGTTTGCACTTACATAAGCCGCTGCAGACGAATCCTGAGCGGTCACAAAATAATCGATCGTATCATTCAGCACAACTCCACCTCCATGCAGCAATGCATAATTTACAGTGAAGTTAAACGGTGAAGTGGTGGTGTTAGCCACCACATATTTCCAGCCGTTATCAGAAGCCGTATTTCCAACAAATGCATTATTGTTCGTGCGTTTTTTAAAGTACAAACGCGGACGTTTATTGAAAGCCGTATCAATGCCTGTTCCATCTGTAATTTTAACATCACCTACAAAACGTTGAAGAGCCACTGTATCTCGTTCCAGCGGATTATAAATAATAACAGGCGGCAACAGGTCCGTTTTGATAAAGTTACCTGCATCGGCACCTATATCAACAGGCGATAAAGTACTGCGTTGCTCCCCGTCATAATCAGCAGGCACATCAAATACATAACCCGAACCTTCGGCCGCTGTTGCAACATTCGTTTTCAGGTGGAGATCAAATGTTGATGCTGTTCCTGTTGGATTAACAAACTGCGGATCGGCAACCACGCTTTCGTTATCGGAAGTAACCCATCCTTTTTTATAATCCAGCGTATCGCTCGTCATGGCATTTGCCGTACCGAAAATACCTGATGCCGTTTTCTGGTATACATTCCTGTTCAGGTAAATATTTTTATAATCATACATGTATACATTATAGTGTTTAATACCACTGCCGCTGTTAACACGCATGTTCGAAAAAATATTATTAACAATGGTGTCTTTAACAGTGGTTGAATTATTAAGGTGCGTGAATGCCCGTGTAATGCTGCTGCCTGTTCCGTTTGACACCCCGCCCAGGTAAACGCTGTTGTGCGCAACCCTCGATAAACCATTGGTTTCATTCCTCACTACAATGCCCCAGATGCCGCAAGGAGACGACACTGAGCTGCCGTTCTCATCAAGCCCAAGCCTGATCATGTTATTGGATATGGTTGCGGTAGAATTGGTAAATGCATAAATACCCGACAAAGTAAGGAGACTTCCGTTATGGGTATTATTAACGGAGAAACTGTGGATCTTATTGGCATCTACAATTACCTGCCCGCCCAGGATATTAACCCCGGTAATAAATACATAATTGTTCGATGCCGTAGCATTCGTATAACGTAATGAGTGGATCTCATTATTTGAAATAGTAGCTGTGCCTGCATTAACCAGCACCCCGTTGAGGTTTCCTTTGAAGGTATTATTTGTTAATGTAGCACTGGAGAGGTTAAATATCCTGTTACGGACAACCTTAAGTTTAGCAGCGGAATTTCCATTCACGTATATCCCGGTCACATCACTTTCATTGCTGATGTTTGTAATATTACAGGTGCTGTTCGAATTTATATTGGCAATGCTGTTCGAATCCACTAAAAGCTCCTGTGCACCGCCTCCGCTAAAGCTCATCCCACGCAAGCGCGTGGTTTTGGTGTTTGACGCAGCAGTGCTTAGCTGGTTAATGCTGCTGCTTAATACCGTGCTTCCTATTACATTGTTTTTAATAGCCCCGTATGTATTTGCATACACAGAAATGCCGGTGAAACTTGCGCCCACCGATGCTGTTGCCGAAGCCAGGTCAATTCCACCTACCTGGTTATTTTCCATTTTTAACCCCCTTCCATTGTTCACGTATATACCTGTGAAGCCACTGCCACCTGCACTTGCTGTAAATAAAATGCTGCCATTAACTGTAGAAGAGCCGATGGTATTTGGTGTTTCATTTCCAATTAGCACATTCAGCCCAGATGCCTTTATACCTATTGCTGCTTCGACCTGTTCGGTTTTACACGAGATATTAAGCCTGGTAAGGGTATTGCCCTGGATGGACACTTTCGAACTATAATACACATCAACATCAATTCCCCAGAAAGTGTGATCGCCCGTAATGGTATAATTACCCGATCCGCCATTTCCTCCTATCATATTCCCCGTGATAAGTATCCCTGCTGAAGTGTCCGGATCGTTCATTGTATTCTGATACCATATTGCCCTGTGCTGATGTGGGGTAGACGATGATGTAAGCCCGAAATTGCGCGTAGCTGTCTGGTAAAACCTGTTATTGGTAATTTTCAGGCCCTTGCCCCTGCCGATCTGAATACCGGAAGAAGTGAAGCCGGATCCTGAATAATCATAGATCCTGCAGCTGTCGATGGTTAAATAGTCACTGCATTGATCCTGGGTTATACTTGAATTACCAAAAACACTGATGCATGTACCCGGAGTAGCACTTGTACTTGCCGAATGGACGTCACAATTCCTGATCGTGTTGCTATCGCTTCCGTTAGCAAAAGATGTTCCCGATATGTAAATCACCCCAAGGCCGGCAGACGCTGATAACACCCCCATCACATCTGTATACAGGATATTATTGTTACGTGCATCATTAACCAGGTTGATCACAGACAAAGCGGATGTAGAAGTGCCTATGATCTTTAACGACTGTGTATTTCCGGTGCTGTTCTGCCTTCCGTCAATGGTAAAATAACTGCAGTTGTTCAATTGCATGGTGCCGGTTGATGCGGCTGAGGTGATCTTTGCATTAACCCCTGCACCCGGCCGCAATACGATCGTATTTAAAGCAGATACACCTTCGATGGCTTTTACCGCAAGCGGGAATGTTTCGGCAGTGCTGTAGAGCGTATCCATTAAGGTAAGCGTTACAGGTCCGTTCACTCCCCTTAAAGCCAGGTCGGCCAATGCATGGGTTATGGTTTTATAGTTTGGTGCAGTTTGAACAGCCCCGATATTGTAATTGCCACTCATAGGCAAACCGACAATTAAAAGCCTGTTTGGAGCAGCCGGTGCTTTTATCATATTGGCTACAGAATTGCCTTCAAAGCCCGGCAAAGGATTCGAGCTCACATAAGTGCCTGCGGTTTGATCCTGCGCCACCACAAAATAAGCGATCGTATCACCGGCTATTAAGGCAGAATTGAGCAAACTGTATGACACAATAAAGTTAAAAGGAGATGTGACATTCGCAGCCTCCACCCATTTCCATCCATTGGCAGCACTGTTGTTTGCCCCAAACACATTGGCCTCTGTGGTTTTCTTAAAATAGAAACGCGGCCTTAATCCATTGGTTGTATTAACACCTGAGGTGTCTTTTATTGTTGCAAAGTTGCTTAGCACCAATGTATTTAACTCCCTCGAATTCGGAATTAATGTATAATCAATACGAGGTCCGCTTTGATCCTGCGGGTATTCATACGCACCGATAGTTGGCGGATTCCTTCTTAACGAATCCAAAATATCACGGTTAATACCGGTGATTGCAATTCCTGCTTTTACCAAAGGGGATTCCGGTTGTAAGGTTGTTCTTGTCGGGTCGTAATAGTTAAAGAGCGGATCTATGAACTTGGCATTCGCATCCTGCCCGAGCGCCTGCCATTGTGCCTGAGTAATGAGGCTGCCGTTATTTCCATAGCGGGCAAAACGCATTTTGGTATTGGCCGGATTGATATAAACAGAATTATAATCAGACGATCCTGTTCCCCAGCTGAATGATGTTGGAATGCTGTATGCCGCATGTGTAAGTGCATTGTTCGAAGCCAGGTCTACATTAATGATGTTATTGTTCAGAACCGGATTGAGGGCGGAAGTGATAAAGATGCCGAATGCTGATATCGTGGCATTGGCAAGCCCGGCCGAATCCAGGTCGCCCTGCATGCTTATTGTATTGAACAGGAACGAATCGTTGGTGCTTGCTGAAATGAGTATCCCTGAAGTGCCTTTTCCTGCCACACTGCTGTTACCAAGAATATTATATAAAACATTGTTCGAGATCACATTTAAACCGCTTGCTGAAGATGTGAGCTGTATACCCGATGCGGAATATCCTTTTTCATTGATCACATCATGGATCCTGTTACCGGATACCCGGCTATTCTGTACCTGCGACAACATAATCCCGGCTGCATCCCCCACGCTGTTATATGCAAGTTTCTTTCCTACGTACACAACTTCGTTATTGCTCACTTGTGCATCCTTTTCATAAATCAGGTTCATTCCTGCAAAAGATATGCGCTCTGTTACAGGAGAGTATCCGCCTATCCTGTTTTCTTTGAACACATTACCTACATTCATTGTCACAGGCGCAGCAACCCTCATTATACCATAAGCAACATTGGCAATGTAATTGCCTTCTATTGTATTGCTGTCGTTATTTAAACCGCTTAATCCAACACCTCTTTTTGACAGATCGTTAACAGCTAAATTATCACCCGAAAGGATATTCAGGTTTTTGATCACATTGTGTTTCGCTCCTTTATTTGCTCCAAGGCTCGTAAGCACAACAACACACGCAGCAGGTGCATTTCCATTGTGTATCACCGTAAGGTTACGGCTCCTGCTTCCATTATTCGATCCGTCAATGGTGTAATAGGCGCCACCTTCAATATTGAACACTGATGATGCCGGACTTGCCGATATGATGGTATCATTTACACCTGCACCGGGTTTTATGGTAATGCGGTGAACCCCTTGTTGTGCATCGCTCAGGTAAGGTTTAAGAACGATCGGAAATGCGGGTTCAAGCAAAGCATCATAATCCGCCTGGATCAAAAATGAAACATTTCCGGTTATGATCTTGCCTTCAATAAAAGCGGCAGCGGCTGTGAGGGTTGTAAAGTTTGGTGAAGTTTGCGAAGCACCTACCAGGTAGTTGCCATTCACCGGGGCAAATATGGCATAGTTAAACAGTACTGATGCTGTAGCATTGTTAACACTTGTTCCCTGTCCTCCGGATGGTGCGGTTGACAGGTTATTTGCCGGAGAAGAATCCTGCGCTGCTACATAATAATACACACTGTCACCTACTGAAAAACCACCCACGAGCGAAGCGTCTATCGTAAAAATCCAGGTACCCGATTTTGAGTTTCCACCCGATAGCATGCCCTGTGTGGATTGCCAGGCACCGTTATACATTTTCCTGAAATAAATGCGTGGTTTGTTTGCCCCCGATAAAGGCACACCGGTGTTGTCTTTGATATTTGCAGTAATGGTACGGTTTAAGGTGGAACCGGTATTTAAATACTGTTGTACCACCTGGATGGCCGGACCGGCAGAATCAATGGCAATTTCGTAAGCCCCTATGGTTGGAGTAGCGGCCCGAAGTGAATCATAAAAATCTTTCTTAATGGAGGCAACAGCAATACCTGCATTTAACAACGAAGAGCCGCGATCAGGGATCAGGTTCCTTGTGCTGTTAAAATACGGGTTGGCATCTGTGGAGTTCAGGTCTGTTGAAGAAGCTGCCCTGATCCCGTTCAGGTTGTATAAACCCGTGTTAAATCTTGCGATGCTCACTTGTGGATTGCCCTGCGGTACATAATACGCATTATAATTGATCGCCACATTGTAAATAGTAAGAGGCTGGTTATACAGAAAAACGGCATGCAATAAGCTGCTGTTGCGGGTAATGGCACTGGAGGCGAAGGCATTATTACAGATAAAGGCATTTCGTATATTCTGTATCGAAAAAACGGATGTAGGTGCGTTTGAAACAACGATCCCCGCCCTGTCCATGCTATCGCTTATGTAACAGGAGTTGTAAACAATGGTATCCTGGATTCCGTTAGTAATGCTTATCCCGTTAACAGCAGCATTCGCTTTAATGGTGTGGATCACATTATTGGCCATCACATTGCAGGTAGTATCTCCCGAACCACCAAAGTTAATTCCATATACAGGCGCACCTTTTTCGCTGATGATATTATGAACGGTGTTCTGCAGGACCCTGGTTCTCTTTACAAGGCTTAAAGAGATGCCTGACATAGGACGTGGCAAAGAAGCAGCGCTCAGGTTATACAGATAGGCAATCGTATTCCTGGAGACAGCAAGGTCCTGCTGCCCGAATACGGAAATACCTGCCTGCCCGATCCTTTCATTTACCCCGGTGCTTTTGCCTATCGTATTATTCCGGATGATATTTCCCTTATTAAATACACTGGAAGAACCACTGAAAAAGTACACCCCATTACTTACATTGTAAATGATGTTATTGACAACACTGTTGTAATCATTGCCTGCACAAACGGGTGAACCTATAAAATTCCCGGATGATACGATCCCGAACGTTGTTACCGCAGTTGTATTTTGGTCTGTGCTTCCGTAAACAATGCAGTTCTTTATGCTATTGTTGGTGCTGCCTGAATCGGCAGAAGCATTTCCATGCAAATAGATCACTCCATTTGTAGCCGTTGTGTTCGTGTTAAACAAGGTAAGGTTCCGCGTATCGGTGCCGTTATTTGAACCATCAATGGTGTAATTCCGGGCCATAAACAAGCGGATGACTGCGGGGTTGCCATCACCAGAGATTGTAGCATTTACCCCTGCACCAGGTTTTATGGTAACCCTGTTGCTATCATTATTGGA
>JAZKGM010000077.1:0-6360 GCA_040385895.1 Bacteroidota bacterium
GGGCGCTGCCGAGATCATTTTCAAAAAGGAAATTGATACGGCCAGCGATCATGCAGCGGAGCTGGCTAAAAAAGAAAAAGAGTATGGCGATATTTTTGCAAACCCTTACCGTGCTGCCGAACGTGGTTTTATTGATGAGGTAATATTTCCTGAAGAAACCCGTTTAAAGCTGATCAAAGCATTTAAAATGCTTGAAAATAAAGTAGCCAACCTGCCAAGAAAAAAACATGGAAATATTCCGCTCTAAAAAATTACGGTTTACGGTTTACGGTTTACGGATCTGTGCTTTTGCATTGTTATATGGTCCGCTGTATGTATTCGCTGTGGAGAATGAACAACGCGTGCCCAGCAGCATTACCAATGTAACGGTGTTTTTAAACCAGGCCCAGGTTACGCGTGTGGCTAAGGTTTCTTTGCAGGCAGGGATCACCAACCTTGTTTTCGACCGGGTTTCACCCTATATTAACTTAAACAGTATCCAGGTGAAAACGGAAAGCAATGTAAACCTGCTTTCGGTGAGCCAACGGAACAATTACCTGAATAAAGAGGATAAACCGGCTTTTATCATTGAGCTGGAGGATACGCTGGAAAGGTTGAATTACGAAGTTGCGATGCTTGTTATTCGAAGAGATGCTTTATTGGTTGAAAAGGAAGTGATTGCCGCCAATAAAAAAATAGGGGGCGAAAATTCCGGGGTTAAAATAGAAGACCTGGAAGATGCGCTGGTATTGTTCAGAAAGCGTACGCAGGAAATAGGCGAAGAACTGTTGAAGCTAAGAGACGCTGAAAAGAAGCTGACAACGATCAAACAAAAGATCCAGGCGCAGCTTGTGCAGTATAACAGCAATGCGAACAGCGCAGCCGAAATTGTGGTGACGATAAAAACATTGGGCCCGGTTAGCAACACCAAAATAGAATGGAGCTACCTGGTATCGAATGCAAGCTGGAAACCCTTTTATGATGTACGTGTGAAAGACACTAAAAGCGAATTGCAACTGGTAAGCAAAGCATACATTACCCAGGCTACCGGGGAAGAGTGGAAGAACGTGATCCTGAAACTGAGCACGGCAAACCCGAACGAAAGCGGAAGCAAGCCGGAACTTCAGCCCAATTACCTTGGCTACCTTGAAACAGTTTATGGGTATAGCGCAGCAGCAGGTAATGCGGCTCCTGAGCCTGCCATGGATATGAACGAGAGCGATGTTCAGGCGGCACCTGCTGAACCGGAACTTCAAAGTAATTACACCACCAGGAACGCCACGCAGGAAATTGCGCTGAACTATTCTGTTGGACTGGCCAATACCGAGCATGCAGCTGTAAACATTGAATTTGCCGTTACATCTGCTTACACCGTTCCGAGCGATAATACCCCGCACCAGGTTGATTTAACAGTAAGCAACCTCAATGCAGAATATGCGTATGGCACCACACCAAAACTGGATAAAGATGCTTTTGTAACTGCAAAGGTTTCGGGCAACGACCTCGTGAACCAGGTGAGTGGGGAAGCGAATGTTTATTTTGACGGGACGTTTGTGGGTAAAACATACATAAACGGAACCACAAGCGATTCGATGCTGATTTCATTGGGGCGCGATAAACGCATCCAGATCCAGCGTACATTGCTCAAAGATTTCAGCAGCAAAACATTTACAGGGAGCAACCGCAAAGAGCTAAGCACCTGGGAGATCAGCCTGCGCAATACACGAAAAGAGGCCGTCACATTGGTTATTGAAGATCAGATCCCGGTAAGTACCAATAAGGAAATTGAAGTGAAACTGATCAATTCGGGTAATGCTGCGTATGATAACGTTACAGGTAAGCTTACCTGGACATTGAGGCTTGAACCCGAACAATCGCAGGCGGTTAAGTTTAGTTTTGAAGTGAAATACCCTAAAGCAAAAGCGCTGTCGGGTTATTGAGCATCGGTTTGTGCGGATAGAGA
This sequence comes from Bacteroidota bacterium, assembly GCA_040385895.1. Classification (GTDB taxonomy): domain Bacteria; phylum Bacteroidota; class Bacteroidia; order UKL13-3; family UKL13-3; genus UBA6183. The sequence continues at coordinate 1,943 of JAZKGM010000077.1, forward strand.
AATGAGGCTTTTTTTAAAAAAATAACCCGCCATTCTAATTACCTTGTTGCCTCAATGAGCATAGAACGTATTCTTCTTCAGGTACAACAATCTGCGCCCAGGCATCCTTATTTATTAAAGGAGCTGCTGGCCGAAATTTCCGGGTCACCTGCAAATTTTGAACATTGCATCCAACTGCTGGAAACCAGCGAAGCCGGCAGGCTGCGTTTGAAGTTCTATATCGAGCGGGTGTTTCACCGCAAAGACATTACGTATCTTTTAATCGACTCGGGCATTGCAAGGCGAACCGGTTTTACTTCAGAGATCGTCCGTAAAATAAAGCACACCTTTATTCCGGAAGAAAAAGATAAGACCACTTTTCATGAAACAATCGCTGTTGTTTTTTCCGGGGGCAAAGTAGTATCCCGTTTCACGCAAACCCAACTCACCCGTTTACTTGAAGTGCTTCAGCTCGAAGTTGATTTTAACGATCACCGCTTAAAGCACGAGCTGATAGATGCCATTGAGATCCTCTCGTACCGCATTACAGCAACAGCCATCGAAAGCGAATTTATCAATAAGTTCAGGCGCAATAAAACGCTTAACTCCTTCATCAAACAGAATAAAGAAATACATGCGCTTATTGCACAATACACACTTGGCGTTACGTTCAACCCGCACCAGGTGCGCCATATTAAACAACTGCTGGATGAATCGGTTGAAGACATAAACATCCTGAAACGCAACTCTTATCACCAGGGAGTAAGCCTGCAGTTCACCTATTCGTTGCACCGCATTTCCAGGCAAATAGAACGGCTTAAGGTTTTGTTTGATATTTATATGGAACCGAAGCTAAGGGGAGGCAGGCTTGGCACATTGCTGCACACTTTCCTGCAGGGCGAAACCCGTAAGAACAGCATCCGCAAGCAATTGGATGAAACCACTTATTTGCTGGCTTACCAGATCTCGGAGCACGAAAGCAGAACGGGTGAGCATTATATAGCGGAAACACCTGCGGAATATAAAACGATGTTCGGCTCCTCCTCAAAAGGAGGGGTGTTCGCTTCTTTAATGACGCTGGTTAAAATAGTGTTGCACCATATTCCTTTTGCACCGTTCTGGCAGGCGTTTGCATACAGTTTAAATTATGCGGCCGGGTTTGTGGGCATACAGGTAACACATGCCACGCTTGCTACAAAGCAACCTGCAATGACGGCTTCGCGCATTGCTCATTCCCTTGATAAGAAAGATTCGGATGAGAACTCGATCCGTGGCCTGGCATTGATGATCGGTAAAGTTGCACGCAGCCAGTTTGTATCGTTTGCAGGAAATTTGCTTGTGGTGTTTCCTTTATCCTTCGTTATTGCAATAGCCTATTTCTATATTTTTGGTGAACCGCTTGTTAACCGGCAACAGGCTTATAAAATGATGCAGGATGTTCACCCGTTCTTAAATCCTACCTGGTTTTATGCATGTATTACCGGGGTCTTTCTTTTCCTTTCCGGGATCATTTCTGGCTATTACGACAACAAGGTAATTTACAGCAATATCCCTTTGCGCATCAGGCATCATCCGTGGCTGCAAAAAGTGGTGAGCAAAAGGGCCCTGGTGCGCTTATCGCGGTATGTCGAAACAAACCTGGGTTCCCTCATCGGGAATATGAGCCTTGGCTTTTTCCTGGGTATGGCCGGGTTTATCGGTTTTATATTCGGGCTTCCTTTCGATATCAGGCACATTACCATTTCATCCGGAAATTATGCAGTGGCATTCTTCACTTTAATGGATGATATCAAATGGCAACATGCGTTAACCTGCCTGCTTGGTGTTTTAGGGATCGGGGTATTTAACTTCATTGTCAGTTTCGGACTTGCCATTTTTGTGGCTGCCCGTTCGCGTAAAGTTAAGGCATCGCAGTTCATTGACCTGGTTAAATGGACCTGGGTTTATTTTAAAAAACACCCCGGAGATTTTTTCTTTCCGCCCAAGCAGGAGCGTTTGGTTGATGACCTGAAATAAATAAACCCTGGCTTATTTAACGATAAACTTTCCGTTTGCTGATCTGTTTGTACCGGAGATGATATAGAAGTAGAGTCCTTTGCTCCATGAAGAAACATCAACAGGTTTTAAAAGGTCGCTGCTTTCATAACAACTTTTACCGGTAATGTCAATAACTGATAAATTACCGTCATTTATGTTTTCTTCCACCTTAAATGTAATGGTTGTTGCAGAAGGGTTCGGATAAACGATCACCCCGTTTTTATTCCCCGGTGCCATTTCGTTCATTCCGGTAACAGGCAATTTCATGGCTGCAAAAATGTTCAGTTTTCCATATCCCCAGATGTTATTGGGCAGTGTGCCTGAAACAAAATTGTCTTTAACGGCCGTTGATGTGAGGGCGGTTTTTACTTCTGCATAATCAGCAAAACGGTATTTTTGCAATAGCAGGGCCACAGCCCCTGTTGTCATCGGGCACGACATGCTGGTTCCGCTGAAAACGATCGTGTTCAGGTCGGTCATGCGCGAGCTGTCCATTTCCGAGTCGTGCGATTTTGATGAAGCCACATTTAAGCCGGGTGCAGTAATATCGGGTTTGATCCGGCCGTCTGTAGTAGGTCCGTTGCTGCTGAAAAAAGCCAGGCCGCCTGTTTTCGCATTGCTCGTATTTAAGCCGGGCTGAGTAACTCCATAGAGGTCGACATAATTTTGTTTATTAATAAATGCGCCTACGGTTAATACATTTTTGCCCGTACCAGGTATACCTATTACGTATTTATTGTCACTGGGTTTGAAACGCGCATTGGTAGCGGCATTAAATGTGGCAAGGTTTGTTCCAAGCCCGTTCAGCGCCTGGATCCAAGCATGAAATTTACCTGAGCCTTTAAAAGCGATCTTAAACAGATTAACCGTTGTTTTTCCAGCTGTGGTGCTCACCAGGTTATTGTCGCGTGTGTAAACATACCATTCGGTCCTGGCACTGTCGTATGACGAAGCGCTGATGGTAAGAACAGAAGCTGTGTCTCCGTTGCCATATAAAATAGGGTAGGAGATCGGTTGAAGGGAAGACCTGATCGCATTGATGTTCATCCATGCTGATTGGAAAACAGGTTTCTGATAGGTGATTCCGGAGCCGCTGAAACTTGCAGCAGCGCTATCCATACTTACAGAAATATATAAGCTGTCATCCTGTGATGAGTGATTAACCCCATACCAGGTGCATCCGTTCAGTGAATTAATGTAGGTCCATACCGAATCGTTGGTTACCTGGTAATCGCCATGGTGCGAAAAATCCCGCCCCTCGTTGCCGGCCGAAGCACATACCACAAAGCCCCAGCGGCTTTGCATTAAATAATCAAGCCCTTGCTCAAACAGGCTTGTGCCATCATGCGGGGCGCCAAAATTAAAGCCCAGGCTCATGTTCACCACGCAGGCCTGTTGCCGTTCAACCGCTTTGTCGTAAATGAATTTTACCGCATCCAGGGTTTTGGCCGAGGTCGAGAATTTATAATCGCCATTGCTTACCAGAGGGGTTTTTACTGAAATAATACCTGCATCATAGGCCAGTCCGCGTAAGCCTGCAGAGGTCCCGGTAACATGGGTTCCATGGCCCGAATAATCGCGTTCGCTTACCAAGGATGGATCACTTAAAGCAGCCTGTATCTGCGCAGCATTCCAGGCAGCGCCATAGGTATAACCAGCAGGTGGGATGCCGCTAACCGCAGTTTGGTCCCAGATGGCTGTGATGCGCGTTTTGGTGGAATCGTTTTTCTGCATGAAATCAGGATGAAGAAAATCAATACCTGTATCAACAATTCCCACGAGAACATCCTTGCCCGAGTACTTCACCTGGTCGGGTAAAAAGCCATTGTGCACACTATCGGCTTTGATCAGCTGCATGCCCTTGTCGTTATAAACTTCTACCGGCTGTGACGATTCAATTTTGCTGATCTCGGGCTGGGCGGCAAATGCCAGGATCTGTTTCAAGGGGATTTCGGCTGTGTATATTGAGCCTAATGCCGAATAAAGGCGTCCCCCGGATTTTTTAACCAGCGACTCTGCATTTGCCGAAGACGTTTTGAAGATCAGCGAGATCATGACATCATTTACAGGACCATTTTTAAATAAGCCGGGTTGTTCTTTTACCAGCAACTGCGGATTGTTCACCCACATTTTAAGCTGTGCATCGATCTTGTTTTGTTGCGCGTATGAATGAACCGATAAGGCTAAGCCCAGAACTAAAATTAATTTTTTCATGAGATTTATGTTTTTGATGGGGGGGAATGATGTTGATGGCAAAACGAAAACGTAGGGGAAAGACATGCCTTTCCCCAAAACAAGGCAAATGCCTTTCCCCAAAATAAGGCAAAGGCATGCCTTTGCCCTACGGGGTTTCGTCGGGATTTTCGTTTATTCCAAATAAACCTTTTTCGCAAATACGCCCG
>JAZKGM010000078.1:0-9637 GCA_040385895.1 Bacteroidota bacterium
TGAGCACCCCGGCCTGCTGCAGGAAAAACGTTCAAGAATGAAAATTATGCTGATCGATGCCGATAAGGACCTGCCGGTTAAAACGATCAATAGCATTTTACAGCAAGCCTTAAATTTATACAAAACAGGGCAAATAAAAACAGGACGCTGACTACTGATTATCCAGGAATAAAACACACATATCTCATGGACCCGGAAAACGTTTGATTAAGAAGGTTATGTTGTAGAACAGTGTAGATAAGAAACGCCACAGATTTCACAGATACAGAGTACTGGTAAGCATTACCTGATCATTAATCGGATGCAAGGAAAAATTGCCTTGCAATTATTTAGCTTAATCTGTGGCACTTCCTCAGTTGCATTAGAGTGTCAACACTATTTTACAACATCCCGATTAAGAAGAATTAATCCGGTCGATATTTATTTGTCACTAAAGTTTGATAACATTGAACAATAGAACATCATGAAAGTAATCATTACAGGAGCAACCGGTATGGTGGGGGAAGGCGTTTTGCTGGAATGCCTGGAAAATGAAGCAGTGAAAGAAGTGCTTATGGTCAATCGCAGGCCATCGCCCATCACCCATGTAAAACTAAAGGAGCTCATCATACCTGATTTTATGAAACTGGAAGAATTTGCCGGTGCATTAAGTGGTTATGATGCCTGTTTTTATTGTGCCGGGGTAAGTTCTTTGGGCATGAACGAGCATAAATATACATTCATTACTTACGACACCACGCTGATCTTTGCCCAAAAACTGGCGGGGCTGAACCCTGCCATGGTTTTTACTTTTGTTTCGGGAAGCCATACCGATGGTACCGAAAAAAGCAAGGTGATGTGGGCCCGTGTAAAAGGAAAAACAGAAAATGCACTGATGAAACTTCCTTTTAAGTCAGCATACAATTTCCGTCCCGGCTTTATGAAGCCCTTTGAAGGGCAAAAGAATGTAAAAACGCTGTTCAAGCCCATTATCTGGATCTTTCCACACCTGTTCCCTCAAAAGTCATTAACCCTTAAGCAGGTAGGCCGGGCCATGATCAATGCGGTGCTGAAAGGGTATCCAAAGCACGTGCTCGAGATAGAAGACATCAGTGAACTGTCCGGAATTTAATTGATCAGAAGAAAACTGCCCCGGTTTCATAGGGTGGTGCGATCGCCTTGTTAAAGCCACAGGTATTTATACCCTCATCGTTAAATATCAAAAGATCATCCTTCAAAATGGATCTTTTAACTTTCTTATAAATAGCCTTTTACAATTTTCACACAACTTTCTTTAATCTGTGGATTACTCCCAGCCGCTTTGTTTTAATTTCACACCCTTGATTGAGAGTGCACAGTATGGCAGAAAAAGAAAAAGTAGTTTATGACGAGAGCAGTATACGCTCGTTAGATTGGAGAGAGCATATCAGGCTTCGCCCGGGTATGTACATCGGTAAACTGGGTGATGGTTCATCGCCCGATGATGGTATTTATATTTTATTAAAAGAGGTGCTCGATAACTGTATCGATGAGCACACCATGGGACATGGTAAAACAGTGGACATTAAGGTAACAGAAGGCAAGGTGTTCGTGCGAGATTACGGCCGTGGCATTCCTTTGGGAAAGCTGGTGGATGTGGTGAGCAAGATCAATACCGGTGGCAAGTACGACAGCAAAGCATTCCAGAAATCAGTAGGTCTGAACGGTGTGGGAACCAAAGCGGTAAATGCACTTTCGCAACAGTTCAGGGTAGAGGCTTTTCGTGACGGGCAAAGCAAGGTGGCCGAGTTCAGCAAAGGAGAATTATTGAAAGAGCACAAGCAGAAAGAAACGCTTGAGCCGAACGGTACTGCCGTGTATTTTACCCCGGATGACAGTATTTTTAAGAACTACCATTACATCCCCGAATACATTGAGAACATGTTGTGGAACTATGCGTTCCTGAACAGCGGACTTACCATTGTATATAACGATAAGAAGTTTTACAGCAAGGACGGCTTGCTCGATCTGTTGAAGCGCAAGACCAATGAAGAGAACATCCGCTACCCGATCATTCATTTAAAAGGGGAAGATATTGAAGTGGCGATCACGCACGAGAACCAATACGGAGAAGAGTATTACAGTTTTGTGAACGGCCAGCATACCACGCAGGGCGGAACGCATTTACTGGCTTTCCGCGAAGCATTTGCCAAAGTGGTGCGCGAGTTCTATAAAAAGGAATTCGACCTGGCCGATATCCGTGCCAGCATTGTGGCTGCGGTAAGCGTTCGTGTGCAGGAGCCGGTGTTCGAGAGCCAGACCAAAACAAAGTTAGGTTCGGCCAATGTGGCCATTGATGGGCCTACCATGAAGAATTTCATTACTGATTTTTTAAAGAAATCATTAGACGATTTCCTGCATAAAAACCCCACGACAGCCGATGCACTATTGAAACGCATCATGCAAAGTGAGCGGGAGCGTAAAGACATGGCCGGTATTAAAAAGCTGGCTAATGAGCGTGCCAAAAAAGCATCACTGCACAATAAAAAACTGCGCGACTGCCGTTTTCATTATGAAGATGAAAAGCAGGAAAAACGTTACGATACCACACTTTTTATTACCGAAGGCGACAGTGCCAGCGGGAGCATTACCAAAAGCCGTGATGTGGAAACACAGGCCGTTTTCAGCTTACGTGGTAAGCCGCTGAACTGTTATGGCCTTACCAAAAAGGTGGTGTATGAAAATGAAGAGTTCAACCTGCTTCAGCATGCTTTGAACATTGAAGAAGGCCTGGAAGGATTGCGTTACAACCGCATTGTAATTGCCACCGATGCCGATGTGGATGGCATGCACATCCGTTTGCTGATGCTTACTTTCTTTTTGCAGTTTTTCCCCGACCTGGTAAAGAACGGCCATTTGTACATTCTGGAAACGCCTTTGTTCCGTGTGCGCAACAAACAGCATACGCATTATTGCTACAGTGAAGACGATAAGCAAAAGGCCATACAAAAACTGGGTGGCAAGCCGGAGATCACGCGATTTAAAGGACTTGGAGAGATCTCGCCACAGGAATTCGGCTTGTTTATTAATGAAGACATCAAGCTTCAACCCGTGATCCTGAAACAGGAGGTTACCATTAAAAACCTGCTTGAGTATTACATGGGCAAAAACACCTTGGACCGCCAGAATTTTATTATCGATAACCTCAGGGTAGAGAAAGACATCGTACAGGAGAAAGAAGTAGCGTAGAGAATAAGTTCATAGTTGACAGCCCATTGCTAATAGCCTGTGAGGTGACTGGTAAAACTAAAAAAACATGAACTAAAAACCGAATAAAAATGAGTGACGAAATAGAAATATTAGATAAGGAAGATGATAATCATGAAATGGCTCATGTGATCCCGGTAACGGGTTTATATGAGAACTGGTTCCTTGATTATGCATCGTATGTGATTTTAGAGCGTGCCGTGCCTGCTATGGAAGACGGGTTAAAGCCTGTTCAGCGCAGGATCCTGCACGCGATGTATGAGATTGAAGATGGCCGTTTTAATAAGGTGGCCAATGTGATCGGTCAAACCATGCAGTTTCACCCGCATGGTGATGCGGCCATTGGCGATGCGTTGGTGGGCCTGGGCCAGAAAGACCTGATGTTTGAAATGCAGGGAAACTGGGGAGATGTGCGCACCGGTGATTCGGCAGCAGCAGCGCGTTATATTGAAGTGCGCCTGAGCAAGTTTGCACAGGATGTGGCGTTCAACCCGCAAACCACCGAATGGCAGCTGTCTTATGATGGCCGTAAGCGCGAACCGGTAACTTTACCCATGAAGTTTCCATTGCTGGTGGCACAAGGTGTGGAAGGTATTGCTGTAGGGTTAGCCACCAAGATCCTCCCGCATAATTTTACCGAGATCTTAAAAGCAGCTATTGATTGCACAAAAGGCAAAAGCTTCGAGTTATACCCTGATTTTTTAACAGGAGGATCGATCGATGTGACCAACTACAATGGTGGCAGCAAAGGAAGCAAGGTGCGTGTGCGTGCAAAGATCGAAGAGTTTGATAAAAAGACCTTATTGATTAAGGAGATCCCTTTTTCAACCACCACCAGCAGCTTAATTGACAGTATTTTAAAAGCGAACGACAATGGCAAGATCAAGATCAAAAAGGTAATTGACAATACCGCAAAAGACCTGGAGATCGAGATCCAGCTAGCACCGGGTGTTTCACCGGATATTACCATTGATGCACTGTATGCATTCACTGATTGTGAGATCAGCATTTCGCCTAACGCCTGTGTGGTGTATAAGGATAAGCCTGTGTTTACCGATGTTGCCGACCTGCTGCGTATTTCCGTAGAACATACCCGGCTGTTGTTAAACAAAGAGCTGGAGATCCGCAAAAGGGAATTACAGGAACAGTTCCTGTTTGCTTCGCTCGAAAAGCTGTTCATTAAAGACGAAATGTACATCGACTTTAAAAAGTACACCGATAAGGAAGGTTTATTCGGTTACCTGGATGAACGTTTTAAAAAGTATAAGAAACAGTTTATTCGTGAGATCGTGCACGAAGATTATGAGAGGCTGACAAAGATCCCGATGATCCGCATCACCCGCTTTGACAGCATTAAGGCGGATGAGCTGATGGCAAAAATTCATGCCGAGCTGGAGCAGGTGCAAAACGACCTGGATAATTTAAAGGCCTACCAGGTTAAGTACTACGAGAACCTGCTGAAGAAGTACGGCAAAGGCCGTGAGCGTAAAACAGAGATCAGGTTGTTTGACACGATCCAGGCCAACCAGGTGGCGATAGCCAACCAGAAATTATATGTAAACCGTGTAGAAGGGTTTGTGGGGTATGGCCTGAAAAAGGATGAATACATTACCGATTGCTCTGACATTGATGATGTGATCGTTTTCCGGAAGGATGGAAAAATGATGGTGAGTAAGGTGCAGGATAAGGCGTTTATGGGCAAGGACATCATTCATGTGGAGGTATTCCGCAAAAATGATGAACGCAGGGTTTACAACATGATCTACATGGATGGTAAAACCAAAACAGCTTACGGAAAACGCTTTAATGTAATGGGCATTACCCGCGATAAAGAATATGACCTTACCACCGGTTCGCCAAACAGCAAGGTGCTTTATTTTACAGCCAACCCGAACAGTGAGGCCGAGCTGGTAGAGATCTCGTTAAGCCCGATGAGCCATGCGCGCAAACTGAACTACGATTTCAACTTTGCCGACCTGGCCATAAAAGGCCGCAGCGTTTTAGGAAATATCGTAAGCAAATACCTCATCAAATCCATTAAGCTGAAGGCCAAAGGGGCCAGTACTTTAGGCGGACGCAAGATCTGGTACGATGATGTGCTTGGACGTTTGAATATTGATAACCGCGGTAAAATGCTGGGCGAGTTCGATACCAATGATGTGATCCTGGTGATCACCAAAGACGGCAACTATGAACTCACTAATTTTGAACTCACCAATCACTACAATGCCGACCAGGTGCTGCACATCGGCAAGTTCAGGCCTAAGCGCCCGGTAAGCTTATTGTATTATAATGATAAGGACAAGGCCTATTACGTGAAACGGTTTATTGTGGAAACCTTAACGGTGAACAAGCCTTTCCTGTGCATACCTGAAGGAAACCACAACCGCATCGTGATGGCCACCGACTTTACAGAACCGGTGATCGTAATGGAACGAAAAGGAGGCAAAGGAAAAGACAGCAACCTGGAGGAAACCTATAACCTCACCGAGTTTATTGAAGTGAAAGGATGGAAGGCCATAGGAAACCGAATCGTGGGCAAAGACTTTATCAGCTTATTCCTGGTGCAGAATGAAGCGGAAGAAGAGGATGATACCGATGAAAAACCGGTAATGAAGAACGAAGACACCACGCAATTGCTGCTGGTGAATGAAGACCTGTTGCAGGAAGAGCAGGACAAGATAAAACGACTGTTAAGCGATGAAGGCAGCCTGATCAAAGAAGACAAGCCGAAGTTTAAACCGAAACTTCCGCCAACTGATCAGCCGAAGTTGTTTTAACGGATAACACCTGATCATCGCATTTATAATAAGAAAGGCCGGAAATTCCGGCCTTTCTTATTGTTCGTGAAGGGGTTATTAATGTGGTTTTCGGATCTTGGTTTTAAGATTTATGGAATAATATTATGAAGCGCATTAACGTAATCAACATAAAATCATATTGCCATACTCAACCCTATTTAACAAGGATCATTTTGTTGGTGTCGGATAACCTGCCGTCAATATATAGCTCACAGGTGTACGATCCTGCCGGAAGCGAACTTCCGGAAATAACAATGTGGCCGTTGCCTTTTTCTGTAATGTCAAAGCTCATCACCTCTGCGGCAGTATTTACCGAACGAATGATGATCTTAGCTTGTCCTGAGTGTGGAGGAATGAAATATTTAACGGTAGTGTTCTCGTTGAAAGGATTAGGGTTGTTTTGCTCAAGACGGGCTTGAACCGTTGTCGTTACATCACCAGCTGTAGTATTTACCACTGGCTTAACAGTTCCTTTTTCCAAAGCATCCAGGCGGGCTTTTAATTCTTCCACCACAGAAGCCAGCTTGTCCTTGTCTTCTTTCAAAGTAGTGATCTCTGCATCCTGCTCTTTGATGCCTTGGGTTAATACACTCACCATTTGTGCATAGTTAACAGCTTTGTATCCTTTGCTGTCGGTTGACACCAACTCTGGGATCACCTGTTCCAGCTCCTGGGCAATAAAGCCGATCTGTTTGCCTTCTATAAAGTTCAGTTTAACCTTTTTGCCTGCTGCATCTTCAATGTATGAATCCTGGATCAGGTCGTAACTCACCGGTTTTAACTGGCGGATCTTATCCAACGCACTTGTAATACCTTTCACATTTGTTTTGAACCTGCGGTCGGATGTTACCCAAACACCAGAGGTGTTGCGGGAAATTCCGTTTACGTCTAATGTATACCCCGCTGTGGTACCATAGCCAATCAGTACATCTACTTGATACCCCGTGCCGTTTATACCACCTAATGCCATTGTGTTACTCGAGTTTACTTCTGAACGATATCCAAGAGCATTAGCTAAGAATATTGGTGATGGATTTGAAGTTCCAGACATGGTTCCCAAAAACATATTTTCGAGTCCATCTACATTTCCTAAGCCTGCACTTGCGCCTACACAAACATTAGCGTCTCCGTTTAAATTTGGCCCCCCTGCTCCAGCGCCTAAGAATACATTCAGATCACCAGTAGTATTACTTGCTCCACTACTATGTCCTACAAAAACATTGGCGTCACCATATGAATCACGACCAGATATTCCTCCTAAATAAACATTATTAATACCCATAATACTATTTATTCCAGCATTGTATCCAAGAAAAGTGTTTCCCCCTGAGCCGGTATAATTGAGCCCTGCATCAAGGCCAGCCATTAAATCGGTTCCATATGAATGAAATACCTGAGAACCCCCTTGTCTGATTATTGCACCCAAAGGTGCTGAAAAATTCATGTCTCCGTTTAAATCAAGCGGGTAAGCTGGAGTAGTTGTTCCTATTCCCACATAACCATTCTGGTCGATGCGCATTCTTTCCGTTGCATTGGTGCCAAACACAATGTTGCGGTCCATGTCGGGAACAGCCGAATACCCGGAAAGGTCGATGAATGATTTTGTGTTGGCACCAGTTCCGCCACCTGCGCTCAGGCGTATAAAGCCATCATCTGCTGCTGCACCAAACACACTTTGTGCGCGAAATTCACTCATGTTTGTGCCGGCAGCTATAACGGGCCTTGTCGATGTGTTACCTAACCCACCATTGAAAGATAAGCCACCGTTTGTTTCCAGCCAAAGCCATGGGTTGCTGTTTGTTCTGAACTCAATGGGAAACCCATTGGTGGTGCCAAGGAAATTTCCGGAGGAGATGCTGTTGCCCGTTAGGTTCCATTGGGCTTGAACAGGCTGAAAGGAAACGATTGCCAGTACTACCAGCAATGTGTTAAAAAGGGTTAATTTTTTCATACTATTATAGATTTAGTGTATCCCGAACTTACCTAAGCCTGATCTTATGATGGATACAGAATGTGAAATCGCAGCATCTTATCGGAATTCGCCTGTTTGGGTTGAGAATTCGTTACACAGGGGCGCATAAAAAAATGCCGTGCAAACCTGCACGGCATTTTTTAAGTATATCAAAACGGATCTTATTAAAGTGTAGCGGCTTTTCCTGCGCTTATTTTAGAGAACTGTGTTGACACGACAAGCTCTTTGCTTCCTGCTGTATATTTGTAAAATCCTTCACCCGATTTTGCGCCAAGGTTTCCTGCAGTTACCATGTTAACCAATAGGGGGCACGGTGCATATTTTGGATTGTTAAACCCACTGTTCAATACATTTAAAATGGCAAGGCATACATCAAGACCAATAAAATCTGCAAGCTGCAATGGCCCCATCGGGTGTGCCATACCCAGCTTCATTACGGTATCGATTTCTTCTACACCACCAACACCTTCATGCAGGCTGATAATGGCTTCGTTGATCATCGGCATTAAAATGCGGTTGGCAATAAAACCCGGGTAATCATTGCTGGTAGCAGGTACTTTGCCAATTGCTTTTGATAAAGTTAAAATGGTTTCTGTAACCTCCGCTGATGTTTTGTACCCATTGATCACTTCAACCAGTTTCATTACCGGAACCGGGTTCATAAAATGCATGCCGATCACTTTATCCGCACGTTTGGTAACCGATGCGATCTTTGTGATGGAGATAGAGGAGGTATTTGAAGCCAGTATGCAGTTTGCCGGTGCTATCTCATCCAGCTGGCGGAAAATATCCAGTTTGATGTTCATGTTCTCGGTAGCTGCTTCAATAACAAGATCGGCATTTGCAGCACCTTGTTTCAGGTCGGTATGTGTGGTAATGTTCGCTAAGGTGCTTGTTTTATCGGCCTCAGTCAGCTGACCCTTGGTAACCTGGCGGTCGAGGTTCCTGGCAATGGTATCCAGTGCTTTTTTCAATGCGCCTTCGTTTACGTCAACAAGGTTTACCTTATAATTATTCTGGGCAAATACGTGTGCAATTCCATTGCCCATTGTTCCTGAACCAATAACGGTGATATTCTTCATGTTAAATTTGAATTATTAATAGTGGCGCAAATCTAACAATGCCGCTATAAAATCAAAGCAAAGTTTTGGAATGTGCCTTAGTTGTGAATTGTTAAGCACCAGCTAGTTTTTAATAAATTTTCCGGTGAGTGTTTTATCGCCTGTTTTTACCAGTATAGAATACGCACCATTGGTTAAAAATGCTGTTTTAATGCTGAAAGAATTGTTGCTGGGTTTGATGTTTCTCGTAAATACCGCCTTTCCTGTTGCGTCATAAACAGATACCTCGGCTGCTTGTGTGGGAAAAGGCAAGGTAATCACCAGTTCGTCATCAACCGGGTTAGGGAAGATAGAAAGGGTAGGGGAGGTATTTTCTTCTTTTACACCAACCATGCTTGCATCCCTGATGCCGAATGCATAATCACCGGGTAATAATTTTTGCAGCCGGAAAAGGCCCACTTTATCTTTCAGGTTTCCACCGGGTTGAAAAGTGACATTATTTACAACAGCCCATTCAGCGCTTTCATCCATGCGATGCAAAAGCACAAGGCTGTCTTCTGTGGTGGTAAAGCCCATTA
>JAZKGM010000079.1:0-6894 GCA_040385895.1 Bacteroidota bacterium
CAGCAGGCAGGCCAGCTTACTCGGTCGTAAAGAGGTTTTGACCGGCAAAGCGAAGTTCGGGATCTTTGGCGATGGAAAGGAACTGCCGCAGATCGCCATGGCAAAAGCCTTTAAAAATGGCGATTTCCGCAGCGGTTATTACCGCGACCAAACCTTTATGATGGCCATTGGCCAGCATACGGTGCAGGAGTTTTTCGCCCAACTTTATGCGCATACGGATGTGGAAGCAGAACCTGCAAGTGCGGGCCGCATGATGAACGGGCATTTTGGCACCCGCACCATCAATGATGACGGAAGCTGGAAAGAACTGAAAGAACTGAAAAACTCATCGAGTGATATCTCGCCTACTGCCGGGCAGATGCTACGTTTGGTGGGCCTTGCCCATGCGAGTAAATATTACAGGCAAAATGCGGGCATCATTGGCGAGAACCCGTTCAGCGACAATGGCAATGAAGTAGCCTGGGGAACCATTGGCAACGCATCTTCAAGCGAGGGCCACTTTTTTGAAGCCATTAATGCAGCAGGCGTATTGCAGATCCCCATGGTGGTTTCTGTATGGGATGACGGCTTCGGGATTTCTGTACCTGCAAAATACCAAACCACCAAAGAGAACATCTCCGAGATCCTGAAAGGATTTCAACGCGATGAAAAAGGCGCAGGTTATGAAATACTGGTGGCAAAAGGCTGGAATTATGCCGAGCTGGTGGCTACCTACGAAAAAGCATCTGCAATTGCACGCGAACAGCATGTACCCGTTTTGGTGCACGTTACCGAATTAACACAGCCGCAAGGGCACTCCACTTCAGGATCGCACGAGCGCTATAAAAGTAAAGAGCGTTTAAGCTGGGAACAGGAATACGATTGCCTGTTAAAATTCCGCGGGTTTATTACCGACAACTCCATTGCAACGGATGAAGAGCTGGATGCGATTGAAAACGAAGCCAAAACCTTTGTGAACAATGCAAAAAAAGCGGCCTGGGAATCGTACCTGTCGCCTATCAAAAATGAAGTAAAACAAGCTGCTGCTTTGCTGGAACAACTTTCCAATGCTGCAAACAATGCCGAAATAAGTACGATAGCCAATGAGCTGATCCAGATCACAGAACCCATCCGTAAAGATATCGGTGTGGCAATAAACAGGTCATTGCGTTTAACGTATGGCCAGGAACTGAGTGAGCGTAACGACCTGGTCAATTACAAACGCCAGTACCATGCGGTGAATGCAGCACGTTACAATTCAAATCTTTTCAGCGAATCTGGTGAAGCCGCCCTTAACATTCCTGAAGTAAAACCAACTTACAGCGACAGCAGCAAGATGGTGGACGGACGCGAAGTGATGCAGGCATTTTTTGACATTGCATTAACACGTGATCCAAGGGTTTTTGCGTTTGGTGAAGACGTAGGAAAGATCGGTGATGTGAACCAGGGCTTTGCAGGCTTACAGGAAAAACACGGGGAAAGCCGTGTGTTTGATGTGGGCATTCGTGAGCTTACTATTATCGGGCAGGGAATTGGCGCGGCATTACGCGGCCTGCGTCCCATTGCCGAGATCCAATATTTAGATTACCTGCTTTACGGCCTCCAACCTTTAAGCGATGACCTGGCTACTTTGCAATACCGCACCAAAGGCGGGCAAAAAGCACCTTTAATCGTGCGCACACGCGGCCATCGCCTGGAAGGCATCTGGCACAGCGGTTCACCCATCGGGATGATACTGAACTCGCTTCGCGGCATGCATGTGCTTGCACCGCGTAATATGGTTCAGGCAGCAGGCTTTTACAACACCATGCTGCAAAGTGATGAGCCGGCTTTGATCATTGAATGCTTAAACGGTTATCGCCTTAAAGAACAGTTGCCCGACAATTTGGGTGATTATACTGTTCCGCTTGGTGTACCCGAAACCATTATGGAAGGCAATGATATTACTTTGGTAAGTTATGGAAGTACCTTGCGGGTGGTAGAAGAGGCTGCTAAACAATTGCAGGAGTTCGGCATCAGCTGCGAGCTGATCGATGTACAATCTTTATTGCCGTTCGATATCAACCATTCAATAGTGGAATCTGTGAAGAAAACCAACAAGGTGGTTTTTATTGATGAAGATGTTCCGGGTGGTGCTACGGCATTTATGCTGCAGCAGGTGCTTGAAGAACAGGAAGCATACAAATACCTGGACTCAAAACCGTTGACCATTACCGCTAAAGCGCACCGCCCGCCTTATGGCACCGATGGAGACTATTTCAGCAAGCCAAGTGCAGAAGACATTTTCGAAACCATTATGGATCTGATGCATGAATACGACCCCGGTAAGTTTGTTAAATTCATATAACCCTAAAAAGAAAGGTTGAATTACTCTAAACATAATTCAACCTTTCTTTTTTTATTGACCTTATTTATTAAGGTCAGCTTATGAACTTATACTGACCAGTTGTTCCTTAATTTACTTTTTTCATTGCAAAAAGCTGCGTGCGTTTTTTCCCTTTTATTGTTCCCGAGATTTCTGCCATTAATGAATCAGGGTTAATCAGCGTATACGAAATGATCTGCGGAAAATCGTGTTTTGCATTCTCAAACACCATCTTATTCGCTGTAATAAGCGTTGCATGAAAACGAACGGGAGTACCGCCATTTTGTTGTTTAATGGTAGGGATATAGAAGCAGCTGTCTTGTTTCTGAACCAGGTCTATTGTTTCAAAAACCATGGTGTCTTTGCGGCTCACAACATAACTTTTACCCGATAATTTATTATCCCCTGCTTTGTGCCAGGTTTCATAAACACTTCCCGTCTTTGTTTTATTCACCCATGTGCCAATAAGCCATTCTGCATGTTTCACATGTTTTTCTGCCTGCATTCTCCAGCTGCATAAGGCAATTAATACCATGCCTGATAATAACAGATTTATCTTTTTTTTCATTTTGATAGGTTATTATGATGTGTCAAGTAAACATATATTAATACCGCTTGGTTTTGAAATAAAAGAAGGCCGTTCCAATTTCCGGAAACGGCCCTCTTTATCAGTAAGATATATTATGCATATAATGGAAATGATTCCATCATTTTATTCACTTTTTTACGAACCGCTTTCAGTTTCTTTTCGTCCTCGTGGTTCATGATCACCTCATCGATCAGGTCAACGATCTTGACCACGTGTTTTTCTTTTAGTCCACGTGTGGTAACGGCTGCTGTTCCGATCCGGATGCCCGATGTAACAAATGGCGATTTGTCATCGAAAGGAACCATGTTCTTGTTCAAGGTGATGTCTGCTCTTACCAGTGCATTTTCAGCCGCCTTGCCGCTGATGTTCTTATTACGCAGGTCGATCAGCATTAAATGGTTGTCTGTTCCGCCACTGATAATCTTATATCCTTTATCAACCAATGCCTGCGCCATGGCTTTTGCATTCAGCTGAACCTGTTTCATGTAGTCCCTGTACTCCTGTGTAAGCGATTCGCCAAAAGCCACCGCTTTAGCAGCGATCACATGCTCTAAAGGGCCGCCCTGTGTACCCGGAAATACCGCAGCGTCAAGCAAGGCGCTCATCATTTTTGTTTCTCCTTTAGGCGTTTTAAGTCCCCACGGATTTTCAAAATCCTTGCCCATCATAATAATCCCGCCACGCGGGCCACGCAATGTTTTATGTGTGGTTGATGTAACAATGTGGCAGTGCGGCATGGGGTCGTTTAACAGACCAACTGCTATTAACCCGGCAGGGTGCGCAATATCGGCCAGCAGCAAAGCACCAACACCATCGGCTATGTTACGAAGGCGTGCATAATCCCAATCGCGGCTGTAGGCAGATGCACCACAGATCATCATTTTTGGTTTTTCCTTTTTGGCAATTGCCTCCACCTTATCATAATCGATCAGGCCGGTTTCCTGCTCCACACCATAAAAGCTCGGTTTGTATAATTTACCCGAAAAGTTCACCGGGGAGCCGTGTGTTAAATGCCCGCCATGCGAAAGATCGAAACCTAATATTTTATCTCCGGGGGTTAAACAAGCCAGCATCACGGCTGCATTGGCCTGCGCCCCGCTATGTGGCTGAACATTGGCCCACTCGGCACCAAACAGCTTTTTCAGGCGGTCGATAGCCAGTTGTTCTACTTTGTCAACCACTTCGCAGCCGCCATAATAACGCTTGCCCGGCAGGCCTTCCGCATATTTATTGGTCAGCACGCTTCCCATCGCTTTCATTACCTGTTTGGTTACAAAGTTTTCAGAAGCAATCAGCTCAATGCCATGTTCCTGGCGGTTCAGTTCATCATTAATCAGTTCGAATATTACTTTATCGCGTTTCATTATTTAATATTAAAGGGCGCAATTTAACATTTTGGGTTGAATGCGAAAGTGCTAACTTTGGCTGCATCTTTATTTAACAAATGAAAGCAGTTATTCCTGTAGCAGGCATAGGCACACGCCTGAGGCCCCATACCCATACACAACCCAAGGCATTGATCCCGATTGCGGGTAAGCCCATTATAGGGCATATCATTGACGGACTGGTGAAAGCAGGCATCAGTGAGTATGTTTTTATTATCGGGTATATGGGCGATAAAATTGAAAACTACATTACCTCTCATTACCCGGGTATTAAAGCCAGCTTTGTGATCCAGACCACGGGCAAAGGAACAGGCCATGCCATCTGGCTGGCCAAGGATAAACTGAGTGATGATGAATTGTTAATTGTACTCGGGGATACCATTGCCGATGTAAATATCACTTCGCTGATCGGGCAGCATCAAACCACCCTATGTGTTAAAAAAGTGGACGACCCGCGTTTGTTCGGTGTGGCGGAAATGAATACGGATGGCACCATTAAACGGCTCGTTGAAAAACCCACCATACCCAAAAGCAACCTTGCATTGGTTGGCATCTATCGCATTAAAGAAACGGATAAGCTTTTTGAGGCCATAGAACACAACATGAAGGAAAAGATCACCACGCAGAATGAATACCATTTAACCGATGCATTGATGCGCATGATAGAAAAAGGTGTGGAAATGCACGTGATGGATGTAGATAACTGGTTTGATTGCGGCAAAAAAGAAATCGTGCTCGATACCAATGCAACCTTGCTGAAGCGTTTAAACTACGACACCTCTAAATACAAGTTTGAGAACACCATCATCATCCCTCCTGTTTTTATCGGTGATAACTGCCGCATCAGCAATTCCATCATCGGGCCTAATGTATCGGTTGGCGATAATGCCATACTGAATTATGCCGTGCTTAAAGACAGCATCATCGGTCCTTATGCACAGATCGAATACGCGATCCTAGACCGCTCACTGATCGGTAACGATGCCTTGTTAAAAGGCATGAAACAAAGCCTTAACATTGGCGATAGTACAGAAATTAACTTCGGATAATGCGCACAGACAAAACAGAACGTTTCGTATCACTTCATGGCTTTTTTGCTTTTCAATACCCCTCAACCTGGGTGAATGAAACAGATGAAAGCGGCCATTATATTTTTTATAACAGCAGCGGAGGCCAGGGCGTGCTGCGCATTATGCTGATGGAAAATGAATTTGAAGGCGCAGATGCCGCCAGGCTGATGCTGGAAGAAGTGTATAAACAGAATAAAGATTTTACCCCTGAATTGCTGGCCACCAAAGAAAGCAAGTTTGTGTATTTCGTAAAGCAGCATGAGGTGAATGGCAGCGACTTTACCGTTTATTATTGGGCAACGGCCAAATACGATAAAGTCGTGTTATTTACGTTCACCTTACAAACTGCACTCAGGGAATTACCAAAAGCCCGGGAAGAAAAAGCGGAAATAGAAGAGATGATCGCTACCTTTGCATTTCTGCCAGGCGAACATCATGGATAATTTAACGGAGAGCTGTCAGAGTGGCCGATCGAGCTCGCTTGGAAAGCGTGTATACCTTCACCGGTATCGAGGGTTCGAATCCCTCGCTCTCCGCTAAAAAAGAAAACAACCTGCTGGAATCAGTATTTCAGCGGGTTGTTCATTTTAGCACGAAAAAAAATGTCTTTCGTTCGGTCATAAGTTTAGCACTGGATGCATCCCCTTTTAATGTTTAAAAATCATGGTATTTTCTTTTGCAGGTGTTTCTGAAATCCTAGTTTTGTGATGTAATTTGAAACAGCTAATTTCCATATTGCTTGTTGTGGCACTCAGCTTCCAGTTCTCTGTAAAGGTTGGTATCACGGGATATTATCTGGCTAACAAGGATTACATCGCAAAAATACTTTGTATCAACCGCGATAAACCGGAAATGAGGTGTGATGGTAAATGTTACCTTAAAGACCAGCTCAAAAAGCAGGAATCGCAAGATCAAAAATTACCTGCAAGCCTTAAAGAACTGTCCGAAACGATCCTGTTTCTTACGTCCCCGCTCATCACCTCTCCCAAGCTTGACCTGCTACCTTTCATTGTAAATTACCCGCCCTATATCCTCTCTGTAACTGCAGAGCGGGCATTTTCTATATTTCATCCGCCCCAGGCAGTTTAATCTGGTTGTTTTCTTTTTTCGATCCTTTTACGGGATCGGAAGCCATTCTCTTTTTTAAACTTTAAATTTTTCAGGATGTTATTACATACAAGCATACAACGTGTTCGTGTTTCATTGCGCACATTAAAGTTAGCAATTGCATTATTATTATTCATTTCGTTTCACGCTTCTGCTCATTTCGGGTCTAAAGGACCTTTCGGTGGCACAGTAAGCTGCGCGATTGCCAGGGACTCTCTTGTGTATATCGGAACCACCAATGGTGGTGTTTATATCAGCTCAACAAATGGCTTAACGGCATGGACAGTAAGACCTGTTGGCTTAACAAGCGGTAAGATCACTGCATTAGCCCACAGCGGCAGTTACCTGTTGGCAGGCACTGCTGATAGCGGCATATTTATTTTCAATGGCTTTGTGGGA
>JAZKGM010000079.1:6904-8346 GCA_040385895.1 Bacteroidota bacterium
GATCGGACAGGTACTGGGTAAAAACAAACAACGGGTTGAACAATTTAAAAATAAGATCATTGCTCGCATTGGATTCCATTACCGTTTTGGCAGGAACAGATGGCAACGGATTGTATAAAACCACGGATAAAGGAGCATCATGGACAGCTATTAACAACGGGCTTATTAACACGGCAACTGTTACAGGACTCATTAAAGCAGGAAACAGGATCATTCTGCTTTCACAAGCTGGTGGAGTGTTTGCCTCTGATGACAATGGAACCACATGGACAGATTTTAACGATGTGAACACATTGAATATCGGAAGCACCGCATCTCTTTCTTATAATAGTGCAACCGATGTATTGCTGGTTTCAAATGTCAACGGTTTATACATGGCCTCTTCAGCAAGCAGCACAAATGCAGTGTCTTATTTATCTGCCCAAACAGGATTGCCTTCGAATACTGCTGTGCGTGGTATATCAAATAATGGAACAGCCTGGTACCTGGCTACCGATAAAGGTATATACACTTCCGCTGCTAATATGATCAACTGGGTAGTGGCCGGCAGCGGGCTTCCCGGTGCAGATGTAACTGCAATTACTGCTTTGCAGAACAGGTTGATAGCCGGGGTTGCAAAAGAAGGAATATTTAAAGCAATTGCAGGGGTGCATGCATGGTCTGCGTTGAATTTAAATTTTAACAACCCGGTTACGCATACCATTACAGCGGCCGGTGACAGCCTTGTTGTTGCCGTAACAGATAAAGGTGTATTTGTGAGTAAAAACCTGGCTGCTTCATATGTAAGTTCCAACTCCGGTTTAACCGATAGCCTGAATATTAATGACATCATTGTGGCGAATGGTCTTTTGCTGGCAGCGACCAGGAACGGAGGTGTGTTCAGTTCGGATGACAGTGGTTCAACATGGATGGCCCAGAATGAAGGGCTTTCAAACCTTCACATTAAGAAGATCTTTAGTCTCACGCATCATTTATATGCCATAGATGCTGCAGGAAATGTATTCGAATCTGCATTACAGTCCATCAGCTGGGAGGCTATGCAAGACGGGCTTCCCGCAACCGTAAACCCAACTTCCTTTACATTTTACGGAGGCAGGCTTTTTTTAGGTACCCTGGGCAACGGTGTTTACATGCGAGGCCAACATGCAGGCCCTTGGAAAGCGGTGAATGCAGGTTTAACCAACCTGGATGTAACTGCTGTTACGGCTTCCGGCAATAAGCTCTTTGCGGGTACGAACGGTGCAGGTGTGTTTGTTTCAGATTTTGCAACGGTAAGCTGGTCACAAACGGCCTCCACATCTGTAGCACATACCGCTATGATCGGCCTTAATGGAAATAAGATCCAGGCAATGGCCAGCTTTGGGGCTTATGTGTATGCCAGCTATAAAGGAGGCTTATTGGCTACATCAAATAATGGTGCAACCTGGATGGCCGGTGGTAAC
>JAZKGM010000080.1:0-11293 GCA_040385895.1 Bacteroidota bacterium
GTTTTGAATTTGTCAACTGCGAAAAAATCATCCGATTTTAAATGGCCTTCCAGTTTGCCTTTATACTCACCTTGCAGGTCGGTAACAACAATAGAGGTCATATCAATGTTAAATGTACCGCCTGTTACATTTTTCCCGTCAGTAGAAATTGTCCCGTCACTGAAAGTAATGGTTCCGGTATGGTCGCCTGTTACTTTTTTACCGGTCCAGTTAAAGGTTGATTCTTTTGCATCCACTTTATAAGTAGTTGCTTTTTGGTTCTTTGGCTGGCTGATCGCCACCACTGATAATGCCAACCCGGCAATAACAGCGAAAGTGAATAGTTTTTTCATTTTGTTTTACGTTTGATTTGTTTAGTTTGTTCTTATTTTATCGAGTAACCCGTTGAGGGTTTGTTTTTCTTTTAAATTCAGGTTGTTGCAAACATTGTTCATGTCGTGCTGAACCTGATCGATGTCGGTGAGCAGCTTCAGCCCTGTTTCCGTTACCGCTACATCAACCTGCCTCCTGTCTTTGCTGCATTCCTTGCGCTCCACCAATCCTTTTAGTTTAAGTTTTTCCACCAGGCGCGATGCATTGCTCATTTTATCAAGCATTCGCTCCTGTATCAGGCTGACACTTGCCGGGTCGGGGCACTGGCCCCTTAATATCCGCAACACATTATACTGCTGCGCAGAAATTCCAAAACGCTTAAAAAAGCGGGTTTGCTCGTGTGCAAGCCAACTCGAAGTATAGGTCAGGTTAATGACCAGTTTTTCGTCCTCCGTTTTAAACCCTTTTTGTTTGATCGCGTCTTCCAATTTCATTCCTGTTTGTGCTGAAATGCAGAACAAAATTAATGTATATACATATATTGTCAATACATGTTGAATATTATTTTATTAATAGACTGATAATGAGGAGTAAATTATTTGTATATACAATTAATAGAAAACTAAAGGTAATTTGCGCCTGTTATTCGAACAACACATTTCCTGATTTGAATCCGTTTAAGACCGTTGCCATAATAGTAAGTTTTATTGTACAGTTTGCTGCTTATGCGCAGGAAAGCGACAGCGCTCTGACTGCTTACCAGGAATACCGGAGTTTGTATGTGCAGGACGAAACCCAGCAGCTGGGATTATCTGTTTTTACGCGTAACCGTACCAACCAGATGGCGGTAAACGGAACTTACCGGCTCGAGTATTACCCGAATGATGTAAGCGCCATAGGAATGAGGATACAACATAAATGGTTGGGGGTAGCCCTTACTTATTCACCTAAATTTCTTCAGCCTAAAGCAAAAGGAAAAACAGATGAGATCGACCTGCATATATACGTGTATGCAAGAAGGCACAACATAGATGCGTATTACTTTAATTACTCGGGGCTTTACATTGACAACTACAGGAGCAATGAAACATTAAAAAACGCATTTAAGAATTATCCCCTGTTGCCCGACATGAAGCTGGAAGGTGCCGGGCTGAACTATTTTTATGTGTTGAACCACAAAAGGTATTCATTGCGTTCGAGCTACCTGCACAACGAGATCCAGAAAAGAAGTGCGGGATCTTTTTTAATGGGCGCATCTGTTAACTACCTGCATTTTAAGAACCCTTTTTCCATTCTTCCCAATCAGCTCGACAGCTTTTCGCAACCCCAGGAAAAGCTCGAGAACGGAGAGTTTTATGTAGGAAGCATCCTGCCGGGTTATGCGCATACGTTTGTGCTTAAACGTTTATATTTTACCATAGCCCCCATGATAGGTGTTGCATTTCAATACCAGAATTTTAATGCAGAAAATGAATCGACACCCAACAGGCGTTTCTCCGCATCGGCCCGCAGCCTTGCCCGTTTTGGCATTGGTTATAATGCCGAACGGTTTTATATAGGCATCACAGCGGTTAATGATTCATACAATTACCGTTTATCCAAAGGTGTTGCTGTTGAAATGCGCGTGAGCGATGCGCGGCTTATCATCGGGTATCGCTTTGCCCCGAAAGGGTTTATAAAAAAGCTATCCGATAAAATGGATAACCTGCCTATTCATCTTTAGTTTTTCTTTTATGTTTCCATCTCCTGTGGCTCCAGAGCCAGATGTGCGGGGTGGCTTTTATGTCTTCTTCCAGCAGGCGCGTGTGCTCTTTGGTAATAAACCCTTCCTGCGTATTATTGGGTTCGCTGGTGATCACTTTAAAGGTATACACATACCTGCCGCGCGCAGGCTTGCTTGCCGAAGCATAAACAACGGGGTAATTAAACCTGCGTGCAATTTTTTCGGTGCCAAAAAAAACAGGCGTATCCTGGTTCAGGAAGCTGATCCAATAGGCATTTTCCGAGCTTGGGGTTTGATCGGCAATAAATGCAATGGCACAGCATTCATCTTTAAGTTTCACCATTTCACGCAACAGGTTATTCATTGGTATAAGGCCTACACCAAAGCGGGCACGCAGTTTATAAAGGAACCAGTCGAAAAACTGATTGCTTAAAGGATGGTATAATCCATAAAGTTTCATCGGGTGGTTTTGCGAGAAAGAAGGACCTGTCCATTCCCAGTTGCCCATGTGGCCGAGCACGAACACGAAGCTCTGGTTCCTGGCCTTAAACCGGTCGATCACCTCATAATTTGTAAAGATCAAACGCTTCAGTAGTTCCTCCTTCGATAGTGTGGCCAGCTTTAATGTTTCAAAAACAACATCGACCATGTGGCGGTAAAATTTCTTTGCGATCACGTTAAGCTCTTGTTTGCTTTTGCCCGGAAAAGCATTTTTAAGATTTGAGTACACTACCTTTTTGCGGTAGCCTGCTACATAAAAAAGGAGAAAGTACACCAGGTCGGATAACACATACAGCACGCGCAGGGGCAAAACCAGCAAGAGGTATAAGGGTGCTGATAGGATGGGATAATACCATTTCATGAAATACAAATCAAACGAAAATATTCAGCGTGGTAAAACATATTTTTGTACGGAATGATAAATAGTGATTTTAAGCGAAGGCTTCATAATTATTGCATTGTATTACTGGAACAACGCATGGATGCGAACCGCAAAGCAATGGTTGATGCGCAGGAATCGGCCAACACCGAAGAAAAAAGCAGCGCAGGCGATAAATATGAAACCGGGCGTGCCATGAGCCAGATCCAGCGCGATATGAGCGCGAAACAGCTTAAGGTGGTGAATGATGAATTAAAAGAACTGAAAAAGCTTAACCCGGAGCAACAGCTTACCAAAGCAGTAAAAGGAGCATTGATCCAGACAGATGCCTCGGTTATATATATCGCTGCAGGATTAGGAACCATCGAATTTGAATCCATAAAGATGGCCATCGTTTCTGTTACTTCTCCGCTGGCTGTTCAATTATCCGGTAAATCGGTTGGCGATGAATTTGCCATTGCCGGAAAGCAACACCGGGTAATTAATGTGCTATAGGTGCTATTTTTGGGGTGAAATTTCCTCTATTTATTTGAAATCACGTGAAAGATGGGGCAAAAACGCATTGGTTCGTAATTTGAACATAGAGATTACAGAACAGAAATTTGCTATGAAAAAAATTACGTTAGGAATGTTACTGATAATCGGATTATTTGTAACCACAAGCAGCAATGCACAGATAGCCGTGGGGCTAAGGGCAGGTTTGCCAACAGGCATTTCACTAAAACTTAACCCGATGAAAAAAGGGGCGTTTGAGTTTATTGTAGGGACATACGGCCGCGGTAACCTGAACATTACCGGTTTATATGAGTTTCAGAAACAGATCAGTGGTATTGAAGGCCTGATGTTTTATGCGGGTCCGGGTTTACACATCAATTTTCAAAGTGACGTGCGTTATTACAGGTATTACAGGTACAACAACAACCGTTATTATGATGTAACCTATGGCAACGGTAGTTACATATCGGCAGGTGCGGATGCTATTTTTGGTATCGAGTATAAAATCCCTGATTTCCCGATGAGCGTTGGTGCTGACCTAAAACCAGCCATTGATATCGGGCGTTATGATGCGGTGTTTTTTATTGATGGTGCTTTAAACATACGCTTTTACTTATAACTCTTATTTTCAGATCAACTATACCAAAAGCCTTTGCTGAACTTGTTTCGGCAAAGGCTTTTAACCTGTTATGCAGGAAGGTAAACAGTAAAGCAGGAACCTTTGCCCGGTTCGCTCTGCAGCAAAATGTTACCGCCCATTAATGTTGCAAATGTTTTGCACAGCATCAGCCCCAGGCCTGTGCCTTTTTCATTGGCTGTTCCCAATGCTGTTTTTAGCGGACCTTCAATCGATCTGCCGTTAAATTCAAGCACCAGGTCATCGCTTATGCCCACGCCAAAATCTTTTACTACAAAGCCTGTTCTGCCACCTTCGTTGAAACTGCTTAGTATAATCTTCTCCTTGTTATGGGTGAATTTAATGGCATTGCTTACGAGGTTCCTGAGCAATAAGGAAGTCATGTTTTCATCTGCCGTAACCTGGATATTTTTTTCTATTGTATTTTCGATGGTGATGTTTTTTTTATCAGCATCGGCCTGCAGCAGGTTCACTACTTCAACTGCCACATTCCCCAGGTCGAATGTTTTCATTACCGGTTTATAGCCCTGCATCTGGGAGTGCGCCCAGTTTAACAGGTTATCCATAAGCCCTGCCGTGTATCCTAATTTTGCTTTGAGTTCGCCAGTAAACGAAGGTAATTTTTCGGGTGAGATCTTTCCCTTATCCAGCAATTGAATAAAAGCCAGCAGGGAACTCACCGGTGCCCGCATATCGTGGCTGATCACGCTGAACAAACGGTCTTTCACAACATTGAGCTGCTGGAGTTCTGTTTTTTGTGCATTGATCTTTTTATTGAGCAGGCTGGTTTTGTAGAGCGCAAAAATCACAATAAGCATGATCACAGAAAGCAGGATGGCCCCGATCGTTAAAGCCAGGTTCTTTCGTTTGCTGTAAAGGATCTCCTGGTCTTTCAACTCGGTCTTATATTTCACCAGGGCTTCGTTATGCCCCAGTTTATATTTTTCTGTTTCAATACGTGAGAGTACTGCTGTGAGCTGATCATAGAGGTCAAGCGCCTTGTCCTTGTTTCCGTAAAGTGCTTCAACCCTTGCATACCCTGAAAGGAAAGCAGCATAAGAATACAAGGTCTCTTTTGATTTTATAATGGGTTGATAGCGCTTAAAATACTCAAGCAGGTCTTTTATCAAAGGCAGCGATCCGCCCGTTTGTGTATTTTTCAGGATGCAATCAGTAGCATCATTCATGATGCTCATGGCGATCCGTGCCTCATTGATCTGGATGGCATAAGATAACGCATAGTTCCTGTTTTGCTGCGACTGCACAGAACAAGTATCTCCATTGAGCCTGGCAAATTTGGCCATGGCCTGGTAGTATAACATCCATTGATAAGCATCGCCATGCTGCTCGATACCTGTTTTATATTTCCGGAGGTAATACGTTGCAGAATCTTTCTGGTTAAGGTTAATAAAACAAATGCCCAGGTTGTGCAATGCCAGGTTGGTGTTTTTTCCGGGAATATTTGATGATAAGGCAACAGCACTCCGCAGGTATGGCAGGGCAAGATCGTATTCTTCCTTATTCATAAAAAAATCGCTGATGCAGGTTTTGGTCTGTATCTTCAGGATGGGGGATATAAAGAACTGTTCGTTTTTTTCTGCCTCCAGGAAATAATACAAGGCGCTGTCTTTTAACTCATCATCCCTTGATGAATAAACGAACCCGATCTTAAGGAGGAGTTCTGCATATTTATCGGGCGAATTTGGCGCAGCAACAGGTAATCCCTTTTGGTACCACATCATTGACGAATCGAATGTGTTCTGCAACATGCCGAGATTAATAATGGTAGCCAGGATCAACGAAGTGTCTTTTATCTGGTAAGCCAGGGGCAGGATCAATTCATATTCTTTAAGCGCTTCTTGTTTTTTGTCGGCAGTCTGGCAAGCAGTTGCCTTCATGGTGCGGAGGTAAAGTTTCGTTGACTCTTCCGTCATGAATTTATGCAGGCCTTTATAGGAATCAAGATACCGGATCAGGCTATCGCCAAGCCCCTGGTTAAGTAACACAATAGACTGGTAATAAATAACGCCCCCCACATAATTAAACATCCTCGCTTTGAGGAATAGCCGTTTAGCCAGCTGGAACTCGTCCCACGAACCTTGCATTTCGCCTGTGCGCTGGTAATACTTTCCTACAGAAACATGGGCTTTGGCTGTTAAGGTATCTATTTTCAATTCTTCAGCAAGCGCCATCGCCTCTTCCAGCATTTCTACCTCGTTCTGAACATATTTTTTTCTCAGCTTAAGGGTTTGGTAAAGCCAGTCAGATCTTTTAAGCGCATCGCCCTGCTGTTTGTATTCCAACCGCCAGTTGTCTTGCGCATTAACGTTAGTTATGAGCAAAACAGTAATCAGGATGAATAGTAAACCTTTGTTCATTTTTTTGCCGAACCAAGGTATAATGATTATTGAGATTGTAAAAGCTTAATTCATAAATTAATTCAATGATCAGCTACTACCTGTTATACTTAAGCGGGAGACTACACAGATACGGAGGCTTGTTTAATTTCTTATTAATCTATTCTACCGTACGCTGTAACCGGCCCGACTCAAATATTATTCGGGATGTTGTAAAATAGTGTTGACGCTTTCATGCAAGAATTGAGGCAGGGCCACAGATTATACAGATTAAGCTAAAAAATTGCAAGAGAATTTTTCCTTGCACCCAATTAATGATCAGGTAAACGCTTATCAGGACGCTGTATTTGTGAAATCTGTGGCGTTTCTTATCTACACTGCTCTACAACATAACCATATTATAAAAGCGGATGTTCCGGCAGATCGGTCACGTCACATTTTTCAGCCGTTCCTTTAATGATCTTGCCGCCAGGAATGTGCCTGCAATGATCAATATAGATCCCGCCAGGAAAGGGGCACCGGGGAAATAGACCGGTGCATCGCTGGCGGTGAAAACGGCAAATAAATTGGTCATTAAAGGTGGGCCGATAATGGAAGTAACACTGATCAAACTGGTTAAGCCGCCTTGCAATTCACCTTGCTCGTTGGCAGGAACGCAGATCCCGCCAAGGCAATACGGAACAAGGATGGCAAACATCATCCAGCTTGTATTTGCAAAAGCAAACAGCAAAAGTGCAATGGCATATAACCCGAACCCGGCATATACTGATTTTTTTTCACCCAGGGCAGGAGTGGTATACCTGATCAATAAACCTTGTACCAAACCAATAAGCACCCCCACCACGCCAAGTGAATACCCCACGGTGGCTTCAGTCCATTTAAATTGTTCCATGGTAAAATAGGCCCAGGTGCTTTGCACGGCATGTGCAGCAATGTAAATACAGATCAGTGAAGCAACCAGTCCTGAGATGACCGGGTATTTGCGCAATTGCATCAATGACCCGATGGGGTTCGCCCGCTTCCAGTCAAACTTCCTGCGGTTCTCCTTGCTTAACGATTCGGGAAGGACGAAATAACCATAGGCGCAATTAATAAATGTGATGGCTGCTGCGGCATAAAAAGGAACACGCGAACCGAACTGGCCTAATACACCACCCAGCACAGGCCCGATAATAAATCCAAGGCCGAATGCGGCCCCTATCATCCCGAAGTTTTGCGCGCGTTTTTCAGGCTCGCTCACATCGGC
The DNA here is from genome assembly GCA_040385895.1 of Bacteroidota bacterium. Lineage (GTDB taxonomy): Bacteria > Bacteroidota > Bacteroidia > UKL13-3 > UKL13-3 > UBA6183. Next base: position 7,651 of record JAZKGM010000080.1, read on the forward strand.
AATGTATGCGCTGGCTGTGGTAAAGCTTGCCCCGGTAATTCCTGCAATAATGCGTCCTACAAAAAGCCAGCCTATGCTTGGCGCCAGGGCCAGCAAAATATAATCGATGCCAAAACCCAATAACGAAAGCAGCAATACGGGCCTTCGTCCGTATTGATCGCTTAATCCCCCAAACACAGGCGAGAACAGGAACTGCATGATGGCAAAGGCAAACAGCAGCCAACCTCCGTATACAGCCGCATCGCTCAAGGTTCCCCCGGTGAGCTCTACAATAAGTTTAGGCAATACCGGGATAATGATCCCGAAGCCGATCACATCAATTAATAAAGTAATGAAAATAAAGCCGATGGCTGGTTTACGTTGTTGCATAGCTGAAAAATGGGAAGCAAGATATGCAGAAAGAAACGTTGAATTATTCTGAATTATCTATAAAAACTCGAACCCGATATCGCTCCTGAAATATTTGCCGTTGTATCTTATTTTTTGTGCATTCTCAAAAGAGACCTGTAAGGCTTCTTTCACATCATGGCCAAACGAGGTGATGGCAATTACGCGGCCTCCGTTGGTCACCAGTTCTCCGGCTTCGTTTGTTTTTGTTCCGGCATGGAACACCAGCGAGTTCTGGATGTCTTCCACACCCGTGATCACCTCTCCTTTTTTATACTCTCCAGGGTAGCCTTCAGAAACCAGCATGACGGTTACAGCTGTTTTTTCGGATGTTTTCAGCACATATTCGTTCAGTGTTCCATTTGCAGTAGCCAGCATCAGCTCCATAAAATCGCTTTCAATGCGTGGAAGCACGGCTTCCGTTTCGGGGTCTCCCATGCGCGAATTGTACTCGATCACATAAGGTTCTCCATCCATGTTCATCAACCCGATAAAGATAAAACCGATGTAGTTTATTCCTTCGCTGATCAATCCGTTTACCGTGGGTTGAATGATGCGCTGTTCCACTTTTTGTAAAAAAGCATCATCGGCAAAAAGCACAGGAGAGATGGCACCCATTCCGCCTGTATTTAAACCGGTATCGCCAATACCAATGCGTTTGTAATCTTTCGCGCTTGGTAAAATGGTGTAGTGTTGCCCATCGCACAACACAAATACCGAAAGCTCAATGCCTTTTAAAAAGGCTTCCACCACCACCTTCGTGCTTGCCGTTCCGAATCTCTGCTCTTTGATCATCGCATTCAGTTCGTTAACGGCATCTTCATTGTTTTCGCAGATCAGCACGCCTTTACCGGCAGCCAGCCCGTCAGCTTTAAGCACAACGGGTAAACGATGCGTTTTTACATAATCAATTCCTGCATCAATGTTTTGTGAGGTAAATGTTTCGTAAGCAGCTGTTGGAATGTTGTACTTTTTCATAAACGACTTGCTCCAGTCTTTGCTGCCTTCCATTTGCGCACCGGTTTCATCGGGTCCTACAAAAGCAATGGTCTTCAGCCTGTCATCGGCCATAAAATAATTGCGGATGCCTTTCACCAATGGTTCTTCAGGGCCCACGATCACAAGGGCGATCTCGTTATCCATACAAAACGCTCCAACCAGCGAAAATTCGAGCGGGTTGATCGGCACATTGATGGCCATGCTTGCAGTACCGGCATTTCCGGGCATAACAAACAATTTTGTGCAAAGGGGGCTTTGGGTAAGCTTATATGCAAAGGCGTGTTCACGTCCGCCAGAGCCAATTAAAAGTACATTCATAAACAAACAATAAAATCGGTTGCGAATATAATAACTAACAACGTAAGCCATAAATAAGTTTACCTTTGTGCCATTAACATGATGCAATTTACCTCCTCTACCAGATTCAATATGGTGGCCACCACCCAGCAATTCCTTGAGCCTGTGCTGGCTGACGAATTAAGAAAGCTTGGCGCTGAAGATATATTTAAACATAACCGGGCTGTAAGCTTTTATGGCAACCTGGAAACGTTGTACAAGGCGAATCTGTGTACCCGCACGGCATTAAAGATCCTGATTCCTTTTAAGAAGTTCAATGCCCGTAATGAGTACGACCTGTATGATGAGGTTAAAAAGATTGAATGGGAAAATTACCTGGATGTAGACGGAACATTGGCTATTCATACCAGTTTGAGCACCGACTTCTTTAATCATTCGCAGTTCGTTTCGCAAAAAGCAAAAGATGCGATCGTGGATCGTTTCCGCGATAAGTTTGGAAGAAGGCCGAGTGTTGATACGGAAAAGCCGCACCTGAGCATTGCGATCCACATTGTGCGCGATGAAATAACGATCTCGTTCGACAGTACGGCCGAAAGCCTGCACCGCAGGGGATACAGAACGGAGCAAACCCTTGCACCTATTAACGAGGTTACTGCGGCAGGCATGGTGATGCTGACCGAATGGGATGGCAAAGGGGCTTTTATTGACCCGATGTGCGGAAGTGGTACTATTTTAATAGAAGCTGCCTTGTATGCCAGGAATATAGCCCCGGGCTTGTTCCGCAAGCATTTTGGCTTTATGCACTGGAAAGGCTTTGATGCTGCGTTATGGCAAAAGCTGGTTGATGATGCAAAAAGCAGGATCACGGAAACAGATACCGTGTTTATGGGAAGCGATAAAACTTTTAAAGCAATTGAAATTGCACGCGCCAATATTGAACGCGCAGGGCTTGATGAAGACATCCGCGTGAGCAACAAACGTTTTGATGAGGTGAAGCCACCGCAGGGGGTGAACGGGCTTGTAATTATGAACCCGCCTTACGGAGAGCGTTTGCCTATTGATGAGATCGGGAATTTTTACAAAGAGATCGGGGATAAGCTGAAGCAGGATTTTCAGGGATATACCGCCTGGATCATCTCTTCGAACATAGGGGCGCTAAAACGTGTTGGTTTGGCTGCAAGCCAGCGTTTAACCTTATTTAACGGCCCGCTCGAATGCAAGTACTACAAGTTTGAACTGTATAAAGGATCGAAGCGCGAGCCACTGATCCGGAACAACGAATAAATGAAGTGAAGCTGCTGGCAAGCATAACGTTTTTTTTGTGCCTGCTGCCGGGCGACAGCGAACCCGCCTGGGTATTAAGCAAAGACCAGAACGGGATAAAGATCTATACTTCTTCGAACCCGGAATATGCAGTGAAAGGGGTAAAGGCCGAACTGCAGTTTGATGCCGGTATTCCCCAGCTGGTAGCTGTGGTGATGGACGTGGCCAACTATAAGAACTGGGTGTATAATTGCTCGGAAAGCCGGCTTCTAAAGCAGGTTTCAAAGAACGAACTCATTTACTATCATATTACACATGTACCCTGGCCGGCCACCGATCGCGACCTGGTTTCGAGGTTTACAACCAGGAAACTGGATGAAACGACCATTGAAATCAGCTCGGGTCATTTACCGGATTACATGCCTGTGCAGAAAGAATATGTGCGGGTGAAACGAACAGAAGCGCGTTGGAAATTTACACAACTTGCCAATGGCAAAGTGCAGGCCGAGTATCGCTTGTTCTTTGATCCGGGCGGGAGCGTTCCTGCCTGGATGATGAACCTGTTTATTACCGATGGTCCTTACCAGACCTTATTTAACATGCGGCAGGAGGTGAAGAAGGAGGGCTATGCAAAAGCAAAAATGGCCGATTATTTTTAATTCACCGGGCTAAAGTTCTTTTTTCTAAAATAAGAATG
>JAZKGM010000081.1:0-6835 GCA_040385895.1 Bacteroidota bacterium
TTTAATATTATTATATCTTTAGTTTTTTCATTGCTAAGAACTCAACTGCTTTGACAAAGCTGAAATATGAATTAATAATATTTGAAATTTGAGAATAAAACTTACGATTCGTTCTTAATTTTCTTTCAGTTGAACGCGCATTAAAATTAGATGACCATATAAAAGCGATCGCGGCAGAATTTAAAGATTCACGCAATGCCTTGTACCTGGGCCGCGGATACGGATTCCCGATTGCGCTTGAAGGTGCATTAAAACTAAAAGAGATCAGTTACATCCATGCCGAAGGTTACCCTGCTGCAGAAATGAAACATGGCCCTATTGCGTTAATAGATGAGGAAATGCCGGTTATTGTTATTGCTACGCAACATAGCAGCTACGAAAAGGTGATCAGCAACATACAGGAAGTAAGGGCCCGTAAAGGCCGTGTTATTGCAATAGCTACCGAAGGAGATACACATATTAACGAGCATGCCGATTATGTGATCCATATTCCGCATTGCGAAGAAGCCATGCTGCCTTTAATAGCCAGTGTTCCTTTGCAATTGCTGTCTTATCATATTGCTGTAATGCGTGAATGCAATGTAGATCAGCCGCGTAATTTGGCCAAGTCGGTTACGGTAGAATAGCGCAGGCTTTCTGTTACCTAAAAAGAAACATCATCCTCACCCGATAAAATTAACAAAGCCGGTATGCATTGCATAACCGGCTTGTCTTTTTACCCCCTAATCCTGGTGCATTGCTGCACCATATTCTTCTTATAAAAGATCTACTTTATAAATGGCGTGCACCGGGATAAATGTTCCTGATTTCAGCAACACTTCCACATCATCGGCACTCCACACAGTAGTCTCTACTTTTTTAAATCCTTCGTTGGTCACAAAAGTAATTTTACTTTTCCCTTTGCTTGTGTTCCCCAAAAACATGGCTTTTTGCAACTGGCTTTTTCTCAACACACGTTCATCTTCACTCACCAGCACTTCTTCATTAATAAATACCAGGTCTTTAATCAGCTCTTTTTCGATATAAGGTATTTGAATTCCATTCAGAACATTTTCCATATGTATGGTCGGGTTTCTGACTGCAATTTATGTTTAATTGCGTAAAAAACAATATAAGCTAACTATTTTTTATTGTGAATGGTTAAACCATATCGACTGAATAAATTGCTTTTAGGGGAATGAGTGTCCGGTCTTCAAGCCAAACGTTGTGCTCGTCAATACCCTTAACTTTGGCCTGTATGCGTTTGTAGCCGGAAGGTGTATCCAGCACAATATTGGCAATCACATTACTTACGTTGCCCAAAGTTGATGCTTTATCGAGGCTTAACCTGCGCACCCGCTGGTCTTCAATCCTGGGAAGCACATCGTGGCTGTATAACTTAAGTGTTTCAGGGTTGGTGATCAGCTCGATTTCTTTTATGTTTATTACTTTTTGCATGGTGGTTTTAAAATAAAACATGCCGCAGTAAACGAACCACGGCATGTTGCAAATATATTATAAAAAATAATACAGGCATGTCATTCCCGGCTATGCCCGGATCGACATGTTGTATAATTACAATGCGGCTTCGTACCTGCGGCTTACCTCATCCCAGTTCACTACGTTCCAGAAAGCGGTACAGTAATCAGGCCTGCGGTTCTGGTAATTTAAATAATAAGCGTGTTCCCACACATCCAGTCCTAAAACAGGAGTGCCTTTACAGTCGGTTACTACATCCATCAGTGGGTTGTCCTGGTTAGGAGTAGAGCATATCTTTAACTTGCCATTCTCTACACAAAGCCATGCCCAGCCTGAACCAAAACGGGTGGCTGCTGCTTTATTAAAATCCTCTTTCAACTTGTCCATACCGCCAAGGTCTTTTTCAATTGCTTCAGCTAATTTACCTGAAGCTTTTGTAGGCGTTCCGCTTAAAATGGTCCAGAAGAGGGAGTGGTTGTAATGTCCGCCACCATTATTGCGCACCGCAGCAGGATATTTGCTGATGTTTTTGCAGATGTCTTCGATGCTCAGGTTTTCGGCTTCGGTGCCTGCAATTGCTGCATTTAAATTGGTAACATACGCATTGTGGTGTTTGCCATGGTGAATTTCCATGGTTTTAGCATCAATATGCGGTTCAAGTGCATTTAGCTCATAAGGAAGTTTTGGTAATTCGAATGCCATATTTTAATGTATTAAAAAAGTTAAATAATCAGAAACACTAGAAACAGGACGAATATAGAATTTCTATTATTTAAAACGCATCACATAAAATTATGTTTGTGCTAAATCAGCAGTTATCGCAGTTTCCTGAAAAAAGTTTTTAAGAGCTCTCCGCATTCTTCGGCAAGAATACCTGTAACAATTTCTGTTTTGGGGTGAAGTTTGTTTCCTGCCTGTGTATAGCCCCGTTTTTCGTCTTTCGCACCATACACCACTTTACTCACTTGGCTCCAGTATAAAGCGCCACCACACATTACGCATGGTTCGATAGTAACATACAAGGTGCAATCAATTAAATATTTGGCGCCCAGAAAATTTGCTGCTGCAGTTATGGCCTGCATTTCTGCATGTGCGGTAACGTCATTCAATTGTTCGGTGAGGTTATGCCCTTTACCAATAATTTTATTATTGCTCACCACAAGGGCACCGATCGGGATCTCTCCCAGGTCGTAAGCCTTTTTTGCTTCTGTTAAAGCCAGGCGCATAAAGTAATCGTCAGAAAACAATTCGCTCATTTATTCAGCAACATAACTAATTTGAATATAAATTTATACCTGTTTCCGGGTATGGATTTAAAACTAGGGCATGGTTTACTTTGTGCGGAAACAATTAAACAACTAATTTTATGAAAAATGTAATTTATTTTTTTGTTGGTTTATCATTCATGTCAATAGCCTGCAAAACGGATGATTCACAAAAATTTGCAAAGCTTGAATATGAGAATGATTCATTGAGGAAAATCATTGACAAATTCAGAGGACATCATATTGCATATAACACCTTGGAAGAAGCTCAGCGGGCAACCAGCCTGTTCAGAAATCATCCGGCAGGGGCGGATATTGTGATTCCGGTTTCCTGGCGTTTTCTTAAAAGTGATTTCGTAAATTTACTGGAAGACAGTACTGCATTTATGAAATTTTACCCCTGCTTTAACGATACCATCGCAGGGGATACGATGAGGCTGGCCATGGTGCCTGTAAACAAAAAAGGTAATGATATGATAGGTATAGACGGAAATACAAAAGTGTATAATTTTTCGCAGAACTGTCCTGCCGCCTGTAGCTCACCTAATGTTCTAAATAGTGATGCAAAGTCGAACCTGCAGTCAAAACCACTTCGTTTTACCAAAAAATAGAAATGAAGTAATGCCACTTTGCTTCTGTTAAAGCCAGGCGAATAAAAGAAAATGTTAGTTACGTTTTTATAAAGCAATAAGTTGAATATAACCCTTTTCTCTCAGTGCTCTATCTTATTACCTGTGTTAAGCGGGCTGCTTTTTTATAAAAAACTAAGCAGCCCGTTTAAACTATTGCTCGCCTTTTATACACTAAGCATAGGGGTGGAATACCTGGCATTATGGCTGAGCGAAACCTATAAGAATAATATGCCGCTGTTGCATGTTTTTACAGCAATAGAAGTTTCGGTTTATTGTTACGCTTTCAGCAGCTTGTTTTACGGCAACCGCTTGTTCATGTTATTGTGCCGGGCATTTATTCCCATACAGTTTCTTATAAGCATAGCGGATATAAGCCTGGTAAACGGTCCGATGAGGTTTCCAACCCTTGCACGCACATTAGGAGCGGTGTTCCTTGTTTTTTTATCCTTGTACCAGCTTTATATTTTATTTAACCAAACCAATGATCAATACCTGTTTAAGAAAGGAAGGTTCTGGTTGTTATTTGGCGTACTTACCTATTTCAGCATTATCATTTTTTTCCTGTTGCTCATGAATTTAACAGTAAATAAAGACCCGGAAACGTTTCAGCTTATCCATGATTTCCATGCCGGTGTTAATATTTTATGTAACTTTATTTTTGCATACAGTTTTTTATGCTTCAGATACAGGCAGGATTAACAGGGGTATTTTTGGTGGGTACAACGGTAATTGTTGGCCTGGTTGTTTTTATCCTGCTGTATATCATTGTATACCAGCAAAAGGTAAACCGGTTTACTAAAACACTTCAGCAAAAAGAGCTGGATAAACAGCACGAGATTTTTAATGCCCTGGTAAGCGGGGAAGAAAAAGAGAGGAAACGCCTTGCCGAGGAGCTTCATGACGGAATTGGTGCCAGGCTGTCCGGCATAAAAATGAACATTGAATATTTCCGGGCCGGCAGTAACGAGCCAGGAAAAGGGTTGCTTGATAAAGTGCTTACCGGTCTTAATGAAGTTATTGATGAAATGCGTGAAGTTTCTCATAACCTGCAACCGGAAGTGATCTCTGTTAAAGGCCTTAAACATGCTATTGGCGAATATATGGAGAGCCTTGGCAGATCGAACAAACATCGGTATGCATTATATTGGGATGCAGATCAGCTCGTGTTTAAAAACAGCCGCGATGAGCTAATGGTGTATCGCGTTGTAAGCGAATTGTTGTACAATGCGCATAAACATGCACAGGCCTCGACCATTTCGCTACAGATAAGCTATGATGCAGGTATTTTACAGGTAATGATCGAAGACGATGGAATAGGGTTTAATGCAGGGGGAAAGCAAATTGGGATAGGATTAATAAATATACAGAACAGGGTGAATCATGCCGGGGGCAGCTTTTCTCTTGACAGCACTTTAAGCAAAGGCACAACAATAATTATTGAACTACCGGTTAACAGATGCGCATGAAAACAAAAATAATCATTGCTGATGACCACCAGATGGTAATAGATGGCCTGCAGCTTTTGCTGAACAGGAACGATGAGTTTTGTGTGGCTGGCACAGCAACCAACGGTACTAAAGCTTTAGAATTGATATTAAGCTTAAAGCCCCAGGTGGCATTGCTCGATCTGAGAATGCCGGAAAAGGATGGCCTGCAGGTGACCCGTTACCTTCACGATAATGAGATCCCTACCCAAACCATCATCATGTCTATGCATGGAGATAAAAGGTATATCACCGATGCAAAAAACTACGGGGCACGCGGTTATATTCTGAAGAATGCGGGAATGCACGAATTGTACCTGGCCATTAATGAAGTGATCAAAGGTGCCACTTATTTTGTTTCACCCAAACAGGAATTGCACGCAAAGAATCCGGCAGAGCTAACACCACGTGAGCTTGATGTCATCAACCTGATCATTAACGAACATACTACTTTACAAATTGCAGAGCAGTTGCACCTGAGCCATTATACGGTGGAAACACACCGTAAGAACATACTGCGTAAAACAGGTGCAAAGAACCTGGCCGGCCTGGTAAAGTTTGCTATTGACAACAACATACTTTTAACCTGATAAAGCCTCACGATAATGAAGCTTTATCAGGGATGGCTATTTAATGAAGGTGCTATTTACCAAAGCTGCTATTAATACCAAATGCAAAATAAGGCGCTCCATTATAGATCCATTGAGCTGCATTTTTTCCCAACGCATTTTCTGTACCGAATGCAAACACCAATCCCAGTCCATTTCTTGCAAAAATGATATTTGCACCGTAAGTCATTGTTGCATTGGTCTGGTCGGCAACATATTTTGTTTGATCCCTGTATACGCCTTTTTTCAGATCGGCTGTTGAAGGGCCTGCATATCCGCCAAATGTTACAGAGTAGTTATTAAGCACCCTGGTTGTTATTGCAGACCATCCCCAGGTATAACCTAAGTTGAATGCAAGCTGGAAAGAGCTTGTCCCTATTCCTGCAACTTCTGTATTATTTACTTTTACCGGAAAGCGGTACCGGAATGGCAAGCTGTTAACTCCTATATTGATGCATTGAAAAGGCAGCCATAATACTTTTGTAGGCCTCCCGAATGTGGCCCTTCCATCAACGATCTTCAGTGGTGTGATCGTTGTGCTGCTGTCTATACCATTATTGCATTTTGTAGCATCTTTGATTTGCCACAGGTCAACATTAATATTACCGCCACTTAAAGTGACTATACCTTTTCTCATTGTACACAGATCAATGGATGTTAAAGTACCACCCCTTACCAGGTCAAATCCCGATCCTTTAATGTGTTTCATTTTAATCCTGTGATGGAATCGGATCTGTGCGAATGAGCAATTAACAATTAAAATGAGGGCTACTAAAGCCTGAATTTTTGTTTTCATAATTTTATTAATTAGGTTAACAAAGATTCTTTACGAAGCACTATGATAACATACCAGTATACAGGTATTTTCGGTTGCCCGTGAAAGATCAGGAAACTATCAGCAAAAAAATAAAACGGTGAAGCTTTTACTAAAATCCCCCACCAACTTGCGCTGGTGAGGGATTTCCGGCAAGATCAAAAATGTTATTCTATAATAAATCTTTTTATCTCATTCCCGGATTTTATGAAATAAATACCTTTTGGAAAAGCGCTTACATCTATGATCGTGTTGTTATCTTTTATTTCCAATAAACGGGTTCCGAGTACATTGTAAACTGAAGCGCCTTCGTTTAACCCCTCTACATATAAATGAGTTGTAGTAGGATTCGGATAAATATTAATTGTTGGTTTTATGTTATTGTTCAGGTCCAGCTGAACAACTTTACTGGTATAAGAGTCTCCGTTCAGGTCAAACTGGATAAGGCGGTAATAAAGGTTTCCTTTTATTGAGCTCACCTCATCGGTTGTGGTGTAACTTACCGGTACAGAAGAATTACCGGTAGCTGCCACTGCATTTTTGTTTTCCCAGTTCTTTTTGTCTGTCGACCGTT
>JAZKGM010000082.1:0-4294 GCA_040385895.1 Bacteroidota bacterium
ATGTGGCTACTTCTACCGGAGGTTACCAGGGAATAAATGTTGCTACCATTGAGCCCTCCTCAACAGTAAGCATTCTCAGAAACCAGATCTATAATCTTAATACTTCTGCAGCCAATATTTTATTGGGAATTACCTCCAGCCCGCTTGCCAATAGCGGTACCTTAATTGTAAGGAACAACAGCATTTCGATAGGAAGTGCCGCATTTCTTAATACAGGAAGCCAGAACATACGTTGTTTTACATTTGGCGGAGCAGCCATTAATGCGACTGTGATCGTTGAGAATAATACATTCAGGGTTGGTGGAATACATGTTACCGCCAACGGCCAGCCGACAAGCATGGCTGCATTAAAATCAAATGCCGGAACAGGCAGCTCTTTCACATTTAAAAACAACCTATGCATCAATACGCGCACAGGTAGCGCAAACCAGCATGTAGGCCTGTTTGTAAGCACACCCACAACGGGAACCAATGTGGTGGATTATAATACGATCTGGGGTGGCCCAAACAACCTTTACGCTGCATGGTTAGGCACATTTTACGGAACAGAAGCAGCTTACCGGGCGGCAGCATTTCCCAATGAGCAAAATTCAACGATGGGCAATGTTGCCTTTATTAACGACAGCACCCCGGTTCTTGCAACCGGAAATAGCGCAAAACTGGTAGTTGGCACCCCATTGGCTTCGGTACCAACAGACATGTTCGGTACCGCGCGCAGCTTAACCGATCCGTTCCGTGGTGCTTATGAAAGTTTAACCCCGCTCGATTCAATGGATGCATCGGTTGTGATCATTTATACATACGGAAAAATTCCGGTTGGAACAGATGATACGGTAAGGGCTATTATCCGCAACAACGGTACAAGGGCCATCAATGGCTTATATGTAAAACTTACCGGTACCGCATCTAATTTTGCCGATAGCATCCTGGTGAACCTTTCCCGCTTTTCGGATACAACGGTATATCTTTCTCCTTACACTCCCTCGGTTCTGGGCCGTGATACATTAAAGGCCATCATTACAAGTGACCAGAATGCAAGCAATAATGTATCTACCTGGTTAAGGGAGAATACATTAAATGCATTGGCATATACCCAAACTTCTTTACCCCGTTCGGGAAATGTGGGAACCACCGGTGAAGGCGAGATCGTGGCCAAATTCTATACCCCGGTACCCAATTTTGTGAACCAGGTAAATGTGGATTTTACCAACCCTGGTTTTGTTCAGCCATTTCCTTTCCAGGTGGTTATTTATCTGGATTCGGGTGCAGCAGGTCCTAAAAGTGTTCCTTTTTGGGTTTCGGCTACACAAAGCACAGTTAATGGGGTATTCAACCTGTCCCTTCCTTCGGTTCCGGTAACGGGTAACTTCTATATCGGGGTTCGACAAACAACTTCGAATAACATCGGATTTGCTTTCCAAACTGAAAACCCGATCAGGAATAAAACATTCTTTTTCAGGCAGGGTGTCAATTACCAGAACCTGGCCTGGAACGACTTTGCCGTTAATCCCGCAAATGCATTCCGCTTTATGATCGAGCCAAGGCTTAAAATCAATGATGACCTTGGTGTAATTGATCTGAATGCACCGGGAATAGGATGCGCTAACCTGGGTATCCAGGCTGTAAAATTCAGGGTACAGAACCTGGGCTTATTAACCCAGAATTTTGCCATTGATAACCTGGCCCTTTACGGGTTCGTTAAAAAACCTTCAGGCACCACATTCAATTTCGGACCTGTTACCACGAACAGCGGCTCATTGGTTTCTGATGACCACATAGATGTTGACCTGACCGGCAATTTTAATTTTGATTCGGTGGGTACTTATACCTTCAAGGCCTGGACGGTTTTCGGGCCTGATAACAATAAAATAAATGATACCCTGCCAGAGCTGCAAAGGACCATATTTACCGCTAACACCATTCCTTTCGCGCAAAACTTTAATGCGGCACTTGCGGTTCCGGGCGAATGGGTTGCAGGCCGCTTCTTTGTGAATGCCAATACCGGGAACGGGGGCACAAACAGCATGCGTGTGGGGATCAATAACACAAATACCTTTTCAGCCAACGCTTCCCTGCGGTCGCCACGTATAAGTAATGTGAATGCAAATACAGTACTGAGGTTTGATTACCGGATCATAAACAATGTAGGTGGAACTGCAGCAACATTGATCAATACAGACAGTGTTAAAATTATGGTATCAACAGATTGCGGAAATACATTTACATTAACAAACCTGATCAACGGAACCAACCATATTTCTTCTGCAGCTTACACAACCTACGAAGTTTCTTTAGGTGCTTATGCAGGCAATGATGTGGTGATCAAGATCATGCTGGATTGGTTTGGAACCACCAATGATGCCGTTGTTGATATTGACAATGTGCGCGTGGTTGACGGGGCAAACGATATGGGTGTGGCCAGCGTAAACAATCCTTGCCGTTCTGTTATTCTGGGATCTTCTTCGTTTGCGCCTCAAGTAACGGTTGCTAATTATGGAAGTGCAGCACAAACAGGTGTAAATGTTAACGTGAGCATTACAGGCCCTGTAAATTATACGGGATCATTCACTATTCCGAGCCTGGCCGGAAAAGCCAGCGCAGCAGTTAACATGTCAACCTTGTTTAACCCGTCAACTGCCGGAACATACACACTTAAAACCTGGACTTCACTAGCCAATGATGGTGATGCTTCTAACGATACGTTGGTAAGGACATTTAATGTGACCGATATTGCATTAGGCAACACCCCGGTAAATGCGCTTACTTTTGGCGCAGCACAAAGCAGGGTAAATGTAACGAGTTCGCCAACCCTTAATGTTTCTTCGGGGCTCACTGTTGAAGCCTGGATCAACCGCACTGCAGGCGGTGCAACACGCTCTATCATTACCAAAGATTCGGCTGTAGGTTTTATACAATATGCCCTCGAATTAAACGATACCAATGCACTGAGGTTTACTATATTTACCACTACAGGATTTTTCGTATTTACTTCAAGCATCATTGTTCCCACAGGATACAACCACGTGGCCGCTACCTATAACGGAAGCAAAGTGCTGTTATACATCAATGGCGCAATAGTTGGTAACGGAAGTGTTACAAGCGGAACAATGCTTTCGTTTAATTACGACCTGCGGATAGGTAACAACAACCTGTTCACAAGCGCATTTGGGGGAGCTATTGATGAACTCAGGATATGGAATGTTGGCCGTACAGAAAATGACATCCGCACAAACCTGCACACCCGCCTGGCTAATGCTTCAAGCACCGACCTGGTAGCTTACTACCGCATGGATGAAGCAACAGGAAATACATTTATAACAGATGCTTCAGGCAATTGCAATGCAGGTACTTTTGCAGCAACCCTGCCAAGCCGTACGGTTGCATCTTATCCGTTAGGCATCCCTGCTGTTGCAACCCAAACGGTATCCTTTGACGGTTACCAGTTCCTTACCGGTACCGATGTTGTCATCTACTTCAGCAGCTTTGCCGGTGTAGATACGATATATGCCCATAAATTCAGCTCGGCTCCTATAGGCACATCAGCGGCAACTTCTCCGGGTGGTGTAACGGCTGTTTATCCGGGTTACTGGATGTTCTACAAATATGGAACAGGAACTTTCTCCGGTACCACCTCAACAGTTGAATTTACTTTAGGGAATGGGAACCTGTTGTCGAGCGTAAATACCAATGATCTTAAGTTATTCAGCAGGGTAGTTGGATCTACAGGAGGCTGGACAGTAGCAAATACATCGGCCACGGCTGCAAGCTTTGCGAATCAAACCGTACAATACACCCTTGCTGCTTCTACCTTTAATAACGGGTTGAGCATAGGGGCAAATAATAACCCGCTGCCGGTTGAATTGCTCAGACTTTCGGGCGCTGCAAGCAAAGCAGATGCAGTATTGCATTGGGCTACAGCCACAGAAACCAACAATAAAGGATTTGCTGTTGAGCGGTCGCTTGATGGAAAAACCTTTGCCCAGGTTGATTTTGTAAGCGGAGCAGGGAACAGCAGCCGTGTTAACAACTACAGCTATGCCGACAGGAACATTTTTGCAACAACCCAGGTTGTTTACTACCGTTTAAAACAGGTTGATTTTAACGAAAACTATACATACACAGATGTTGTGCTGGTTCGCGTTGACCAGGTGGTAAAACCACAAGTTGTTGTTTATCCAAATCCTGTGCGTGATGTATTAAGCGTGGAAGTGGATGCATTAACCAATGGCTCTGCTACCGTTACCATCACAGATATTACGGGTAAGCTGGTTAGATCGGTGGATATGTCATTGAC
>JAZKGM010000082.1:4304-7654 GCA_040385895.1 Bacteroidota bacterium
GTCGTTTATTGCATACCGATAAACTGGTAAAAACAGAATAATAAACCGGGAATAATCGCCTGATACAAAGAGCGGATCATATGATCCGCTCTTTTTTTGTTAAAAAAAGGCGGATGCGGCAAAATGTTACCGGTATTCAACCGTTTTTTATTTACTTTGAATACACATGCGCAACACGTTAGCTTTCCTTTTTTTATTTCTTTGCATCGCTGCTTTTGCCCAGCAAACCGTTACTGTTTTTGATCTCGATTTTGACAAGGCCAAAGTGCTGTTCCTGAATAAAAAATACAATACGGCAGCCGGTGCGTTCAAAAAAATATATCCCAAAGCGCCCGATGAGGAAAAGAAAAGCGAAGTGCTTTTTTACATTGCCGAAAGCTACCGCCTCAGCAATAACTTTAAGCAGGCCTTCGATTGGTATGAGCAGCTCATCAATACCAAATACCCCGACCCTAAAATTTTATATTCGTATGGATTGCTGTTGAAAAACTTTGAGCGCTATGACGATGCCGCGAGGTTATTTGGCGATTACCTTTTTGAAGTACCGGGTAATAAGAATGCAGAGCGCGAGATCCAGGCCTGCAGGATCGCAGGTGGCTGGAAGCTTACCCCTCAGAAATTTTCGATCAACAACATCAAAGAACTGAATACCCCATACAGCGATTACTCGCCTTACCTTAGCCAGGGAAAATTAACATGGAGCTCGGCAAGAACAGAATCTACAGGCAACATTATTTTTGAATGGACCGGGCAAAAATGCGCAGATATTTTTGAAGCGCCTTTAAACAACGGATCGGTTGGGTCATTGCGAAAAGTTCCGGGACTCGTTAACAGCAATTACAATGAGGGAGTGGCCTGGCTCGACAGCACAAATACCACCATGTATTTCACCCAATGTAACGGAACGGATGGAAAGGGGCTGAACTGCAAGATCTATGTAAGCTATAACCAGAATAACCAATGGAGCGCACCACAGGTGTTGCCATTTTGCAGCGACAGCTTCAGTACGGGACACCCGGCTTTTTCACCCGATATGAAAAGGTTGTTTTTTGCCAGCAATATGCCCGGGAGCTTTGGCGAGAAAGATGTGTATTACATCGACTACAACCCGATCACAACAAAATGGGGCACACCTGTAAACCTTGGGCCAAATGTTAACTCAACCGAGGATGATATGTTTCCGTACGCGCATAACGATGGTAAGATCTATTTCTCCTCGAAAGGGCATTATGGAATGGGTGGACTTGATTTGTTTTACACCACAGATTCGGCAGGAACATTCAGCAAAGCGCAAAATTTAAGATCGCCCATTAACAGCGGGGGCGATGATTTCGGGATCTCATTTACCAATGAAACAGATAAAAAGAAGCCGGTAGCTTATTACAGCAGCAACCGCGAAGGCGGGCAGGGTGATGATGACCTCTACACGATCAGCATCAAACCGTATATTTTCCTGGTTAAAGGAACGGTGATCGACCGCGAAAGCGGAAGTCCGTTAAGCGGGGTGAGCGTTTCCATCACCAGCCAGGATGTAGCGCCATTAATTGTTAAAACAGGGGGTAAAGGTGATTTTATAACAGAACTTGGCCTGAATAACACGTTCACCTTATCTGGCGGTAAAGAGAAATATTTCCGGAGCTCAGAGCAGCTCGTTTCAACCCGGAATATCATTACAGATACCACGATAGAAGTAAAGATCTACCTTGACCCGATTCCGGATGAAGGTGTGGAGTTTACCCTGCAGGGGATTTATTATGATGTAGACAAATCGGATATAAGGCCCGATGCGGCCAAAGTATTGGACTCGCTGGTGGTGATCCTGAAAAATAACCCAAGCCTGCTTATCGAGCTGGCTTCGCATACCGATAGCCGTGCCGAAGAAGAGTATAATTTAAAACTCAGCCAGAGGCGTGCGCAAAGCTGCGTGGATTACCTGGTGAAAAAGGGCATTGCCAAAGACCGCCTTAAAGCAGTGGGTTATGGCGAAAGCAAGCTGGTAAATGATTGCGTGGACGGAGTTGATTGTACCGAAGAGCAGCACCAGGAGAACAGGCGTACCACATTTCGCGTGCTAAGTACAGATTATAAAGGAAAGGGATAAGTTCAGCTTTCGCTTATTACTGCGTTTTTTACCTTAAATGCCTTGAGCGCTTTTTTAAACAAAGGTGCATCGGATGCATTATCGCTGTATGCTTCTTTAAGTACTGCTGTCGGTCCAAATGCAGCCTCAAACCTTACCACTTTTTGTAAGCCTTTGCAGTTAGGCGTTGCCAGTAAATATCTTCCGTTCCGGTATTCCAGTAAAGTGCCGATTGTTCCTATACCGAATAATTTTTTTACCAGGGGTTGAACGATCAATTGTGGGGAGGCTGTTATCACCACGCAGGTATATCCTTCTTCTGTTTTTAGTTTTACCCGCTCACAAATTGTGGTGTTAAGGTCCGCATTGGTTTTTTGCTGCCAGAAATCATCAATATAAGCGTCAAGCTCCGCTGGGGTAATATTGCTTAAAAACCTGAAATAGGCCTGCTTAAATGCATCGGTAGAAATAACATGCAATTTCCACAGCACAAAACAGGTCAGCTGCACCGGCAAATGGGTGAGTACGGCCTTTTTCCTTTTAAGCATGAACAGGAAGAAGTCGATCGAGCAGTCTCCTGAATAGATCGTTCCGTCAAAATCAAAAACAATGTATTCCCGGTCACCCATAAATAACATAGGTGGTATAAATGGCCCACAACAAAATAGCGACCTGTAGATACCGGTCCTTGTAAAAAACCACCGTAGGGTCGCCATCTTCCGCTTTCTCTACATCATTGATCTGGATGTACCGGAACAAACCAAACACAACAAAAAATGCAGAGTATTTGAGTGAATCGTGTAAACCGGCAGGAATGCTCGTGCTGGTTAAAGTATACATCAGGTAGGCGGTGATGCAGATCGCAGCGCACAGGTAAATATAAACCTCGAGGGTTTTAATACTATATCCCGATAATGCCACGCGGTGATGCTGGGAGCTTTTATCAAGCAATACCAGCTCCGATTTTCGCTTATTAAATGCAAGGAACAGGGCCAGGAAAAAAGTGACCACAACGATCCAGTCGCTTGGGATTACCTGGATGGCATAACAACCTGCAAGCACCCGGATAACAAAACCGCAGGCAATACAAAAGCAATCAACCAGGCTGAGTTGCTTTAGCTTTAAAACGTAAGCAATATTAATGGCCAGGTAACATGCCAATGAAACCATAAACGACCTGTTTCCAACCAGCGATGCTAAAACAGCGGCTATCAGTAAGCAGCCTATACCGATGGCTGCAGCGGCAGAAGTGCTGATCCTCCCAGAAGGA
>JAZKGM010000083.1:0-4010 GCA_040385895.1 Bacteroidota bacterium
AGCTTATAGCTGTAGTTTTTTTCTGATGATTTAAATAAAATGGTATCAGCATTCCCTGTCGAATCGTAGTGGTATTTAGAGGCTCCTATATCTATAAACGAGCCGACAAAAGTTGGGTATCCAAACAGCCCTTTCATAAAAGTGCTGTCTAATTTACCCGATTTATATACGTAGGTGATTTGTTCTTCCGGTTCATCATCGAAGTCGGTGGTATTGTCTGAAAAGAACTGGTTGTTGGTTCCATACACAATAGTCCTTGTTTGGGTGAAAACGCTCGGCTCTCCGTCAATATATTCAATGCGTTTGCTTCTTATTAAGCGGTTATTGGAGTCATACACCTTACTTATTTTATATGTGATTTGCAGGCCGGTGCCCTCGTAATCAGCTTCTATGGTCCATGCGGTATCCATACCTGCTGCATTAAACCTGCCGGTTTCCTTTTTTGGTATCCATTTTTTTTCCAGTGAATCGAAGGTTTCAAAGCGGTACACATAATCATTCCCCGAATTTGTTAAGTTCATCGACCTTAACGGCCCGTAAACAGGCATGTACGGATTAATTTTATTAGACGAAATGGATGTGATGATGTTGTTGCTGTTAAAAGCGGGGGTTATTTCAAGATCAACCTGGTCACCCGGGTTTTGCGGGTTGATCATGGTGAATTTTAACAGTTTCACATCGCGGCTGATGCCAGGCGTGTTGCTCAACATGGTGTAGTAGTCAAATGGGGTAACCACTCTTTCGGGGGTTATCTGGCCAAACGCTGCATTACACAAGATCAATAGTGGGATAAATAAGTTTTTCCTCATTTTGTTTAATTGGTTTAATTTCTGCAAAAGAAGGTTTTTAAGGTAAAATGGCAAATAAATAAATTACATCAGCGCCCTAGTATCTTGAGGGTGTGAGGGATTTTTTCAATCTGCTTGGATAATTACAGATATTGCCTCATATTTGCACCCCGCTGAACAGGAGACTCAGCGGATAATTTTAAAAACATACTTATTATGTCAGTAAAAATCAGACTACAACGCCATGGTCGTACCCATGCGCCTTATTATCACATTGTGGTGGCGGATTCACGTGCTCCGAGAGATGGTAAATTCATTGAAAAAATTGGAATGTATAATCCTACAAGCGTTCCGGCAACAATCGAATTGAACCTCGACTCGGCAGTAAATTGGTTAGCGAAAGGAGCTCAACCTACCGACACTTGTCGTGCAATTCTTTCTTACAAAGGAGCTTTATACAAGCATCACTTAAACGGTGGTATTCGTAAAGGTGCTTTAACAGAAGAAGCTGCTGCAACCCAATTCGAAAAATGGATCAACGAAAAATCAACCAAAGTTGATGCACACGTTGAAAAAACAGCAAAAACCAAAGAACAGGCAAAAGCTGATGCATTGGCCAACGAAACCAAAGTAAAAGAAGCCCGTGCTGCAAAATTAGCTGAGAAATTAGCTGCTGCCGAAGCTGCTGCAAACCCGGTTGCTGAAGAAGTTGCAACAGAGGAAGAAGTTCCTGCAACAGAAGAAGCGCCAGCAGTGGAAGAAACGCCTGCAGCAGAGGAAACAGTTGCCGAAGCACCTGCTGCTGAAGAAACTAAAACAGAAGAATAAGGTTAAACACAGGGTGAAATCAATCAACAGAAAAGATTTCATTGTGGCCGGTACGGTAGCCAAAACACATGGTACCAAAGGCGAACTTAAGATCATTACCGATGCAAAGGTTAAATTTACTGAATGGGCTTTTCTCGAAATACGGGAAAAGCCCGTTCCTTTTTATATCCGGCACAACCAGGCCACTACAAATAATGAATACCTGTTAAAACTGGACGGTATTGATACACTGGAAATTGCCCAGCAATATATCGGCTACCAGGTATTGGTAACCAAAACAAAAGGTAAACGCAAGCCAACAGAAAATGTGTTTGACCTGAATGGTTTTATGCTGATAGACGTTGAGGCCGGTGAGATCGGTGAAGTGGCGGGCATAGAAGAGCTGCCGCAACAAACCATGCTGGTTACCCATTATCACGGCCAACAGATCATGATCCCGATGGTGGAAGATTTTATTGATCGTGTTGATGAAAAAAAGGAGATCATTTACCTGAGGTTACCTGATGGTTTCCTGGAATTATATGATTAGTTAATGGTTCATAGCTGATGGACAATGGTCCATTGTTGATGCAGGTGGCTGACCTGGAAACGCACTACAAAATCACAATCCACTCAATGAATATTGATATACTTACGCTTTTCCCTTCCATGTTTGAAAGCCCTTTCGGGCATTCCATCATTAAGCGCGCGTTGGAGAAAAAGCTGATATCAATTGGCCTGCACGATATCCGCGATTACAGCAAAAGCAAACACCGTTCGGTTGATGATTACCCGTTTGGTGGCGGAGCCGGGATGGTGATGCAGATCGAACCGATCGATCTTTGTATGCAGCACCTGAAACAGCAACATGAGTATGACGAGGTGATTTATTTAAGCCCCGATGGCGAGTTGTTCGACCAGAAAATGGCCAACCAGCTATCCACCAAGCAAAACATCATGTTCTTATGCGGGCATTACAAAGGGGTTGATGAGCGTGTGCGTGAGCATTTAATAACCCGCGAGGTAAGCATCGGAAACTATGTGCTTACGGGTGGCGAGCTGGCCACAGCTGTTATTGTTGATGCCATTGTTCGCTTAATTCCCGGTGCAATTGGCGATGAACAATCGGCATTGAGCGATTCGTTCCAGGACGATCTCATCAGTCCGCCTGTTTATACGCGCCCGGCAGAATACAAAGGCTGGAAGATCCCCGAAATACTGGTTAGCGGACACCAGGCCAAAATAGAAGAATGGCGGCACGAACAAAGTTTGATGCGCACCAAACAACGCAGGCCCGATCTGGGTAGGAGTGAGGATTAGAGCGGTTAGAAGGCGGAGTGGGGAAAGTTCATAGATCAGGGTTCATAGAAATAGAAGTGGAGAGTACGAAGTGAGGGAAGTTCATAGACCATGGTTCATAGCCAGGATTACGATTTCCGGTATGTCATTGCGAGCGAACTCCGGTACTCCGGGGTGAAGCGCGGCAATCCCTTTTACAGTTTACGAGGGAAGTTAATAGATCATAGTTGATAGCCAATAGAAGTGGGAAGTGCGGAGTATGTCATTGCGAGCGAAGCGCAGGAATCGTATTTACAATTTACGGGAGCTCCGTTGTGCCCTTAGTGGTTACGCCAAAAAACCACAAAACCATCCGATAGCATTGGAGCCAATAACCTGCTCCCTAACTCAACCTGCTTTGGAACTCCACCAGGCCAAACTGCACAAAATGGTGCGTGAAATGTTTGTAGTGAAACCAAAGCCATTCCTGGTAATTCAATTCGCCAAATATGTTATGCATACGCCTGGTTTCTACCTCGTTTTTAAAGTAATGCATAAACAATTCAAGGCTTTGTTTTAAAGCCTGTTTGGCGTCTTCAATGTCTTTATGTTTTACGTCTAAAGGCACCAATGGCAATGCCGGATTTTTAAATTCCTTTGGCATAGGCCGGTCGCTCAACAGCATAATGGCCTTTATTTTTTCTACTTTTTCTTTTTCGGTATGAAGCTGCATGTCGTGCTTACCACTGCTTACTTCAACAGCAAGCGTTAAATGCTCGATCATTTGTTGTGCATTCATTTGTCCCCATAAAGGCACTGTGCCTGGTGCCAGGTCCTTTAGCAGTATAAACGAGGTCTTGCTTAAAAAATCTTCCAGCTCGTGAATTTCTTTCATGCGTTATTTTAGTTTAACCTAAGTGATATTTTAAGGTCCCTTCCGGCAAGCTCTGCAATCAGCGTGTAGTTACCCGGTTTTGGTTTTTTTATCCTGTTCAGCTTTATCCTTGTGGTGCCGGTTTGCTTCAGCTGTTCTGTCTGCGTTAAAACCACAAGGCCTGTTGTGTCGATCAGCGTGAATTTTGCTTTTTGCTTTTTTTGCATTTCGTGGATATAAAATAGCGACACAGACACCAGATC
>JAZKGM010000084.1:0-9682 GCA_040385895.1 Bacteroidota bacterium
CTCCCGCCCCGTAAAGCGTGAGCATAATCATGATTTAATAACTGTAAATATTTCCTTAATTTAAAAAAGAGTTATAATTTCACGCGGTTTTTAAGAAGCATACACTTTTTAAAATATATATTTTCATACGTTTTAATCACGCATTTAATGGATAAAATTAAAAACAGGTTTGAAGAGGTTGGCCTGAAAAAAGCAGCAGAGATCAAAGAATTTTTAAAAGCAAATGCCGAGGCGCCTATGGGATCATACAACCTTGATTCTGTAGTATCGGGCATGAAAGGAATGATCGGTTTATTGACTGAAACATCATTGCTTGATGCAGAAGAAGGGATCCGTTTCAGGGGATACAGCATTCCTGAACTAAGGGAAAAGCTTCCGCGGCTGGAAGGCACGACCGAGCCTTTGCCTGAAGGGTTGTTCTATTTAATGCTGATGGACGAATTGCCTACGTATGATGACATGTATGAAGTGGGCAGCAACTGGACCAAGCGCGCTGTTGTGCCTAAACATGTGTTTGCCGTTATTGATGCATTGCCGATGACAGCCCACCCGATGACACAGTTCTCGGCAGCTATCATGGCCATGCAAACCGAAAGTGAATTTGCCGCAGCTTACCGCAATGGCGTAAATAAAAAAGACTACTGGTTATATACGTTCGAAGATTCGATGAACCTGATCGCACGCTTACCGCGTGTGGCGGCATACATCTATCGCAGAATGTATAAGAACAATGTACATATTGAACCAAACCCTAAACTGGATTGGGCTGCAAACTTTGCGCACATGCTGGGTTATGGCGATAACGAAAGCTTTAAAGAGCTGATGCGTTTATACATGGTGATCCATGCCGACCACGAAGGTGGCAACGTATCTGCCCACACCACGCACCTGGTTGGTTCTGCATTAAGCGATCCATACCTTGCTTTTTCGGCAGCCATGAACGGCCTTGCCGGCCCGCTGCACGGATTGGCAAACCAGGAGGTGATCCGCTGGGTATTGGAACTGCAGGAAGCTTTAGGCGGTGGCAAACCAAGCAAACAACAGATTGAAGACTATATCAACAAAACAATAAACGAAGGTAAAGTTGTACCGGGCTACGGACATGCCGTGCTTCGCAAAACCGATCCGCGTTTTACCGCACAGATGGAGTTTGCAAAAACACACATGCCAACCGATGAGCTGGTGAACATTGTGTGGGATGTGTATGATGTGGCCCCAACCATCCTGGGTAATTTCAAAAAAATTAAGAACCCATGGCCGAACGTAGATGCACATAGCGGTGCTTTATTGCTTCATTACGGAATGAACGAATACGATTTCTTTACCGTAATGTTTGGTGTATCGCGTGCATTGGGTGTGTTAACTTCACTGATCTGGGACAGGGCTTTGGGTTTACCGCTTGAACGTCCAAAATCGGTTACTTTCGATTGGATCAAGAACAAGATCGCTTCCCAGGCACAAGCTAAATAATGATTAGGAACGCATTTATTTATATCTGCATCACAGCCGGTTTGTATTTACTTACCGGCTGTGGTATTTATTCGCATACCGGGGCCTCTGTTCCGCCCGATGCAAAAACCTTTTCGGTGGCCTATATCCCCAACCAGGCCAGCATTGTGATGCCCACCTTAAGCCAGGTGCTTACCGAAAAGCTGAAAACGAAATTCATTAACGAAACAACGCTGAAACTTACGCAGACCGAAGGGGATGTACAGTTCAGCGGTAAGATCGTTTCTTACAATACCGCACCTGTTGGCGTGCAGGGCAACGACCAGAATGCAGTGAACAGGCTCACTGTTGTGGTTGAGATCACGTATGTGAACACCAAAGATGAAAAGCAGAATTTCAGCCAGCAGTTCACCCAATTCGTCAATTACCCGGCCGAACAGAATTTTACGTCTGTGGAAGCCGACCTTGTGGCAAAGGTGACCGACATCCTTGCCCAGGATATATTTAATAAAGCCTTTGTTAACTGGTAGTTTTAACTCCGGTCCATCGCTCAATCTCAAAAAAAATCCGTTTATTCGCATGCTTCATTCATGAACAAAACGGAATTTATACAGCTGATCCAAACACCTGAGTTGCCCTCGGCAAAACACGTGGCTGCGCTTAAGCAGGTGGTGGCCGATTTTCCGTATTTCACTGTTTCGCAGGTGTTGCTGGCTAAAGCACTGTTTAACGAAAAGCATTACGAATACGAAAAGTACCTGAAACAAACTGCGCTTGCGGTTCCCGACCGGGAGGTGCTTTATAACTACCTTCACAACATTAAGCCCGTTAAGCAGGCTGTCCGTATTGTGGAAGAACCCGTTAAGCAAGCTGCTATTCCCGCACTTCCGGTTGAACCTGTGGTGGTTGAAAAAAGCAAAGAGCCCGTTCCGGTAGAAGAAACGCAAACCCCTGAGCCGGTAATTGATGTTGTTCCCGTGGCAGCTTTTGTTGAAGAGCCCACTGACCACAAAATAGAAGAACCAGTAGAAGCAACTTTGCCTGTTCTTGAAGAACCAAAGCCGGTTGAGGAAGCGATTTCAGTCAATGTGGAAACGCTTGATGAAATACCCGGGCCGCAACCCCAAAACCCTCCGATAACAGAACAGAAAACACCCGGACCATTAACTAAAAGCCAGGATCCACAACCCGAAGCACATAGCTTTATGGAATGGCTTCAGCTTGCAGGCAAACAAATACCCGTAAAGCCTAAAGAGGCAGCAGCAGGGCCGAATACGAATACCGGGCATAAAGAGCCGGTTTACGTAAAAGAAGAGCGGGAAACACCTGTTGTCCGCGTGCCTGAGGTAACCAAAGAAGACATTGAAGAAGCTGTTGCCAAAAGCAACATCAACGATTTTGGCAATATCCTCGATCGGTTCATTAAAGAAAATCCAAGCATCAGCAGGCCTAAAGCGGAGTTTTTCAACCCCATGAACATGGCCCGCCAGAGTGTAGAAGAGGACGAGGAGCTTGTTACTGAAACACTTGCAAACTTGCTTTACAAGCAGGGCAACCTGAAAAAGGCAATTCGTGCCTACGAAAAATTATGTTTGCTATATCCAAGCAAAATGACTTATTTTGCCACCCTTATTCAAAAAATTAAAACAGAACTAAAAGATTAACATCCATGTATATTTTACTTTCAATCCTGATCATTATAGTTTGCGTACTTCTTGTTTTTGTGGTATTGATCCAAAACCCGAAAGGCGGAGGGATCGCTTCTAACTTTACCTCACCTACCCAGATCATGGGCGCCAAGCGCAGCAGCGACCTGGTAGAAAAAGCCACCTGGATCCTTGCCGTAGTACTTATCGTATTTTCGCTGGCCAGCAACTTTATGCGTCCGAGCATTGATACAGAAACCGATACACCTAAAAGCCGTATCCAGGAAAATATTGAAAATGCCCCTACACCTGCAGCTCCGCAACAAGCTCCGGCTCCTGCCCCTGCACAACAACAAACGCAGCCTGCAGATGGCGCAGCACAGCCTGCAGATGGTGCAGCAACAACAACTCCTGCCAAGTAATAGAACAGATCTAAAAAAAATATAGGAAGGCCTGCGTTATTCAACGCGGGCTTTTTTGCGTATGGCTACCTGGGTAATTGTTTTAACCTGGTGATGATCTCTTCCAGCCCGTTTATCTTTATTTCGTAAACCGTGCGCAGCTGCATGCCCAGCTTGCCCTGCGGAAATCCCTTGCGTTCGAACCACTCCAGGTAAGAAACCGGCAGATCGGCCAGCAGGCGGCCCTCGTACTTACCAAACGGCATTTTTACGGTAACGATGCTTTTTAAGATTTCATGATCGGGCTGCATGCTGTTATAATTGACCGGCAAGGTAAATAATCAGTCTGTTTAAATTTTAGTGTTTATCCAATACCACGGTTTCCATGGTGAGTCCGGGTCCAAATGCCGCACCGAAAATAGTTCCCTGCACGGTATCGGTCTCTATCATTTTTTTGAGCACGAACAATAAGGTCGCGCTGCTCATGTTCCCGTATTCATTCAGTACCTCGTACGAATACTGTAAAGCTGATGGCTCCAGTGCCAGCTTACCGGAAATGGCTTCGAGGATCTTTCTCCCTCCCGGGTGAATGGCCCAATGTGCTATGTCATGTTTCGATAAGTGAAGCCTGTCCATTGCATTTGTTACCAGCTGTTCAATATTGCTTTCCACCAGTTGCGGAATGTAGCTGCTCAGGGTCATTAAAAAACCTGATGAAGAAAGCTGCCAGGCCATGTCCTTTTTTGCGGAGTGGTGCACCTCGCTGTAAAATCCTTTGATGTGCACCGCATTGCCGGAACCTGTTTCCGTATCATCGCTCACCACCAAACAGGCTGCTGCCCCGTCTCCAAAAATGGCATTTGCAGTAAGGTTGTCGTAATCGGTTTTTTTCTGGAAATGCAGGGTACACAGCTCAACGCTTACAATTAATACTTTAGCCGCTGCAGAACTGTTGCAAATGGCATCGGCTTGTTTCAACGCATGCACTGCGGCATAGCAACCCATAAAATTTACAGCACTGCGCTGGATATGATTCGGTAAACCAAGGCGCTCCATTAGTTCCAGGTCGAGCCCCGGTGCCGACAGCCCTGTGCAGGAAACGGTGATCAGGTGTGTAACATCATTAACTGTTGCACATTGCCGGAGCTTATTGATGGCCTCAACAGCCAGTGTGCCTGCATACCGGTGGTATAACTCCATGCGCTTTTCAAGCGAAGGGAAAGGCTCGAGGTTACCGGTATCCGGAAAAAGCATCCTGGTGTTCAGGTCCTCATTATAATCGGGCACAACGCTATACCGTGTTGCAATACCCGAGCGCTCATAAAGCATTTTCAGTTTGCGCTTATCGTCATCGCCTGCATCATACACCTTCTCCATAAAGCGGTGGATCTCCCCTTGCTGCATTTTATACGGAGGCACTGCTATGCCGATCCCTGCTATTTTGCTCATTGCACTAAATTGAAGTAGATAAGAAGTAAGAAAAAACAATTCATGCTTAAAGCAGCAAGCACATTCATGACCATGGTGTTTTTGAAGTTGGCCAGCCCGGGGTATTTAAGGGCATGCTTGCGCCACCACATAAAAAATGCTGCCGTTGGTGCCAGGAACATCAGGTACAGGTAAAAATGGAAAAGATGTCCTGTGTTATAAAAGTGCATCAGCATCAATACACCGGCAATGGAAAACATCACGGTGCTTAAGGTAAATGTTCCTTTCACACCCAGCCTTAAACTGATGGTATGGTCACCGCTTTTTCTATCGGCTTCGTGCTGGTAAACCTGGGTTAGCGGGTAAATACCTGCTATTAAAAAGCTGGAAGCATAAATGGCAAAACTGTTTGTGATCATCCGCAGGTTGTCTGCTGCCAGCTGGGTAAGGATAAATATGTACCCGCCCTGGAAGACCACCACCACCAGGTAAGAAACGATGGCGTATTTTTTTAACCTCGTCATCCGGCTGCTGTACGCGCGTGATGCAAGAATATACCCGGTAATGAGCAAAGCCGCTTTATAATTGATCAGCAGCGAAACAACAACCGCAGAAACATCCATGCATAAGCTTAAATGGTAAACAGCCTTACCTGCTTTGGGTGGGCTTTTCAGTCCGCCTATGCTTCCTTCATCCTGGTCGATATAACTATTGTAGGCATTACTGGATGGATAAACAAGCAGGTGCAGGATGATGAACAGCAGGAATACGTTCCACCAGTTTGGATGATTGCATTGGCTTACTGCAAACAAAAACACCGGCATGAGCAAGAGCGAAAATGGCAGCCTGAGCAGGATAATGACATCTTTAAACGTATTCATGAAGGCAATATGCGGTTATTGAATAACATTTAAGAAAATTTTATTAATTGTTGAAAATGCCAGTATATATGCGGAACTTTACGGTTCATTATGTAAAAATTAACAGCGCATACCTGCACTGGTATACTAAACAACGATGTGCCGGAATGTTTTTAAATAAATTTGTTCAAAACCACTGAATATGGAAAATCCACATGTACTAATAGTTGAAGATGAACAAACCCTTGGAACATTGCTGAAAGAAAACCTTAAAATGAAAGGGTTCACCGTAAAGTTGTGCAAGGATGGGGAAGAAGGTTGGAAAACATTTAAAACCGAGCGCTTTGATATTTGCATACTGGATGTGAACATGCCTAAAATGAACGGCTTCGACCTGGCTAAGAATATCAGGGAGAAGAATGATGCCGTTCCCGTGGTTTTTTTAACCGCCAATTCTTCACAGGAAGATAAAATAAAGGGATTTGATTTTGGTGCTGATGAGTACATCACCAAGCCGTTTAACCTGGATGAACTGGTGGCACGCATGCGGGCGATCTTAAAACGCACACAATATGCGGCCCAGCCCGTAGCAAGCGAGCTCGAAGTCATTGAAAGCGGGAACCTGCAGCTGGATGTAACGCACCACAAGCTGAAGGTGAAAGGCGAGGAAAAAAAGGTGAGCACCACCGAAGCCGAGCTGCTCAAGCTCTTCATCAGCAACAAAAATAACCTGCTTACCCGCAATGCCATCCTGTTAAAAGTTTGGGGCCGCGATGATTATTATACTGCCCGTAACCTGGATGTGTACATCAATAAGATCCGTAAACTGTTGAAAGAGGATGATTCGATCGAGATCATGAACATCCATGGATCGGGTTTTAAGCTGGCCGAAACCACCACCACCTGATCTTTTAAGAGTGATACGCACGCTTTTATTCTTCCTGCTCACCTCCTTTTTTGTACCTGTTTTTTCGCAGCAACAGCAAATAGACAGCCTGCTTAACGCGCTGCCCGGTTCCGATAATGAGCAGCAAAGTGTCATCAACATGAGGCTGGCGCAGCTTCACTCCAACACCAATATTGTAAAGGCCCTCGATTATGCCAGCCAGGCTTTGGGTACTACACAATCCAATAACCAGAAACTTACCGTTAGTTTATACATAGGAGCGCTTTACCTGCGCATCGGGAACGGCAATAAGGCCATTGAAAGCTATAACCAGGCCTTGCTTTTAAGTGCCGACAACAATAACCCCGAAGCGAAAGCAAAAGTTCAATCGGCATTGGGAGGCGCTTATTTTATAACAGGTAACCTGGGCGAGTCGCTCAATAATTATTTACAATCGCTGCGTTATTATGAATTGAAAAATGAGCCTGGAAGCCTGGTGAATATTTATAACGGGCTGGCCAATATTTATGAGAAGCAGAATAACTTCAGCAAAGCGCTTGAATACAACTTAAAGGCCATTACCATTTACGAATCGTCAAGCAACAAGCTGAGGGCGCTGGTTGGGTATGAGCAGATCGGTAACATGTATGTGAAGCAGGGAAACTATAATAAGGCTTCCGAATACTTAACACGTTCGCTTAAGCTGTATAGCGACTTAAAAAATGTGGCAGGCGAAACCTCCACACGCATCCAGCTGGGCAATATCAATTTTAAAGCCGGCCGGTATGATGAGGCGGAGTTCTATTATACCCAGGGCCTGGGATCATCAAAAAAGCTAAAGATGCTGCCGCTGGAGGTAGCAAGCTATAACGGGCTTGCGTTAACTTATGAACGCAAACGTTTATATGATAAGGCGATCGCATCGGCAAAAAATGCAGCCCGTATAGCGCAGGCATCCAACCTTAAGATAGAGCTCGATATGGCCTACGAGATCCTTTCGCGGCTGTATAAAACAACCAGCGAAACGGATAAGGCCACCACCTTTCAGAACCTGAGCAAAGAGATCAAAGATTCGCTTTATAACGACAGCACGCTTAAACAACTGGCCGACCTGCAGCTGCGGTTTGAAAGCGAAAAAAAACAAAGGCAGATCGATGTTCAGCAAAAACAGCAGGAAGTGCTGGCATCCGAACTGTTGCGCGAACGGCAGTTCAGGAACAGCATTATAGGCGCACTTGTTTCTGTTATGCTTGCCTTTGTTGTTTTCATTTACCTGTTTACCCAAAACAAGCGCATTGCCAGGAGCCTCATTAAACAAAAGAAAGAGCTGGAACAAACCACCACCGAGATCCTGAAACAAAAAGAAGAGCTGGGCCAGCTTAATAATGTGAAGGACCGGTTTTTTTCCATCATTTCGCACGACCTCCGGAATAACCTCACCACCATGAAGCTGTATTTCGACCTGGTGGGTAATCCTGATTATGTGCCCGATGAAGACAACGCGGGCCTTACCAGGCAGATCTCCTATTCGGTTGAGAACACCATCGACCTGCTTGAAAATTTACTGGTGTGGGCACAGGCACAGATCAAGGGTGTGGAGTTTAACCCTCACCAGCTTGAAGTATCGCCCCTGGTGCAGGATAACATCAACCTGCTTAGCGGAACAGCGCATCACAAGAACATTTCCCTTATTAATAATACGCAGCCGGGTTTATCCGTTTTTGCCGATGCAGACATGATCAACCTGGTGGTGCGTAACCTGGTATCGAATGCCATCAAATTTACACATGCAGGCGGCCAGATTAACATAAGCGCAGTAAGCAAGGGAACGATCGTGGAGCTGGAAATTGCAGACAATGGCGTAGGCATCAGCAAAGAGGCCATGGATAAGCTATTCACCAAAATACAGAACCCCACAACGCTGGGCACAGGCAACGAAAAAGGAACCGGCCTTGGGCTTTTGCTCTGCAAAGAGTTTGTGGAACGCAACGGGGGACAAATTGCGGTGAAAAGCACAGAAGGAAAAGGAAGTACCTTTACCGTGAGCCTTCCGGTTAAACCTGCATAGAAATATTATAACTAAGCTTTACTTTCGCTTCCATGAGTGACTTGCCTAAAAATATAGCAGTGCTTGGTGGAGGAAGCTGGGGAACCGCTATTGTTAAAATGCTTACCGAGCAATTGCGCTCGGGCAGCGGCAAAATAAACAAGCTGCAATGGTGGCTGCGCAGGCAGCAAACCGTTGATTACATCAAACAGCACCGCCATAATCCCGATTACATCAGCTCGGTCGAAATTCACCCGGAGCTGGTCGGGATCACTTCCGATATCAAACACGTAATAAACACGGCCGACCTTATTGTGCTGGCAGTGCCTTCTGCATTTTTAAAAGATGCCTTATCGCCTGTTGATGCCGCTGATTTCAGGGGCAAGTTCCTGGTGTCGGCCATTAAAGGTTTATTGCCCCACAGCCGGCAGATCGTGGCCGATTTTATGATGGATGAATATGGTGTTCCGCACCAGAACTTACTGGTTATTTCAGGGCCGTGCCATGCCGAGGAAGTATCTGCCGAAAAGCTGTCGTACCTTACCATTGCGGGAAAGAACCGGGAAGTAACCACGCATTTTGCATCCATGCTGGCCTGCGATTACATCCGCACCATTATCAGCGAAGACATTACCGGGACGGAATACGGGGCTGTGCTTAAAAATATTTATGCAGTGGCCAGCGGCATTTGCCATGGTGCCGGTTATGGCGATAATTTCCAGGCCGTGCTCATCAGCAATGCCATCCGCGAAATGGAAACGTTTTTATATAAGGTGCATGCACACCCGCGCGAGATCAACCACTCTGCGTATTTAGGCGACCTGCTGGTTACCGCATATTCACAGTTCAGCCGCAACCGCACGTTCGGTACCATGCTTGGAAAAGGCTATTCCGTTAAATCGGCACAGCTCGAAATGAACATGGTAGCCGAAGGATTTTACGGAGCAAAATGTATTAACGAAGTC
>JAZKGM010000084.1:9692-11815 GCA_040385895.1 Bacteroidota bacterium
ACATGATCGCTGAAGGCTATTATGCCACAAAAAGCATGTTTGAGTTAAGCAATACTTTAAAAATAGATATGCCTATTGCACGCGCGGTGTATAATGTGATCTATAATAACCAGCCTGCACTAAACGAAATAAAACAATTAAGCGAAAAACTGATTTGAAGACCTGTTTATTATTTGGCAACATAAAGTGGCTGGCACTGATGCTTTGCCTTGGGGTGTTGTTTGCATGCAATGATGACCAGACATCGAGGGATGCATTTGTGGAACTGAAAAGGGTATATGCCCCTGGCGGGGCAAAGTATATCCTGTTTTACCAGTATGCAGCCGCAGCGGAAGACAGCAATACTGCATTAATTCTTATTGTGCAAAAGGATGAAGAAATAGACCTGCGGAATCAGTCTTATTTTTCCAATGTTGACCTTGATACCATTTACTGGCTCACGAAAGATACCGTTGTAGCCGTTGAAAAGTACCTGAATTACCTGGCCCGGGGCAAATCAAACTACAAAGATTCGTTATACCCGATGAATACGGCCCTGGTTAAGATCGCACGGGTTGACCCTGTTGACTCGACCTTTACCCGGGAAGAACTTTTTAAGCAGCGGTCGCCCGATAAACAACAGGAGCTGGTGGTGTTCAGGTATGTCAACCCACAGCGTACTTATTCCATTTTAAACGTTTCGATCCTGAATGCCGAAAACAAACCGGGCAGGTATGGCAATTTTTATGTAGGCAAAGGCAGTTTCGATTGCATACGCGATATTCGTTGGGACAGCATTGGCGACTTTGCCGTGAAGGCTTCCCGGAAATGCTACTACGGGTTTGACGAGTACCTGGTGAAAACCCGGCCGGTGCTCAAATACAAATTGATCCTGAGTGAAGAAATAGGAAATACGAGTATAAAACAGGTGGATACTTTGACAATGCAGAGTGGGGAATAGCAGGGAAAGTTGATAGATCATAGTTGACAGAGTAGGAAGTGGGAAATTAGAAGTATGAAGTGAGGGTTACGGGATGTCATTGCGAGCGAAGCGCGGCAATCTCGTTTAGGAAGTCCATAGTTAATAGACCATAGTTGATAGTAGTTAGATGGGATTACGGTTTACGGGAAACTCCGTTGTGCCCTTTGTGCCTCGTTGCGTACTTTGTGGTTAACCTTCAACGTAAAACCAGATAAAAAAAATAATAACAACATGAGCCAGGTAGAAGAATTCAATGCATACCGCACAAAAATGAATGATAAGCTGATGGCCCAGGATAACCTGGTGCTTAAAAGGCTTTTCAACCTCGATACCAATACCTATGAAGAAGGTGCATTATCCACCCAAACCAAGGAAATGCTTGGCCTGGTGGCCAGCATGGTGCTGCGTTGCGATGACTGCATTAAATACCATTTGGGCAAATGCCATGAGCAAGGCATCACTACAGCACAGGTGTATGAAATTTTTGCGGTGGCCAATATCGTGGGCGGAACCATTGTGATCCCCCACACCCGCAGGGCTGCTGAATACTGGGAAGAACTCGTAAAGGGGTAATTATTATTCGGAATGTTGTAAAATAGTGTTGGTGCATTTAATGACTATCCGTTTTAAAGAAAGTAAAGTGCGTACATTAATTTATGTCAAGTCGAGCGGAGTCGAGACCTCATGAACGCTGTCGTTTTCTCCCAATAGCTATCGGGACGCTCAAACTGACGGCTCATGTTACTTTCCTATAAGCGGATACTCAATATGCATTAAATAAATGGCAGCCACAGATTGTACTGATTAAAGCGTTGCAAAACAACGCTTCCTTTGCAACTCCTTTAATTAATCAAATAAAAAGTGTAAAGGCTCCTGTCTGTGCAATCTGTGGCTTTTCTATCAACACTTCTCTTTAACCTTACTGTTCCGTTGTCAGGAAGTCATGCCAGAGCCCTTCCAGCTCACCTGCAATGCCCGGTTTAATTAAAATCCCGCTGGCCTGCGGGGTCCACAATTGTTTTGCTGTGCGGGCTCCCTGTTGAAGAAGCGCCAGGGGAAGGATCCCTTCATCATGCGGGTTAAGCAATACATCAAATCCGATCAACACCCGGGTAGATAACCTGCCATGCATGTTGTGATCAATGAAAGGTTCCGAGGCGAC
>JAZKGM010000084.1:11825-12122 GCA_040385895.1 Bacteroidota bacterium
GCTTTTTCGATCCCACCAGCGATATAAATGCCCGGTCGCCCGGCCTTACCCTTTTGTGGCTGGCGCAGCTCCAGTCCTCGATCACCCGTTCACCGGCTTTTACCTCCGCACATTGGGCAGCCAGTTCGGGCCAGCTGAATTTAACCGGGTTCCACGAAAAAAGGAATGTGTTCATATCGCAATATTGAATGATAAAATTAAATAAATACGGGCAGGGGTTAATTTGTTTTTCTTCATGAAAGGGGAAGTTGGTAGATCATAGTTGACAGAGTAGGAAGTGGGAAATTAGAAGTATGA
>JAZKGM010000085.1:0-2275 GCA_040385895.1 Bacteroidota bacterium
AATATATTTTTGAAGCAGAACCTGTAACCAAAACATCGATCGAGGTTATTGAACTGTTTAACCAAACCAGGCATTTTGTTTCCTACATGGAACAAAGCCATTCGCTTAAGCACCTGGCCGATAAAATTGCCAATGAAACACGTGCAATTACAGGCTACGACCGGGTAATGATCTACAGGTTCGACAAGAATTATAACGGAGAGGTATTTGCCGAAAGCAAACGCGAAGACCTGGAACCTTTTTTAGGGCTCCATTATCCGCACACAGATATTCCTTCGCAGGCAAGGGCTTTATATTTAAAAAACCTGGTGAGGATGATCAGTGATATCAACTACACACCGGTGCCGCTGCTTACCATAAACAATGCCGACCATAGCAGCCTTGACCTCAGCCTTTCTGTTTTGCGCAGCACATCCCCCATCCATGTTCAATACCTCGGTAACATGGGCGTGGGGGCAACGCTCACCATTTCCTTAATTCACGAAAACAAGCTTTGGGGGCTCATTGCCTGTCATCATTATTCACCCAAATACATTTCGCCCGATGTGCGTTTAAGCGCCCAGCTACAGGGCCATTTTTTAACGTCACAGATAGATGTGCGCCAATCGGCAGAAGAGTATGATTCGGCCCGGGAGATCAACAACGCCATTGAAAAACTGCTGGATGAAAAATTTGAACTAAACAGTGATTCGCTGTTGCACATCGTAAGCCATCATTCGATCATGAAGGTATGCAATGCTTCGGGTGTAGCTATTATGCTGAACGGACGCCTGTTTAAGAACGGCATTACCCCCGCAAACAACAACGAGCTTCATCAATTATTCAACTGGTGCGAAACATACAGCGGCCCTAAAGAACATTTCAGCACCAGCAAGCTTGCCGCTATTTATAAAGATGCCGATTCCTTATGCAATACCGCTGCAGGCATTATTTACCATTCGATGGGAAACAACCTGAATACCGCAATTATGTGGTTCAGGCCTGAAACGATCTATGAGATTGCCTGGGCAGGCGATCCGGCTAAGGCCATTGTAAAAGATGAAAACGGGTTGCATCCGCGCAAATCCTTTCAGCTGTGGAAAGAAGTAATAAAATGCCAGAGCCGCGAGTGGATAAAACCGGAACTGAATGGTGCCGCTACGTACGCACATGCATTACAAAAACACATCCATCTGCTCCGGCTTACAGAAGAAGAAGCCCGTTATAAAAAACTGAACGACCTGCTTACCGAGACCAATGCCGAGCTTGAAAACATTAACTGGATAAGCACCCACGACCTGCAGGAACCCCTGCGCAAGATCCAGATCATGGCATCACGGATCATAGAATACGATGATCAAAAAATTCCTGACGAGATCACCCGCTCTGTTCAGCGGATGAATGCATCGGCATCGCGGATGCAAAACCTGCTCAAGGATATTTTATCATATGGCCGGATAAGGCATGATGACAATAAAACCGAACCTGTTGATCTGAATGAACTGGTCGCGCATATGCTGCTGGAGATGCATGAAGAGACCGCGGATAAGCAGGCAACGCTTACCCACTTTAACCTGCCTGCGGTTCGTGGCACTCCTTTTTTATTAAACCAGCTGTTCGTTAACCTGGTTAGAAACTCAATCAAGTTTGCCAAAGCAGGCACACCGCCAAATATTGTCATTTCGGGCAATGGCCCCGAAAGAAAATTTGACCAGGTGTACCATAAAATTACCGTTGAAGATAACGGGATCGGTTTTGAAGATGAATTTTCTGAATCCATTTTCAAACTGTTTACCCGTTTGCATGGCATTGCAGAGTACACCGGATCGGGTGTGGGATTGGCCTTGTGTAAAAAAATAATGCAAAGCCATAACGGCTATATTACCGCAGCAGGCAAACCGAACGAAGGCGCTAAATTTTATTTATATTTCCCCGTAACCGAGTAATTGCAGGAACCTAGATCTTATCGAGGTAATGCCTGGTTAATCCGCTTTGTGCATCTCCTGTATTTAGTGTTGTTGCAGGTTCAAAAAGCATCACCCAAACTTCTTCCTCTGCAACCGGGCGGTGTTCTATCCCTTTGGGAACTACAATAAGTTCATTCTGATCCACCACGATCGTACTATCGCGATACTCCATCTTAAAGCTTCCTTTCACTACAAAAAACAGCTCATCTTCATCATCATGTTTGTGCCACACAAAAGCCCCTTTGAACTTTACCAGCTTAACATGCTGACCATTCAGCCCTGCAATAACCCTGGGGTTCCAATGATCCGTGAACAGGGCGAACTTATCT
>JAZKGM010000086.1:0-6831 GCA_040385895.1 Bacteroidota bacterium
CTATAACATCAACAATGAGTTTAATGCCGTGGGGGTTCAGGCTGCATTTGCCGATAAACAGTTTTTTACCGGGCGCGGTGCGGGCAGCATTCCTACAGGTGCTGCTGTACTTTCTGATATCTCGGCATTAACCTATAACTATAAGTACGAATATAAAAAAGCCGATCAGCAAAATGGCCTTACATTCAGTAATGATCATTGGATAAAAGCATACATCCGTTTTACCGACAAAGAGGTGCTGAATGAGCTGAAGGTGCGGAACCTGGAAGAAACTTACCAGAGCAAAGAATATAAATACGTGATCGGGGAGGTGAACATTGAGCAGTTACTGGCTGCAAAAATTAACAGCAGGAAAGACATTTTTGTGGTTAAAGTGGGAGAGGCACAGCTTGCAAGAGAAGCCGATGCACTTACCACATACGAAGCTTTAGAAGCAGTTGAGTTTTAGTTGTACGTAGGGTTTCCGGGCTGTTGTATTAATGGCCCGGAACTTTACCTTTCGTCACGGTAAGCAAGGCCCATAAATGCCGATACTTCTTCATTCACATCTTCTGCTGCATAAATGCGTAAATGGTGATTGAACTGCGTTGTATCTCCCGGCACCTGTGCTATTTTCTGGAAACATAAATTATCGGAATAAGACTGTTTGAACGGAAACACCACGTGAATAAAATCCTTTCCCAGTTGTGTGATGTAAGCGATGCGTTTATGGGAGTTGGCGATGCCGATCATTGTTTTTGCAGGGTGTACCGTAACCTCACCAACTTGTCCGAATTTGCTGATAAAATGATGAAACAGCGCGATCGTTATTTGTGATTTCCCGCTCAGGAAAGTTTTTAGCCCTGTATCGTTTGATCCGCTCAGCATCGCTTTTTGGTTACATCAAAAATTTGAAGATAACGATCATGATGCCATACAAAAAGGTAGAGATAATAACACCGCGTGCCGAATGAAGGTGGTTTACCTTAATGAACAGGAAAAAGATCCCCAGGTTCAATATGGCACATAAGCTCAGTAATGGAGACAGCAGGTTTTGCCTGGCCGCCATCTGGAAAAACTGCAAAACTGGCGAATGCCTGAAGTTTACAGAATAAAATATTGCGATGCCTATCACCGGGCCCAGCAGACCCGAAACTAATCCTAAAAGTAAACTATCTTTAAGTCTCATTAATTTAAATAAAGTAAAAGGATGGTATTACAACGAATAATCCCAGCCGTTTAGCATGGGGATGGCATGATGGGCGGTAAGATCGAACTGTACCGGCACAACGCTTGCATAGTTATTCGCCAGGGCCCATTCATCGGTATCATCGCCCAGGTCGTTGTTTATAAATTTACCGGTGAGCCAGTAATATTTGCGGCCATTCGGGTCGAGGCGCTCGTCAAATTCTTCCTGCCATTTGGCCACGGCCTGCCTGCAGGTACGTAAACCCTTAAACTCTTTTTCTGTAAGCTTCGGAATGTTCACATTCAGCAGGGTTGCCGGGGTTAAGCCATTCGCTAGAATATTCTTTGCAATGCGGGTGGCTACTTTTTTTGCCAGGGTAAAATCGGCATCATAGGCAAAATCGCAGAGGCTGAAACCCACAGCCGGAATGCCTTCAATGGCTGCTTCCATGGCTGCGCTCATGGTGCCGCTGTACAATACATTGATGCTGGAGTTCGATCCGTGGTTGATCCCCGAAACCATGAGGTCGGGCTTACGGTCAAGCACTTTATCAACGGCAAGTTTTACACAATCGGCCGGGGTTCCGCTGCACTGGTAAGCGCGGATGTCGCCATAAATATCTGTTTTATCCAAACGCAGGGGTTTGCTGATGGTCACCGCATGCCCCATGGCACTTTGCGGGCTGTCGGGCGCCACGATCACCACTTCGCCCAGGTGCTTTACTGCGTCCACCAAATTGCGGATTCCGGGGGCTGTTATTCCATCGTCATTGCTTACTAAAATAAGCGGTTTTGTTTTACTCATTCCGCAGCAAATGTAAGCTTATTGTTGTTTTGATTTTTGGAGTATTTCCAACAAATCTTCTTCAATGCTCTTCTTTGTGGTCTCTACAATGCGGCCGATTTCTTTGCCCTTGTCAAATATGATGATCACCGGGACATATTCAATATTCAGGGGCTTTATATCAACCCCGCTGCTTTGTTTTTTGCGGTCGACACCAATAAGCTCGGGTTGTTTCCATCCGGCAAGGTCAAGCACTTTAATAAGCTGTGGTACCAGCTCGTGGCTGTCGCTGCACCAGGTACCCAGTATCACCAGCAGGCTACATTTTTTAAAGGTGGTAAGCTCACCCACAATGCTCATAGCCGGTTTGTATTCCGCGTAGTTTTTCTTAAACCAGCCAAATTCCTCCAGTTGCGAAATGCTGATCTTTCCGTCAATGATCGCTGTGGAATCTTTATGTTGTGCCATGGTTAATAGGGATAAGGTGATGAAGAATAAAAAGAGGGTGCTTTTCATGAGTGAGAACGAAGGACAAATATAGGTGAAAAATAAAAAGCCCGGATTTTAGATTGTCTTTATTCTGCACCTGTATCTCTTGCTATTTGTCTTAGCTTCAGAAGTACATATGCTAAAATAGGGGTGTACTTAAAATTGTCAATAAAGGTCATTGTTCCTCTTTGATTGAGGAAGCTTTAGTCTTTACAGTAGCTTCTGATATCTCTAAATACAGGAAACGATAGAGAAAGCGTTATTTGCCAAATAGAAAAGAGGCCACCCGTTCACGGGCAGCCTCTTAAATGTGTGATTAATTATGGAGCAGTTGCTTGCAATAACATTACTTTCTCGCCAAGGCATCATCAATCAGCAGCAGGATGTGCTCGCGGTGCGCTTTCACTTCTGCATTTGCTCCGGGAGTTGCCATCATCTGTTTAATGCTTTTCAACTGGCCGATCACTGCCGATTTTGCAATGTTGTCGTATGAAGAGTTTGGTTTATCGAATGAAGCAATGCTACAAAGCTCTTTCACGTATTCGATCTGCAGGTTCTGGCGGAAGGTATTTACATTGCCTGCAACGTCTTCTTTAAAGCAGGCATTGGTCAGATCGCCCAGCATATCTATTGCCGAATATTTATTGCCATACAGGCGGCTGTCGGTAATGCGCCTGAGGGTAGAAGGAGCCAGCAAATGATCGATCACCATGCTTTGGATCGTTAACACCCGGTCGTGGATCTTCGGATCGTCTGGACTGCCGAAAAAATTAAAGCCCCTGCGCTGGCTTTGCAGGTTATTGTATAAGCTGTTTGAAGCATCCATGGCTTTCGGACTAAACACGTATTGGTTCAATGCCGCCATTGCCCTTTTTTGCTCGGTCAATGCTACCGGTGTGTAAGCGGCATTCCCATCCATGTTCCGGTTAATGTACACGCCACCGATGTAACGCGAAATGACATTTGCAGAATTAGCTATTTCGGTAATGGAGATCAGGTAGGCCTGTTTTAGTTCCTGGTTGCTTTTTCCTTTTTCAGAATAACGCTCGCCCAGTTTGGGCATCATCTGGTTCACCAGTTTAATGCGGTCGACACCATACGTAATGGCATCATTACTGAAATCGTTGATGTTCACACGCGGGTCAACTCCTTTGCCGGGAGCCCGCATGTCGTCTGCATCGTTGCCGAATATGAGGGTGCTGTCGGTTGATTTACTTAAGATGGTATTCAAACGATCTTCTTCTTGTTGTGCATCATCCATGCCCTGGCTGTACCCGTAGTTAATGGCCCACATATCATAAGGACCCGGGCGCGTGGTGAAATAATCGCCTTGTTTTGTTTTATCAAGTGCCACATTCACAGCAGGATAGTCCATTACGCTTCCTGTTAAGCCATACTGGCGTGTTAAAGCTGTATTATGCGCCTGGACAGGGTTCCACAGCTGGCTGGCTTTCATGTTGTGCATCAATCCCATGGTATGGCCCATTTCATGCATCACCAGGTAGTACAATGACTGCTTCATATATTCGCGTTTGTCTAATGAACTTAAGTTACGGGCATCCAATACACTTTGTCCGAACATGGATGTCATGTGTAAATGATGACCCGCCTCGCAAAGCTGCATCTGGTCAGGGGTTCCCTCATTGAACAATGCAGGTTGGGGTGCATCGAATAGTTTTTCCTGGCTGATGCGGTTGGTCACGAAAATGTATTCCAGCATGATGTCTGCACCAAGAATTTCACCCGTACGCGGATCGGTAAAGCTCGGGCCATATCCGCCAAACGGGGGTTGTGGCGAAGAGGTCCAGCGGAGCACGTTGTAGTTGATGTCGCCCGCATCCCAGGTTGCGGTGTCGGGCTGTTCTAAAACAACCACTGCATTTTTATAACCGGCCGCTTCAAAAGCCATGTTCCATTTAAGCCCGGCTTCTTTAATAATAGGCCTGAACTCTACGGGTGTGGTATTTTCGATCCACCAGGTAATGGGTTTTACCACTTCGGAAACAGCCGCATTTTTATCTTTCTTTTCCACCCTCCAGCGGTTGATCACGTCTTTATAAGCCACTGCATTCAAAGTGGTCATGTCGTTGATCTGTTGGCCGAAAAATCCCATGCGCTGGTCGTCTTTTCGCGCAGGCATTAATGTTCCGGGGGCTTTTATAAACGAATGTTGATATACAATACTTACAGCACGCGGGTTGGCTACTTCTTTGCCACCCTGCATCATGGGAGCTGGATTATCGTATACATATTCCACTACAA
Source organism: Bacteroidota bacterium (assembly GCA_040385895.1). GTDB lineage: Bacteria > Bacteroidota > Bacteroidia > UKL13-3 > UKL13-3 > UBA6183. Next base: position 4,703 of record JAZKGM010000086.1, read on the forward strand.
TATCCGTGTTATCGGGATAGTTGCGTGTTTTTACATACTTGCTTTTGTCGCGGCTCAGCATCCCCAGCAAACTCATGCTGCCCATTGGCGATGGGAATGGAGTGGGTTTGATCTGGCTCATGTTTTCGCCCAGGAAAATGGCATTGGCATCCAGTAACATATTGCCGTTCTCTTCAGCCACAATTTTCTGGCTCACCAGGATGGAATTGCTGATATTGGCGCTTGCCGCCTTGCTGATGGCATTGGTGCTGTCGAAATAAAAGCCGGTGTTCTGTTCCACAAACTCAACCCGGTCGAAATAACGTTTGATGTTAAACACCATGTTATCACGGAAACTGCCGCGGAAATGACCGGCAGCAACCACACCGTTTTCTGTATAGCTGAAGTAAATGAACGATTGGTTGATCTGGTCCTTTTTCACCAGCATGTACATGGCACCGTTTGCTGTATCCTGGTAAAGGGTGAACAGGCCTTCCTGTTTTTTGCAGTTTTTTATTTTTTCGTTGATGGCCGATTTGGGCTTAGGCGCATCTCCCGGTTTTTTCTTTTTGGCAAAGGCGCAAAATGAAACCAGTAAGCTCAGGGTTATGATTGTTATTTTTTTCATACTATTCCATAATAAGAATAGCGAACATAAGTTATTTTTCGGGGATGAAAACACCGGCCATGTAAAAATCAGTTAGAAGAGAACTACAGCCAATAATTACAGCAGCTTTCGGATAACAGCGGAAACAATTTTTAGTATAAGTAGTACCGTACGTGCCATCCGAAAGTGCGTGCTGATTTGTTAAATAGAATTGGTTATGTTGTAGACCGGTGTTTATAAGAAACGCCACAGATTTCACAGATACAGCGTTCAGTTAAGCGCTTACCTGATCATTGATTGGATGTAAGGCAAGTTGCTTTGCAACTTTTTAGCTTAAATCTGTTTAATCTGTGGCACTTCCTCAATTCTTATATAAAAGCGTCAACACTATTTACAACATCCCGATAGAATTCAGTTAAAAATAGATGCGGTACAACAAATTGGGAAAAATGCCGAACTGGGTTAAATGGCCTGTTTTGTTGGGCTCGTCTGCATCATAATATTCGGAGATCTTACCCCTGTTATCTGTAAGGTTATCAATGTTCAGAAAGATCTCGTGGGTGGCTTTTGGCCTGTTGAACTTATAGCTGAATGATAAAGTAACCTGGTATATGTCGTCTATTTTATTGTTATATGCCTTTTTGTAATCCCAATAGCTGTTGGTGGCCGGGTCAACCGCAAGATTGCCCTGTCCGTCTCTCAGCAGCGGGATAATTTTACGACCTCCGCCAAAAAACACTTTGGTGTTGATGCCCAACGTCTGGTTCTTCTTTTTACCCAGTTTCACAAACTCTTTTCCGAAGAGGATATTGACCAGGTAGTTTCCGTTAAATAGTGTATTCCGCTCAATGCCTTCCAGCGATTTGTATTTTGATTCGTACAACGATGCATTCACCAGGTAATAGTAGTTGTTGTTAAAAGAGCGCTCAACGGTTAATTCAATGCCATAGTTTTTGCCTGTGCCCTTATTAACAAGGTCGGTGTACTTAAACTCCAACCCTTCATTGATGGTGGCATAATAGCTGGTGTCGTTGTTTTCAACCGGCAGGTTGTACAGGTGCTGATAGTAGAGCTCCACTTTGGCAGTGAGGTTCCTGGTGAATCGTTTTTCGTAACCGATCACGATATGATCGGCTTTTAGCAGGCCCAGGTCTTTGTTGGGTTCGCTTATGCTCCCATCGGGTTGCGGAACTCTTGCAAAATAATTATGAACGCTTTCCATGGCACTGTGTTTTCCATAGCCAGCAGTAAAAGCGTTGCTGCTGTTTGCCTGCCATTTTAGTGCAATCCTCGGTTCAATGGTGCTTTTGTTGTTATACAGCACATTCATGTTATGCACGCCTGCCACAAACGAGAAATTGTTGTTGAACCGGTGTTTCCAGCTTACAAAATTATTGAGGGTGCTTATTTGTGCATTAAGGTCGACCAGTGTAAACCGCGAAGAAGCATCAGGCAGTAAATTACTTTGGTCGATCGTGTGATGGAAAAGGGCATATTTTGTTCCCACCTGGATTTTATTTTTTGCGTTGATCTTGTTATTATA
>JAZKGM010000087.1:0-13518 GCA_040385895.1 Bacteroidota bacterium
CATTGCTTCGGAAGAGAACGATGAGATGATCTACATTGATTCGCCTGTGAGCAAAAATGCGAAATACGTAGTGGCCATGGACCCGCTTGACGGATCGAGCAATATTGATGTGAATGTTTCCATCGGAACCATCTTCAGCATTTTTCAACGGGTTACCCCTGTAGGTTCAAAACCAACCACAGACGACTTTTTTCAACCGGGCAACCAGATGTTGGCAGCCGGGTACGTGATATACGGAACCAGCACCATGCTTGTTTATACAACAGGTAAAGGCGTTAACGGGTTTACCTTAGACCCGGGCATTGGCGAGTTCTGCCTTTCGCATCCCGATATGAAAATTCCTGCTATGGGAAAAACATACAGCTACAACGAGGGCAATATTTTAAGCGCACCCGATGGTGTGAAAGAATACATTACCTGGTGCCAGCAAGCCGATAAGGCAAGTAACCGCCCATACAGCGCCCGTTACATTGGCAGCATGGTGGCCGATTTTCACCGGAACTTATTAAAAGGCGGCATTTTTATTTACCCGGCAACTGCCAAATCGCCCAACGGAAAATTACGCCTGCTGTATGAATGCAACCCAATGGCTTTTATCGTGGAGCAGGCAGGGGGCATAGCCCATACCGGAAAAGAAAGGGTGCTTGATATTGTACCTGATGCACTTCACCAGCGTGTTCCTGTTTACATGGGCTCTAAAAGCATGGTGGAGCAATTGCTGGGGCTTTTAAAAGGAAGCTCATAGAGAATAAGTGATGTAAGTGGGGAGTGACAATAATGCGGAGGGAGGAAAGTTCATAGATCATGGTTAATAGCCAGGATTACGATTTAAGGTATGCGAGCGAATCCCGAGCTATCGGGAGAAGCGCGGCAATGTATTTTACGATTTGCGCATTACGGTTTACGTAAAGTCCGCTGTGTCCTTTCCCCGCTAAGGCGGGATAAGTCGTACTTTGTGTACGTTGTGGTTGCTTCTTGCTGCTTATTACGTATAAGCAGGTCAACAGTTACCTCCCATGAATTGTGCATACAAATATTTGGGTATTTATAGTTAGCTGTTTACTTTTATGCCATGAAGAAAATTGTGATCTTTACCTCGGGTGGCGACTCTCCCGGAATGAATGCCTGCGTGCGTGCTGCCGTTCGTACCGCAATGTTTCATGGTGTGGAGGTGATCGGGTCTGTTCGCGGTTTTGAAGGAATGATCAACAATGATTTTATTGAGCTGAACTCCCGCTCGGTAAGCAACATTGTTCAGCGCGGGGGCACTATATTGAAAACAGCCCGCAGCAAGGGTTTTATGACCACCGAAGGGCGCAAAAAAGCATATGATCATTTAATGTTACAAGGCATTGAGGGCATGATCTGCATCGGAGGGAACGGGTCGTTTACGGGTGCCAAAACATTTTATGAAGAATACGGCATTCCCTGTATAGGTGCACCGGGCACCATTGATAACGACCTGTACGGAACCGATTACACCATCGGGTTTGATACAGCCGTGAACACCGCTGTGGAAGCCATTGATAAGATCCGCGATACGGCAGATTCGCACGACCGAGTTTTTTTTATTGAAGTGATGGGCCGGCATGCCGGGTTTATTGCGCTTGCTGCTGGCATTGCGGGTGGTGCAGAAAGCATCCTGATCCCGGAATCATCCGAAGACTGGCATAAAATGCTTGACCTTTTTATGGGCAACAACCCCAGTAAAAAAGCATTCAGTATTGTAGTAGTGGCCGAAGGCGAAGAGCATGGCGGAGCGCTTGAAATAGTGGCCAAGCTGAAAGAGATGGACCCGAAATTTGAAGCGCGGGTTACGATACTTGGGCATATTCAGCGTGGCGGCTCCCCTACCGCCTACGACCGTGTGCTGGCATCTCGCCTTGGTAATGCTGCAGTGGAGGCGCTTCTTCGCGGTGAAACCAATAAAATGGCGGGCATCAAACACAACATGATCGTGTTTACCAGCTTTGATGATGCCATTAATAAAACCAAACACCTCAACCCTGACCTGTTAAGGCTGGTGGATGTGTTTAACTGTTAAACCATCTGGGATAGCACATTACCAGGTTGTTTTTCTTTATTGTCTACTCTGCTTGAAGTGGCGGTATTTATGAATACATTTTGTTAAGATGGCTGCGGGTTGTTTTTTCTTCCTTCCCGCTCTCAGCGTGTCATGGTGTCCAGGTTCACCTGAGACATTGCCGGTTTTATCCAAACAACTACAACCTCCATTCAAGGAACACATTTACAGCATGCTCAAAAGCAGGGTTGTTTACAAACCAATTACCTTTGAGGTAATTTGAACTGAGGCGGCAGGAGATCGTAAAAGTCTTTAGCACATAAGCTACCTGGCCATAAGGTCCCACGCGCTGGCGGCCATCATTAATCCACTGGCCTACGGCCCCGGCAGTTGCCCTTACTTTATTTTTAAAAAGTCCTGCACTGCAGGATGCATCATGCAGCATGGAATTGTTTGAACGTATGGTAGACTGATACAACGACACCACGTATGCAAGCTGCCTGCCCTGCTTATCGCTTAAGCTGATATTGGCGCTTACGGTTTCGAGCCTATAGATATTGCCTAAAGAATTGTGATTATTGCTGCGGTTATAGCTTAAACCGGTATTTAATAAACCTGCCTGCTTAACTTTTTGGGTATAAAATACAGTAGCATGAAACAGGTAAAACTGCTGGGTGATGATACTGGGTTGTGTGTTAACAGGGTTCAAAAGATTTTCTTCAAAAGAAAACGAAGTGTTAAATGGTTTATACAATACCAACAGGTTAGGACGGGTGCGGAAATGTGTTTTAAGCGATGCGCCATACCCTGTTAAAATGGTGGTATTTGTTTTGTTGCCTTCCAGGTTATCTCGGTTCCGCATATACGTGACCTCTGTTTCGAACTGCCTGAGCCAATAAAATTGCTTCCACCCGAAGGTGTATTCCATGTAATCATTACGCAGGAACGGAATGCCTAAAGTATAATACCCGTTGCCTATCCGTTTAAGTGTTGCTGACAGGTCGGTGGTTTTGGTTGCATTAATCGTAAGTGATGTGTTAAAGCTGACATTGCCATACGCTTTGGCAAATGAATTTGCCATGCTGTACCGTTCACCCCTGAAAGGATCATTTCTATTGCTTTGATAAAATGACTTAGCCAGCTCCCCTGTAAAGAGCAGCCAGGGCAAAAAGTGGTTCTCTATACCTGCGGAGAGGATGGTATTTTGCTGCGGTGAGCGGTTAAAACTGTCGGCCTTGTTCTCAAAATAAAAGTATGCTACATGCACCGAGGTGCGCGTTCGCCTGTTGCTTATGCCAAGCTTTCCTGCATAGGTTTTGTTTTCAAACGAGGGCTGAAGCAATGCCCGTAAGCCAAGCGTTGGCTGAAAAGTGATGCGGTTGCCGGCAGTGGCTGATACAAACCATTTATTGAATTTAAGATCGGCATGGATGCCCTGCAATGGAACCTGTGATAAGGTGAGATCGGAATAATGAGGCGTGCATAAACCAATATTGAACGATCGGATGGCCAGCAGGGTTTTGGTGAGGTTCTTGTACCGCTGCTTTTTTATAAAACGCTGCACAGTATCCAGGTCAGGTTCGTTCCATTTCCTGGCGTTGAGGTACACCGAGTCTTTATAGCGCTGGTATTCCAGTACCTGCTTCCGGGTTTCTAATCCCTGCACTTTCAGCTCGAGCTCCTGCATCTTCTGTTCTTTTCTTTGCCTGCCCAGCCTGCGCTTCAGTGATGTATCCGGGCTATCAGGAATACTGATACGTGCCGGCTGATCGTGTTTTTTATATTTCATTAACAGCTTGTTCACCTCGCCCAGCTCTGCCTTATTCAGCTCAAGCCGGTGCGCTGTTTCGAGCTGGTCTTTAACCGCATTGTTCTGAAAATCGCTGCGGAATTTATTGGCATCAAAACCGAACTGAAAAAAATTAACAGGATAGTTAAAGTTGTTTTCTGTAGTGACCATGCTGTTAAACGTTAGCGGTACACCAAGCACAGTAATGGTGGGTTTAAAATAAAAACGCACGTATTGCGTGGCCGAAAGCTGGTTTACATACCGGGCATTGGTATAACCATATTCTACACCAACCGAAGCATTCACCTGAACCTTTTCAGCCAGCTTTGAACTTGCTTTACTGCGCTCCTTATCGCCTCCGTCTATGCTTTGCCCCGTTAAGTCCTTCCATGGTTTAAAACCGGTGCTGCCCAAAAAGATCCCCTTATGATATACACGCAGATCGTAAAGGTATGTTGCTAAAGTATCCTGCCTGAATTGTGACCTGGAAAGCAAGGTTTCCGAAGTAAAAAAACAGCCTGCCGTCTTGCCTCCTTTGTTGGAGCTTGTTGCCTCTTTTATGCAGGCATACACTTCGAGGTTTGTTAATGCAGGCTGCGTAGAGATCCATATGCTATTGCTATCTTTCTTCTCAGGCTTAAAGCGATATGGTGGTACAATAATTTTTTTTTCTGTGCGGGTGGTGTCTCCGTTTGCAGCAAACTGCATCATAAATGTATAATTGCCTGGAAGCAAATAATCAAAAAGCACAGGGTCCCGTTTGTTTAGTACCGAAGAATCACTGAGCACATCTGAGATACCAGGCTGCAGCTTTAGGGTAAATGAATCAATGTAAATCTCTCCGGCAGAAGCTAAGGTATACTGAATAAAAGCAGTTGTTATTTTACCCGTGCGGTTGGCAACCAACCCTTTTAGCAGATCAGCTTTTACCGGGTATACCGGAAGCTCCTGTGCATAATACTGCACCATTTTCTGCTGTGCATTTATACGGGTGTTCAGCAGCAGTGCAAGCAACAACATCAAAGCGGTTTTGCAGGCAGCAATTCTGTATATTTTTATGGAATACAAATGAGAAAGGATAACTGTTGTAAACAAAACGGTTGTAAATATTAGATTATTTTTAATATTTGTTTACCTGTATGTTCAAAAACCTATTCCTGAAACGTGTAATTGCATTGTTATGCATTGTACTCTCCGCTAACCTGTATGCACAGCGCATCCAGCTTCAACCGAGACCTGCATCGCAGGCTTCATTCGGTTCAAAAGACCTGTGGAATGCAGACCTTAGCCACACCGGGCCACTTCCTGAAAACATTAAATTAAGGGCAACGATACAAAGCACCAACAGTATTTTATTGGTAGAGGCCCTTTCGTTACCGTTAAGCATATCAGCTTCATTTACTTCGCTCAATGAGCTGCTGGTTAAAACGGCAAGCCTCAATTATTTTAACCCGCAGGTACAGCAAAGCGATCTTTCGTCACGCTCATTTCCTGGCGGGGAGTATTTATATTGTCTTTACGTATTGAACCCGGTCACCAATGAAGTGATCACGCAGCAATGCGTTACCGTAGCTGTTTCGCTCCTGGTGCCCCCTGTTCTTATTTACCCCGGAAATAAAGAAAGCGTACAGGAAAAAAATCCTTTGCTCACCTGGCTATCACCCGGTGCGCTATCCTCTGCTGCACAAACCAGCTATATCCTCACACTGGTGGAATTATATCCAAACCAGGAACCTGCTGATGCGCTGCTTCGCAACCGCCCGCTGGTGTATGAAAAGAACATTCCTCAAACTTCACTGCAATACCCATACAGCGCCCCGGCTCTTACTTATGGAAAACAATATGCCTGGCAGGTAGAAGCCATCGGGAATACCGGAGCATCTTACGGGCTTACCCCCATCTGGAGCTTTACCTTAAACCAGGACAGCGTGCTGGAAGCAGATGTATATAAAGATCAGTCGTATGTTGATATCCGTACCTCTGCAGAACACCAGGTCTATTATGCCAAAGGGTTGTTGAAAATCAAGTATTCGGAACGCAAATACCCTGCTGTTATTTCATACCGGGTGTTTGATGAAGCCGGCAACCCGGTGAACAGGAAGCCTGTTGCGTTGCAGGTTATGGACAAGGAAAACTGGTACGACCTGAACTTTGAAAAAGAGCTTCCGCTTAAACATAAACAGCGCTATCGCTTTGAGCTTTACAATGAGCGCGATGTGTTTAAGATCAACTTTGTTTACATAGATCCGTTACGCGTGAAATGAAAAAGAACCTCACTACCCTGCTGATCTTATTGAACACGACAGGCATCCTGGTCATTGCCTGTTACCTGCTGCTGAAAAAGGAAGGATACGTGTATGTGGAAACCTACAAAGTGTATGAAGGCTTTGTGATGAAAAAACAAATGCAGGGCGAACTGGAGTCCGAGATCCGAAAAGAAAGTGAAAGGCTGGACAGCCTGCGCATTGACCTGAAGATGGCTTTGATGCGTTATGAGCAGGCAAAAAACGAAGACCTGAAAAAAACCATTGGCCTTAAACAGCAGGAGCTTGCTTATTTAGAACAGCAGGCCAAAACCCGTTATGAAGAACTGGCCGATAAATACGATGCCCGGATCTGGGCACAGATCAACCAGTATGTGATGGATTATGGGAAAGAACAGGGCCAGGAGATCATTTTCGGGGCCAGTGGCAACGGTTCGGTGATGTACGGAAAAGAAAACCGGAACGTAACAGAAGAAGTGATCGGCTATATGAATAAAAAGCACAAAGACCTATGAAGTTGATCCTGCAGCTTTTCATCCTGTCTCAACTCATATCCGGCTGCGGAAAACAAAGCCTCGCTCCCGGTGAATACATGAAATGGATAGAAGATGAAAGCAACGGGTTAAAGGTTAAACGCACCCTTAGTGATGTGATCTTTACCCTGCAATACCGCCCGGTGGATTACATGGTGGCGCAGGAGTTTAAAGCGGACCATATTTCGCCACAGCAGCTTGCACAACGCAGGCAGGAACTTGAAACAGCCCTTCATTTTAACCTCACCCTGAGTGCGGATAACGAAACACAACCCTTAAAGAACAACACCGGCCCGGATGGTTATTTTGAACGGGTGAACCACTTTTTAACGGACGGGGCAAACGACTTTAAACTGAGGTGCGGCAATGACACCTTCGACTGCTCCCTTTGCCACCTGGAACAAACGTACGGCCTTGCACCGGTAAATACCCTGGTGCTTGCTTTTGAGCCGAGATCCACAATGCCTGTTTCCTTTGCACACGACCTGGTGCTGATCTATGAAGATAAGGTATTGGGCACAGGAACGGTGAAAATGAAAATTGAGAAAGAGAAGCTGGAGCAAATGCCGATGATGAAACACTAAACTGCTGATCGTAGACATGGCGGATGTTGGATAGCGAGTGATATAAACCTGTATTAAACGAACCGAACCAATATGACCCGTAACTATTTAAAACCTGTAGCCCTGTTTCTTGCTGTTAACCTGTTGGCGGAGATCGCTTTTCCAACCCTGTGTTACGCCCTTACCGGGGGACCTTCGCAGCCTGAAATGGAAAGCTTCGAGCCGGTAGGCACCACTGATATGGTGGACCTGTTCTCGGGCGATTTCAATTACAATATTCCTTTGCTGGATGTGGGTGGCTACCCCATGAACATCGCCTACCACTCAGGAATTGGCATGGACCAGGAGGCCAGCTGGACGGGGCTGGGATGGAACATCAATGCAGGGGTGATCAGCCGCGCCATGCGCGGGCTGCCCGATGATTTTAAAGGCGACCAGGTGAAATATGAAACCCACATCCGCAACAACGAAACCTGGGGGCTGAATGCGGGGGCAAACTTTGAACTGCTGGGGCTTACCAAAAAACAAAGAACAAACTCAAAAACAACAGCAGCAAACAAAAACAAAGGTGACTCCACAGCAACTGCCGGGCAAGGTTATACCTCCCTTGCAGTGAACATGGGCATTAGCCAGAACAATTACCGCGGATTAAACATATTCTTCGGGGCCAGCTTCCGTATTCCGCGTAGCCCGGTAAACATTGGTTTCACGGCCAGCGGCCAGGGTGGCTTTGAGTATGATGCAAGTTTTAGTAAAACGACCAAAAGCCAGAAAACATCGTGGAATGTTGGCATGGGCCTGGGTTCGAGAGGTGGTTTGAGAATTACAGGTGGATACACCCGTAATTCAATTGGCTTAGGAGAAGCAACAAAAAAATCAGCAGGAAGCACTAATTTCCCCGTTCAAAGAGCGATCACATTCAGCCCTGTTTGCGACATACCAACCTTAAGCAATTCCTTTTCCACGCGGCTGCAGAATTATAATATTACGATCGGAACATCATTTTGGGGCGCCCATCAGAACTTCCGCTTAGGAGGTACTTATTCACTTACCGAGCTGAAAGATGGCAATGCATCGCGGGCGGCATACGGTTATATGTATGCCGAAGGTGTATCCCGGGACAAACAGAGCAGCCTCCAGGACTTCAGCCGCGAACGCGAAGCCCCGTTAAATCCTGAAATTAAGAACCTGCCTCTCGTTACTTCCAGCTACGATATCTTATCGGTGAGCGGGCAAGGCACCGGGGGCATGTTCAGGGCACATCGCAAAAATTTCGGCATCTACTACGATCCCGGTGTGTATAGCAGCACGTCTAACTGGGGTACTGCCGGGGCCGAGGTAGGATTTGCGCCAACTTCGTTCCACTTTGGCCTCAATTATACGCCTACCGGTGCAGATGAAAGCAGCGGCATGTGGGACAAAGACCATGGTAACATGCTTCATGATTTTTCTTTCGATCACCATGAAACGAATAAGCTGAATGAACCCTACTACTTCCAGGCCGGTGGAGAAAAAGTGCCTGCCGATGCAGGTTATTACAATATGCTTCGCGGAGATGCAGCTGCCAGGCTCGACCTGGATGGCCAGGGATTAAAGTATTATGCCAAGATCAATCCCACGCTTATTGTAGAAAACCAGGACAACAGCCCGTTCACCGAATACAGGACTACGGAAGTACGGCAGTCCCGTTCACAGCTCATCAGCACCATCACGGCCCGTGAGGCTTCCCTGGCATTTGGCAGCATGCCTACCCTGCGCAACTATATACCCGGAGTATTTAGTTTGAATACATCGGCTTATCAAACCATTAACAGGCCTGTGGACGATAAGGGGCATCACATCGGTGAGATCACCCAGACCAACCCTGACGGGAGCCGTTATGTATATGCCATCCCGGCCTATAATAATGTACAGCGTGAGGTGAGCTTTAATGTATCAGGCAATGCAAAAGACCTGCAGAAAGGCCTGGTGGAATATAACGGGTACGATAACAGCATCCATAACATCAAAGGAGCCGATGACTTTTTCAGCAGCGTGGAAACCCCGGGCTTTGCTCACTCCTACTTGCTCACTGCCGTGCTCTCACCTAATTATGTGGATGCCGACCAGGATGGCAAACCATCGGCAGGCGACCTGGGCGATTACGTGGTATTCCATTACACCCGGCACAACTCGGCCTATAAATGGCGGGTGCCTGTGGAAGCTTCTAAAGCGCAGTACCAGCAAGGCCTGCTTTCGGATGATACAGACGACAAGGCCAACTACATGTATGGCACCAAAGAGATCTGGTATTTACACAGCATTGAATCGAGGACCCATGTGGCCGAGTTTAAAGTAAGTCCGCGCAATGATGCTTTAGGCGTACTGGGAGAAAATGGCGGTAAAGATGACGGGCAAACACTGATGAAACTGGATACGATCGCGCTGTACACATTGAACGACCGCCTGTTGAACGGGGTGAATGCCACTCCTGTTAAAAAGGTGGTATTCGAATACGATTACAGCCTTTGCCCCGGTGTGCCGAACAATAAGTATTATGGCACATCTGCACCGGCTGTTCAGAAAGGAAAACTCACGCTTAAAAAACTCTATTTTATATACGGGCATTCCGGTAAAGGCGCCATGAGCCCATACTCTTTTAATTATGGTTATAACCCGGGCTACAACATGGCCGAATACGACCGCTGGGGCAATTACAAACCCAATACCAACCCGCTACTGCCAAACCGCGATTTCCCTTATGTAGATCAAACGCAGGGTAAGGACAGCGCAGACCTGAATGCCAGCGCCTGGAATATGAACGAGGTGCAGCTGCCTTCGGGCGGGGTGATCAAAGTGAACTACGAATCGGACGATTATGCTTTTGTGCAGGACCGCAAGGCCATGCAGATGATCCAGCTGGTGGGTGCTACCGATAAGGATGGCCTGGCCCGGTTCACTATTGACGGGAATAATGACCGTTTATACAAAGAGGAAACAGACCGGATCTATGATTACCTGGTGTTTAAAGCCCCCGAAGGCATTACCACGGCCGACCAGCTCAGAAATCAGTGCTTCGCCTTTATGGGCAGCAATAAGCTGTTCTTTAAATTCCTTATCCGGATCAGGGATAAGCAGGAGTACATCTCGGGCTGGTGTGATATTTCGGAAGTTGGCTTTACCGGCACCGATCCCGGATACGCCTATGTGCGGGTGAACCAGGTTGACCAGGGCGACCTGCTATACAATAAGTACGACAATGTACACCCGATCAGCAAATGCGCCTGGCAATTCGCAACCGCCAATATGTCGAAGGTGCTGCACCCCGGCTCTGAGCCTAACGGAACAGGAGTGAATGCATTCCGGGGCCTGTTCGACAGTTGGGGGGAAGCGCTGGATATGTTCAGGGGACAGTACCAGTCGCTGAAGGTAAAAAACATTGCCTCAAGTTTTGTCCCTGCTAAATCGTGGATCAGGATAGAAAGCCCTTTTATGTTTAAATATGGCGGGGGCTGCCGGGTAAAGGAGCTTAGCTTCAGCGATTCATGGGCTACCATGGACCAGGCTGATAAAACCGGCAATTACACGCAGCAATATGATTACACCACCACAGATCAGCAATACTCCGGGTATGAAAAAATAAGCAGCGGGGTGGCTGCCTACGAACCCATGATTGGCGGAGAGGAAAACCCCATGCGGCAGCTGATCGAAACGATACAAAAGACCACCAATGCTACCCTGCCCGCTATGGAGCTTTACGTGGAAGAACCTTTCGGGGAAAGCCTTTATCCTTCACCGGGTGTGGGCTATAGCAAGGTGACGGTACGCAACAAACCCAAAGAAGGTGTGAGCAGAACAGGTACCGGGCACAGCGTGAACGAATTTTACACCGCCCGCGAACACCCGGTGAAGGTGCTGCGCACCGCGCTTGAATCGGTAAGCCTGGGCACAGGTGCAACAGGCAACCTCATCACCTCTCTGCTAAAGGTAGTGACCAAAAATTACTATGCGGCTTCCCAGGGCTACAGCGTTATTGTGAACGACATGCACGGCAAGCCTAAAGCCACCGGTATATACAGCGAGATGCAGAACGGCATGAACGAATCATTGCTGATCTCTGAAGTACGCTATGAGTACCAGGATGGCAATACGGTAAAAGTATTGAACCGGGATGGCAGCATCAGTGATACGCTGATCGGCCAGGAAATAGACATGAGCATGGACCTGAGGGAAAATGAACAGCGCGACTGGAATGCAGGCCTGGAAGCAAACATTAAATTTGACTGGGCACCCACTATACCTGCCCCTATTCCCGTTATCTGGGCCATTCCATTGCCTAAGTTCAATTATTCGATGAGCCGCAGGCAATCGGCTTCTGTTACCAAGGTGATCCAACGTTATGGCATCTTAAAAAGCACCACGGTAAAAGATGAAGGATCGCTTATTAAAACCAGCAACCTGCTGTATGATAAAGCCACCGGCAATGTGCTGCTGACCCAAACCAGCAATACCTTTGACGACCCGATCTATAACTTTAGTTATCCGGCACATTTTGCTTATGATGGCATGGGGGCTGCGTATGAGAACGCTGGAGCTTCTGATAGTGTCAGGATTGTATCATATGGCCAGACTACAACTATACACCAGCCTGGGTTGTTTATGATTGGTGATGAAGTTGCAATTAGATACGAATTTTCCGCATTCAAAGCCTGGGTTAGCGCAATTACTCCGGTTACAGGTGGTGATAAAATAACCTTTATAAGCAGTGATGGTAGGTTCTTTCTAACGCCAGATGCAGATATTGTTGAAGGAGTTACAATACCAAGAAAAGGTCTTGCAAAAGTGATCCGGTCAGGCCGTAAAAATATGCTTATGCCATCGGTGGGAGAAATAATGACCAGCAGCGACCCGGCATCCGGTAGTTCGTTTTCTCTTTCCCGGGATAAGGTGATACAGGCTTCTGCACAAACCTTTTCTGACAACTGGAGCCTACGCCAGCTTAGCAGAGAGCTTGACTCGACTTCTACCTATTGTATTTATCAACTAAATGCACTCAACAATCCTTACATGGTAGGAAATAAAGGATTATGGGGGCTTTATCAACAGAAGGCATTCATCGAAGACCGTACTTACGCGTATGCTATGGATACCACCTTTACACGAACAGACGGAGCCTACAAAGATTTCCGGGCGTACTGGAGCTTTGTGCCCTCAGGCCCAATGAGCCAGAACACCTCCTTCAAGCGATGGGTAAATGCATCAACCATTAAGAGGATCAACAGACGGGCCCAACCCATAGAAGTTGATGATGCCCTTGGAAACAGTTCGGCTGAGCTCTATGGCTATGGGGAGAATTTTGTAACCGCATCTTCTTCTTATGCCAGAACCAGGGATATTGCCAATGATAATTTTGAAGAATATACTTTATTGAATAACGGGTGTGGATCTCCCATCGAACCCCATTGGAGTTTTTCAAATGGAAAAAATGACACCTTAAACTCCTTACCTGCACTTGATGAAGATTCACTAAGCTATCATTCGCCAGTGATCACTTCTACATTTGCGCATTCTGGTATTAGAAGCCTGCTTTTACCACCAGGTGGTGTCAGAAAAGTCTATAATTATACAGATACCTCGGTTGTGCAGAAGTTCGATACTACAATCAGCAATCCGGGATACGCAGATCTGAATGTAAGCGGTACTCAATCCATATTTTCACCCGAGCCCGGAAAAAAATACCTGGTATCGGCCTGGGTGAAAGGACGGACCGGTTCTACTTACGACCTGAGCAGCTTCGACAGCTGTTACCTGCGTGTGAGAATACTGGCAAACTATGCAACACAGCAGAATATTGTTTTCAAGGCAGCGGGTCCTGTTATAGAGGGCTGGCAGCGCATCGAAGGAAGCTTTACCATCCCGGCCGGGGCCCAGTACATTATGGTTTCGGCAGAGAACAGCGGGCGCTACAGGGCTTACATTGATGATGTGCGGATACACCCGTATGAATCGAACATGAAAACCTTTGTATACCACCCGGTGCTGCTTAAAGTAATGGCCATACTGGATGAAAACAACTTTGCTTCTTTTTATGAATATGACCGCGAAGGCAAACTGATCCGCATCAAGAAAGAAACGGTGAAAGGGATCATGACCATACAGGAATCGCGCAACGGCATTAAAAAACCACTTAATCCATAAGGCCATGAAGAATATTGATTTAGTTATGGGGGATTGGGGATTGGCTATTCGCTGTTGGCTGTTGGCTATTAGCGGGAAGGGAGGATACCCGGTTGAGCGGAGTCGAAACTGCTTTCCGTTTACTTCTTTATTTATTGTGCCGGTGCTGATGTGCTGCCTGGTGCATGTA
>JAZKGM010000088.1:0-2940 GCA_040385895.1 Bacteroidota bacterium
CCGATTCGGTGAGGATCACAATTTCCATTAAAATAAATAGTGTGTGTGATGCCTGGGGATCTTTGAAAACGGCAAAGGCGACCTATGCCGGCACACTTCGTATTAAAAATACGATCAATACCTTGTTTAAGTTTGAAGGCAAAAAAAGCCCGCTACCTGTATGGATCCCTATTCCGGTAAGCGCGCTTCCAATTCCAATCCCTGCCAAACAAACGGAAATAACGTATGCATGGCTTGGCACCGGCTCTAAATATTTTTTAGGAGAGGTTAATATGGCTACGGATAGTGAAACCTTGTGAAAAACAATATAGACGTGAATGCTTATCCCAACCCTGCATCGGCACAGATCAACCTGCAATTTCATTTAAACAGTGCAGCGCAAATGAAGGTGGCTGTTTATGACATTACCGGAAAATCAGTAAGCGTATTTACAGAGAAGTGCATCGCAGGAACAAATATAGTTCCTGTAAATACACATGATCTTTCAACGGGTCTTTATACCATTATCATCTCAGGAAACGGAAAATCTGCGGCAGTTAAAGTAAACGTAACGAACTAATTTTTTACCCGGTCACCTGATAAAAAAACAGCGGCTAATTAACATTATCCGCTGTTTTTGCTTTTAAGCGGTTCTTCAAAAACCACAAACTCCTTCCAGGTTCCCTTCAGCTTTGGCTTTTCACTGAATAACCCGAACATGCTGGCTCCGCTGCCGCTCATCGATGCATATTCGGCACCTTGCGTATACAGCCATTTTTTTACCTTGTACAACTCCGGAATACTTTTAAAAACCGATGCTTCAAAATCGTTGACCAACGTATCTTTCCATGTTAAAACCGGCTTTTGAAGGATGTGTTTAAGGTTATTATTCCGGTCGAAAAGGTCGCGTCTTTGCGCATGCTTATATGCTAAAGCGGTATTGCTGTGTGCGCCTGTGTTTACAAGCACCAGGTAATAACCGGCCAGGTTAATGAAAAAAGATTCAAGCTCATGGCCTTTACCCAAAAGATAGGCCGGTTTATTCGCGATGAAAAACGCGCAATCGCTGCCCAGCTTTGCGGCATAATTTTCCATCTCACCTACGGCTAGTTTCAACTCAAATAACCCATTCAGTAATTTTATCATGTAGGCCGCATCGCTGCTCCCCCCCCCCAGGCCCGCTCCCATCGGGATGATTTTGTTTAAGTGCACCAAAACCGGTGGCAGGTTAAACGCGGCATCTAACATGTGGTATGCTTTTACAACAAGGTTATCGCTTGCCTTACCCGAAACCGCCAAACCATGAGAAACGAAAACACACTTCTGTTGCCTGCTGTAGTTTTTGTTTTCTACACATTCAAGCACATCGCTAAAACCAACGGGCAGAAATACTGTTTCTATGTTATGGAAGCCATCATCCCGCTTATTGATCACATGCAGGCCAAGATTAATTTTTGCGTTAGGAAAACAGATCATGTAACATTTAAACCTTTACTTTTGCAAATTGCAGATTAAACTTTAAAACACAGCACATGCAGGAATATAAAATAAGACTGGCCCTTATCCTTCTTTCAATCATCATACTGATCGATGTATATGCATGGCAGGGCATAAAAACATTGCTCGCAAAAAAAAGTAAAAAAGTGACGCGTGTTGGCCGCCTCATTTACTGGGGAACTACACTGGTACTGGTAAGTGCATTCCTGCTTGGCTACATCGTTCTGTCGCTGGAAACAAACGGTGCTTACCGCGTGTATGTGGCAGCAACCATTTTTATCCTGTATGTGAGCAAATTTGTGTTGTGCCTCTTTGTTTTTATTGACGACCTGAGAAGAGGATTTTCATGGGTGAAGCTAAAATACAATTCGGCCCCGAAACTTCAACCTATTCCTGAGCATCATGAGCCGGTTGAATACGAAAAAACAAAACTTACCCGCAGCCAGTTTATTGCCACCACAGGAACCATTGCTGCTGCTGCTCCGCTTATTTTATTAACCAAAGGCGTTTTTAAAGGCGCATATGATTACCGCATTCACCGTGTACCGCTTTACTTAAAAAACTTACCCGATGCTTTTGAAGGATTAAGGATCCTGCAGCTCAGCGATATTCATACAGGCAGTTTGCTTGATGAAGATGCCGTGAAAAAAGGGGTTGATATGGCCATCGGTGAAAAAGCCGATGTGGTGTTCTTTACCGGTGACCTGGTGAACAATGAAACGACAGAAGCGTATCGTTATGCACAAATGTTCAGGGACATAAAAGCGCCCATGGGTGTGTTCAGCACATTTGGCAACCACGATTATGGAGACTATATTCAATGGAAAGACCCTGAAGATAAAAAACGAAACCTCGAGAACCTGGCGAAGCTGCATGGCGATATGGGCTGGAACCTGCTGCGCAACGAAAGCATCACATTGGATAAAGGCGGACAGCGCATAGGGATCATCGGGGTTGAAAACTGGGGAAGTACAGGACGTTTCCAGCGTTTAGGCGATATAGACAAAGCAAAAAGCGGTTTACCGGATGTTCCTGTTAAACTACTATTGTCTCACGATCCAAGCCATTTTGATGAGATCATCAGCAAAAAACACAAGGATATTGATGTAACCTTCAGCGGGCATACGCATGGCATGCAGTTTGGCTTTGAGTTTGGCAAATTCCGCTGGAGCCCGGCAAAATATGTTTACCCCCGCTGGGCAGGCTTATACGAAGCGGATGGTTCCAGGATGTATGTTAACCGTGGGTTCGGCTTTTTAGGTTACCCGGGCCGGGTTGGTATCTTACCTGAAATTACCGTATTTGAACTAAAGAAATTTGAATCTAAAGCTTAATAAGCTTGAGGCAGTGATTGGGAGTTTATGGTTTTGTTATATGTCAATTGGTTGTCAGTAGAAGTTAGTTGTTGGTTAAATCCTTCTATGCTCTAACATCTATTCGCCAATATGAGCTTCGCTCAACCTC
>JAZKGM010000089.1:0-6591 GCA_040385895.1 Bacteroidota bacterium
TGATTTCCAACACGGTGGCCGCGTTTTGTGATCTCGGCAAACACAGCGGGGAATTTTTTAACATTTTCGCCCACACAAAAAAAAGTTGCTTTCGCTTTATGCCGATCCAGTATGTCCAGAACCTTGGGCGTAATAACAGGATGCGGCCCGTCATCAAAAGTCAAATACAGGGCTTTATCTGTTGTTTTTACCTTCCATGTAAGTGCAGGGGTAATTAACGGAAATAGTGCAGGTATTGTGTGTTTATACATTACTTTTGCCGCTGTCAATTCCAAAAAACAAAACGGTTAAATGAAACGAAGCGCTTTCGCATTTTGGTGCAAATTAATGATAATATCAACAATTGCGGTTGTTCCTGCCAAGGCCCAGGTGCCAGGCCGTTATTCTTTACAACAATGTGTTGATATTGCCTTGAAAAATAATATTAATGTACGGCAAAGGGAACTAAACTTAAATAGTGCAGAAGCCGACAGGTTTCAAAGCAGGATGGCCATCTTGCCCAGTCTTAACGGGCAGGTTACACATAATTATAACACAGGTTTTGCCATTAACCCGATAACCAACGCCACGCAACGCGATGTTACTTTTCGCAGCAATAATTTCGGGTTGAATGCCCAGATGAACCTGTTCAACGGGTTTCAGAACACCAATAACATCCGCCTGCAGCAGGCCAATACAAAGGCAGTGGAAATGGATGTGGTTGCTGCAAAAAATAACCTTGCACTGAATGTGGCGAATGCCTACATGCAGGTTTTGCTGAACACGGAAATAGTTCAGGCAAGGGGAGAGCAGGCCAACGCAACAAAACAGCAGGTGCTCCGGCAGGAAAAACTCTATGAATATGGCAGCGTTAACCGGGTGAAATATTTACAGGTAAAAGCCCAATATGCCAATGAAGAATCTCAACGGGTGCTTTCGCAAACACAATTAGACCAGTCGTATTTAACGTTATGGCAGTTGATGAACATGGTGCCTGATACCAATAATAAGATCATGAGGCCGGACAGCAATTTGCTGGTGGTGGAAAATGTAGCGCAGAGCGCAGATGAGATCTACCAGGAGTTTGTTGGTAAAAGCCCGGAAGTGATGGCCGCAAAAAGAAGAAGTGAGGCTGCACGGATGAATTATAATATGGCATTAGGCGCCAGAAGTCCTAAGCTTACGTTAAATGCCGGATTAAACTCTTTTTACACCACGCAAAGTCAGCGCGGGTTAGGGGCAGCATCGGTAACTCCCCAACAAATAGGTATTGACAGTACCGGGATACCGGTTTATACTTTGTTTACAAGCTATCGGAATATGGAAACCGTTCCCTTTGGCGACCAGTTTGACAGAAACCTGGGAAGGTTTGTTGGCTTTACATTGAGCGTTCCTATTTTTAATAACTGGCAGGCCAATACAAATGTGCAGAAACAGCGCATTAACCAGACTTCGAGCGACCTTAACCAGAAACAGGCAGAACTTGATCTGTATAAAAATATCAACCAGGCTTATCTTGATTTTAAGTCAACCCGGAAAAGGTATGATGCAAGCAATGATAATTATGAAGCGAATAAAGAAGCGCTGGCCCTCGCTGAAAGCCAGTTTAATTTAGGTGCGCTGAATGCAGCTGATCTTATTGTGTCCAAAAATTTATTTTTGCAGGCAGAGACTACCATGCTGCAGGCAAAATATGAGCTGTTGTTCAGAAGAAAAGTAATTGATTTTTATTTAGGGAAACCACTTTATTAAGCACTATGACAAAGATTGAAAAACAAAAGAAGCGCAGTAATAAGATGCTGATTACCTTGGGGCTTTTGGTGGTTGTTTTATTGATTATTGTGGTTATTGGAAAAAGCGCAGGATGGATCGGAAGTGAAGAAGCAACCAAGGTGGCTGTTACTAAAGCCTTGGTTCAGAACATTACAGAAAGTGTTTCGGCAAACGGAAAGATCCAGCCTGAAGTAGAAATAAAAATAAGCAGCGATGTTTCGGGTGAGATACGTGAATTGTATATAAAAGAAGGCGATTCGGTGAAGGCAGGCCAGTTGCTGGCGCGTATCGATCCGGAGCTGTACCAATCGGCATTAGACAGAACAGAAGCAGCCCTCAATAATTCAAAAGCGAACCTGGCTAATTCAAAAGCGCGTTTGTTACAGGCCGATGCCAAGCTGAATGAATTGCAAAAGCAATACCAGCGGAATACCAGGTTACATGATGAAAAATTATTAAGCGATGCAGAGTTTGAAACCATTACCTCAACCTATGTGAGTGGAAAAGCGGAAGTAGAAGCATCAAAACAAACCATACTTGGCGCACAATATACCGTTCAAAGCCAGGAGGCCAGTCTTAAAGAAGCCAAGAAGAACTTAACGCGTACCGAGATCTTTGCTCCTGTTAATGGAGTGGTTTCAAAGCTGGGCGTTGAAAAAGGTGAACGCGTGGTTGGAACATCACAAATGGCAGGAACGGAAATGATGCGGATTGCGAACCTGAACGACATGGAAGTTAGCGTTGATGTGAACGAAAACGATATTGTGAAAGTTGGTACCGGTGATACGGCAATGGTTGAAGTTGATGCATACGGTACACGAAAATTTAAAGGTATTGTTACCGAAATTGCCAATTCGGCTACAACAACAGCACAAACCACCAGCGACCAGGTGACTAATTTTGTGGTAAAAATAAGGATACTCCGTTCTTCTTATGCCGATCTCACGGCCCTGTATGGAAGTAAACGCAGTGTTTTCAGGCCAGGCATGTCGGCTTCTGTTGATATACAAACGCAAACGGCAGATCATGCCATTGCTATTCCCATAGAAGCCGTTACCATGCGCGGTGCATCAGAAATCGACAGCAGCACATCTGCCAAGAATTATAAATCGAAGTACGGTGCATCAACAACCAAAAACACAAAAGATGACATAGAGATCGTATTTGTGGTGATTGATGATGTTGTGAATATGCGCAAGGTAAAAACAGGCATCCAGAACGATAAAGTGATCCAGGTGTTGGAGGGCTTAAAAGAAGGGGAGGAGATCGTTTCGGCTCCTTTTAGTGCAATAAGCCGCACACTAAAAAACAAAACAAAGGTTAAGCGTGTTGCTAAAGAAGAGTTGTTTGAAGTAAAACCTTAGTTGTTAAAGTGTTGTTATTCATAAAACACTGTTAAATTGCTGGTATGAATAGACTCTTTTTTGTTTTTTTAAGCATTGTGTTGTTGGGCGCCTGCTCGCAAAGGCAATTCTCGTTCCGCCAGAAGGTTCGGGCCGATAAAAACATTGCTAAAAAGGAAACCACCAGGCCTGATAAAAAACAGGATCATGCAATCATTAAAGCGCTTCCTTATGCTGATTCTGTTATGGTTAGTACCGGTCCTAACGTGGGAGAGCCGGGAACAACAGCAAAAAAAAGTAAAAAGCCATTATTAAGCGCGTCAATAATAAAAGAAATCCTCCCTTTTAGTATTGAGCAACTCTCACCGGAAGAGCGTGCGGCTCCTCAAATCAAACCCAATAAAGCACAAGAGGGTGACGGTGGAGTGCTGGGTTATATATCACTTACGTTAGGCATACTCAGCATTTTTGCATTATTGTCGTTGGTTTTTATAAGCTCTAACATGTTGGGTGTTGTGCTTTTATTTTCAGCTCCGGTACTGGGTGCGCTTGCTTTAATACTCGGCATAGTAAGTGTTTCTGAAAATGATGGCAAAGGTATGGGCTGGGCGGGAATTGTAATGGGCAGCTTTATCTTATTGATCACCCTGGTGTTTGTACTGATCGCTTACCTGCTCATTCAGTCCAGCGTATATTGATCACCCACCCTTAAATACAGGGAAAGGGCAGTTGTATTCCCTTATAACATTCCTGGTTGTCTGCTTTTCAAAAAATAGCTTAGCTTTGCAGCGTTTTTTATGCACATAGAAGTATTAAAATCTAAGATCCACCGCGCTAAGCTTACTCAAACAGAGTTACATTACGTGGGCAGCATTACTGTTGACGAGGCTTTATTGGAAGCCGCAAACATGATCGAGAATGAAAAAGTTCAGGTAGTGAACGTTAACAATGGCGAACGGCTTGAAACCTACATTATTAAAGGGGAACGAAACAGCGGGGTTATTTGTTTGAACGGACCGGCTGCCCGAAAAGGTTTTGTTGGCGATCACCTCATCATTATTTCATACGCATCAATGGAGTTTGAAGAGGCCAAAAAGCACGCGCCTATTGCCATCTATCCCGACCATAATAATAAACTAGCAGTTTGAGCCCACTCGCAAAAAAAGTAATTCAATACACTGCAATCTTCGGCATCGGCATTGCTTTTTTATATTTCGTATTTAATGGGATCGAATGGAGTAAGATGTCTGCTATTTTTAGCAGCGTTAATTATAACTGGATCGCCTTAGGACTCGCATTTTCACTGTTAAGTCACTGGATCAGGGCATACAGGGCAACCATGCTTTACAGCACCATGAATTATAAAGTAAGCATTACAAACAGTTTGTATGCCGTGCTTATCGGTTATTTCATGAATTATTTTATTCCACGGGGAGGCGAAATATCAAGGTGTGCGGCCTTGTATAAAACCGATCAGATCCCGGTTGAAAAAAGCCTTGGAACGGTGATCGTTGAACGCTTGCTTGATATTGTAATGACCGGGTTGATCTTTGCACTGGTTATCGCTTTACAGTTCGATGTGATATTCAACTATATCGAAAAAAATATCAGCAGCGGATCGGGTACAGGAGGCAGCCTCAAATACACATTACTGGCCAGTGTTGTTTTGCTTGTAGGCTTGTTTTTTCTGTTGAGAAAGAAACTGATCGGTTTGCCGGTCTATCAAAAGATCATTTCGTTGCTCGAGGGTTTTCTGCAGGGTTTCCGCAGCGTAAAAGAAGTAAAATCACCGGTTTTGTTCATTGCGTTGTCTATAGCCATCTGGATCTGTTATATTTTAATGATGTATGTGTGCCTTTTTGGCCTGGAAGCAACCAAACACCTTGATCTTGCCCAGTGTTTAACGGTGTTTGCATTGGGAACCATTGGAGTGGTTATTCCGGCCCCGGGTGCCGGGGCGGGAACGTATCATTTTGCTATTATGCAGGGCCTGCTCCTTTTTGGTGTGGCCAAAGATGATGGCATTGCATACGCCACGGTAGTTCATGGCACGCAAATGATCATGTTCTTTATCGTGGGCGGTATCAGCAGCCTGATCGTTCTATTCAAAACACGTAATAATAACGCTGCAGAGGCGATCAGTAAATAATGGCGCACCATCAATCTATACAGAATAAAATATTTACAAATGTTTCTGCACTGGAAAAACAGGTGGAAACCTGGCAGAAAGATGGCGATAAAGTGGTGTTTACGAATGGATGCTTTGACCTGCTTCATCGCGGACATGTAGATTACCTTGCTAAGGCCGCAGATACGGGAGATAAGCTTATTATAGGAGTAAATACCGATACATCGGTAAGCCGGCTAAAAGGTCCGCAACGCCCGATACAGGATGAACAATCGCGTCTTCAGATCCTTGCCTCACTGCAATGTGTTGATGCCGTTATCCTGTTTGATGAACAAACCCCTTACGAATTAATTGATGCGCTTCAGCCTGATGTGCTTGTAAAAGGAAGCGACTATAAACCTGAAAACATAGTAGGCTATGATATTGTAAAGGCCAAAGGAGGGGATGTGATTACGATAGACTTTATCGATGGGTTCAGCACAAGCGCGATCGAGAAAAAGATCAGGAATAGCTGATCCGGGGAGCCGACATACCTTATCGCGGCCCGCATTACTTCTTGCCATAATAAATTTGTATCCCTGTTATGATTAGACGTACTTGTATTCATGAACAAAGAAGAAATAGCCATATTCTGGTTTCGCAGAGATCTTCGTTTAACAGATAATGCAGGCTTATACCATGCTTTAAAAAGCGGTTTACCGGTGCTGCCGGTGTTCATATTCGATACCCATATTTTAAATGACCTGGAAGACAGGTATGACAAGCGTGTTGATTTTATTCACCAGTGCATTGACCAGCTTAAAGAAGAACTGTGCGAACATGGAAGTGATCTGATCGTGCTGCATGATACGCCCCAACAAGCCTGGGTTCAATTACTTCAGCAATATAAAATCTGCAACGTATTTGCTAATACCGATTATGAACCCTATGCAAAAAAGCGGGATGGGCTGGTAAAAGGCCTGCTGGAGGTCAAAAATGTAGGTTTTCATACTTACAAGGATCAATGTGTTTTTGATCACACTGAAGTTCTTAAAGAGGATGGGACTCCTTACACCGTTTTTACGCCATACAGTAAAAAGTGGAAGGCGAAGTTGAATGATTTTTTCATTAAGCCATATCCTATCAAAAAATACCTTAAAAACCTTTACCAGGTCAATAAAAGATCAAAACAGATCACTTTGCAGGACCTGGGTTTCGAAAAAACAACCGAAGATTTTCCTTCGCAACAGGTAAACCAGGTGCTTATTAAAAATTACGACAAGACGCGTGACATTCCTTCCATTCACGGAACATCAAGGCTGGGCATTCATTTCAGGTTTGGAACGATAAGCATCAGGCAAAAGGCTGCTAAAGCAAAACAGCTCAATG
>JAZKGM010000089.1:6601-8622 GCA_040385895.1 Bacteroidota bacterium
GTTGATCTGGCGCGATTTTTATATGGCTATTCTTGCACAATTTCCGCATGTGGCCACGTATTCATTCCGTAAAGAGTACGATAAAATAAACTGGCTCAACGATGAACTCCAGTTTAAAAAATGGTGTGAAGGAAAAACAGGTTACCCGCTTGTTGATGCCGGCATGCGTGAATTGAATCAAACCGGCTTTATGCACAACAGGGTGCGTATGGTTGCGGCAAGTTTTTTAGCCAAACATTTATTGATAGACTGGCGTTGGGGTGAAGCTTATTTTGCAAAAAAATTGCTGGATTACGATTTAAGTGCAAACAACGGAGGCTGGCAATGGGCGGCAGGCTGCGGAACGGATGCTGCACCATATTTCAGGGTCTTTAATCCAACACTGCAGGCCCGGAAGTTCGATAAAGAATGCAAATACATTAAACATTGGGTACCGGAATTTGGTACTGATCAATATATGGAACCTATAGTGGATCATGATTTTGCGCGTAAACGCTGCCTGGAAGTTTATAAAAGAGCATTAACAAAATGAGGTCATTGGAAGAAAATCCCTGGAAAATAACCAGCAAAAAGGATGTTTATGAAACACCCTGGATAACAGTTACGCATCACGATGTAGTTAATCCGGCAGGCAATCAGGGGATTTATGGAACGGTGCATTTTAAGAACTATGCGCTGGGCATTGTAGCACTTGATGAAAACAATGATACATGGATCGTTGGCCAATACCGTTTTCCTATGAATGAATATACATGGGAAATTCCGGAAGGGGGCGGACCAGTGGGAGAAGACCCTTTAATATCTGCGAAGCGTGAATTGATGGAAGAAACGGGCATTGAAGCAAGCGACTGGTTATTGATCCAGCACATGCAGCTCAGCAATTCGGCAAGCGATGAAGTGGCCTTTTTATACCTCGCTAAAAATCTCATCTATCATAAGCCGCATCCAGAAGAAAATGAAGAACTGCAACAGCGTAAAATTCATTTTGAGACATTGTATGCAATGGTAAAGGCGGGAAAGGTTACGGATAGCTTAACCGTTGCGGCTGTTTTAAAAATAAAGCTGATGATGCTCGAGGGAGAATTATAGTTTTTTCATCATGATAAAATCATCGCAGATGGTTTCTCCCAGTTTAAACTGCCGGGTTGTAACAGTATTGAACCCGTTTTTATGATAAAATGAAACAGCGCGTTTGTTTTCCTGCCATACGCCAAGGAACAGGGCTGTAAAGCCTCTTTCCAGGGCAACGTCAATCGCTTTTTGCATAAGCATTTTACCTGCATTGGTACCAAAATAAGGATGCATCACATAGATCTTTTCAAGTTCAATGGCATTCTCATCAATGCCGTCATAGGCAGTGCCTTCAAGCAGCTTTATATAGCCAACACATAATTCCCCTTCCTCGCATAAAAAATAATGAATTTTTGAGTCACGAAGATTTGCCTCGATTAGTTTGAGGTTATATGACTTTAACAGATAGCCCTGCATATCCTCTTCTGTGTTATATGGCCTGAATGTGTGGTAGAAAGTAGTTGCCCCTATTGCGGCAAGAGCCGCTGCATCGTTAAATGTAGCGGCCCTTATATTAAAATTATCTTGCCCTGGTTTCATCAATCAATATTATTCCTTAATAAATTTAATCGTTTGGTTAGCCGAGCGGATGTAATACATTCCTGCAGGTAAATGATCAACGTTTAAGCAGCCATTGGAAACCACCTGTATTTCTGCACCGGTACTGTTGTAAAGTTTTCCTTCAGACTGTAACCCCTCTACATTTAATTGTGTTGTTGCGGGATTCGGATAAACGTGAATTGTTGTTTTTAAGTCATCGTCCAGGTCGAGCTGAACAACTTTACTGGTATACATGTCTCCGTTTAGATCATACTGGATAAGTCGGTAATAAAGGTTGCCTTTTATTGTGCTTACCTCATCGGTTGTGGTGTAACTTACCGGTACAGAAGAATTCCCGGTAGCTGCCACTGCATTTTTGTTTTCCCAGTTCTTTTTGTCTGTCGACCGTT
>JAZKGM010000090.1:0-11808 GCA_040385895.1 Bacteroidota bacterium
TAAAGGCGATACCATTAAGTTTATGATCAAAACCACGGCTTCTGCCTATACCATTGCTATTTATCGCATCGGGTATTACCAGGGCCACGGAGCGCGGTTTAAAGGCAATGGTGTAATAACGGCAGCACTGCCGCAGTCTCAACCCGCTGATTTGTATGACACGGCAACCGGACTTACCGAATGCAGCAATTGGGCGGTATCCGGGTATTGGGCTGTTCCTGCAAATGCCGTATCCGGAATTTACCTGGCAAAGCTTACCCGCACAGATAACAACGGGGCAAGTCATATTGCATTTATTGTGCGCGATGATGCCTCTGCTTCAGCGGTCTTATTTAAAACGTCTGATGCCACGTGGCAGGCTTATAATGGTTACGGAGGTAACAGCCTTTATGTAAACAATTCGGGCATCACGGTTCCTGGATTTGTGCATGCCACAAAGGTGAGTTACGACCGGCCTTTTTATACCCGCGGAGGTGGCGGAGGTGGTGGTGCTGAAGAAGACTGGTTTATGAACTCTGAATACCCGATGATCCGGTTCATGGAACGCAACGGGTATGATATCACCTATACAACCGACCTGGATATGGACAGGAGCATGGTGAATATCACACCTGCAAAACATAAGGTGTTGTTATCGGTCGGGCACGATGAATATTGGTCGGCAGCAGAAAGGGCACGTTTCGAAAATGCAAGGAATGCCGGGGTACACCTGGGATTTTTTTCCGGCAATGAAGTATACTGGAAAACCCGCTGGGAAAACAACAACCGCACCATGGTGTGTTATAAAGAAGGAACACTGGGAGAAAATACCTGCGGAACAAAATGTGATCCGCAAAGCACCATATGGACGGGCTCGTGGAGGGACGGATGTGCTTTTCCATTGGCGGACGGTTGTAGCAGCGAAAATTCATTAAGCGGGCAGATCAGCTGGGATGGAACAACAGGATCGATGACCGTTCCTGATACCTATAAGAATTTACGGTTCTGGCGCAATACAGGGGTAGCTGCATTGGGAACAAACCAAACAGCCACTTTTTTAAACGGTACCCTGGGTTATGAGTGGGACTGGGAACAAGCCCAGTATGCATCAGCCTATCCTGCAAGCCGCATCCATTTATCAAGCACTACGTTGAATAACCACACCCATCATTTATCGCTGTACCGGCACCCAAGCGGTGCATTGGTATTTGGTGCGGGAACCGTGCAGTGGATGTGGGGCCTCGACAGCATACACGACAGGGGAAATGCCGCGCCCGATCCAAGCATGCAACAAGCCACGATAAACCTGTTTGCCGAAATGGGCGTTCAGCCGGCCACTTTGCAATCATCTTTAATGGCCGCTGCTTCAACGGGCGATCTGACAGCCCCGGTTTCCACGATTACTTCACCGGCTAATACCGATAGCGTGGTTGTGAATAGTGTGGTTGTAATAACAGGTTCGGCAACAGATGCCGGAGTTGTGGCCGCTGTGGATATTTCGGTAGATGGCGGTACCACATGGGCACGCGCCACCGGAACCACAAGCTGGACATACAACTGGACCCCTTCTGTGGTGGGAACTGTTGCTTTAAAAACACGTGCAGTTGATGATTGGGGTAATTTAAGTGCTGCAAGTGCAGCTACCAATGTGGTGGTGGAAGCACAGCCTTGTCCATGTACTTTGTTTGCATCCTCATCGGTTCCGGCCAGTATTGATAACAGGGATAACGGAACAGGCATTGAACTTGGAATGAAATTCAGAAGCACGGTTAACGGTTATATTTCTGCCATCCGTTTTTATAAAGGAAGTTCGGGCAACGGAACATTCACCGGTCATTTATGGACGGCTGCGGGTTCCTCATTAAGTTCAGCAACCTTAACGCTCGGGAGTGGTTCGGGCTGGCAGCGGATCAACCTTTCCGCGCCCGTTGCCATAACAGCAAACACAACTTACGTGGTTTCATACCATAGTCCTTCTGGATATTATAATGCCACCAATCCTTTCTTTTCGGGTGCGGTAGTGAACGGACCGTTACGCGGCCTGGCAAATGGGGAAGATGGCGCAAACGGTGTGTATGATTATACCGCAACACCGGCTTTTCCGCTTAGTAATTATCAATCGGGTAATTACTGGGTGGATGTGGTGTTTGATACCACAATTACAGCCGATGTTACCCCGCCAACCATTCTTTCTACCACACCGTCATCCAGCGCAACAGGTGTAAGTTTAGGAAGCACCATCTCGGTTACGTTTAACGAAAACATGGATACCACAACCTTATCTACATCAACAATAGAATTAAAAGATGCAGGTAATAATGCAGTTCCTTTCACGCTCTCAAAAACATTAAACGGGTTTGTGCTGACACCAACAGGTACATTCTTATACAATACGGTTTATACGATACGGATCAAGGGCGGAGCAAACAACCCGCGTGCAAAAGATGTGGCCGGAAATGCACTGGCCAGCGACAACAGTTTTTCATTCACCAGCGCATCGGCTTCGGCTAATGAAGGGCCGGGCGGACCTGTATTGATCATCAGTTCGGCCACAAACCCGTTTAGCCGCTACACGGTTGAGTTGTTGAAAGCTGAAGGAATGAACGAATTCCTTGCTATGGACCTTTCATTGGTCACTTCGCAGGTGCTGAATAATTATGATATAGTGGTGCTGGGTGAAACGGCACTTTCACCGGGAGAGGTAACCATGCTCACCAATTGGGTTACCGCAGGCGGGAAGCTGATCGTGTTTAAACCCGATGCACAGCTTTTACCTTTACTTGGCTTAACGGCCGCGGGCGGAACGTTAAGTGATAAATACCTGCTGATCCCTGCAAGCGGACCCGGTATCGGTATCGTGAATCAAACCATGCAATACCATGGCACGGCAAACCGGTATACATTAAACGGTGCCGCAAGCCTGGCAACTTTATACAGCGATGCTTCAACGGCCACAGCCTATCCTGCAGTCACTGCAAAAAATGTAGGCCCGGCCGGTGGACAAGCCATTGCTTTTGCATACGACCTGAACCGGTCCGTGGTGTATACCCGCCAGGGAAATCCTGCGTGGGCAGGCGATGAGCGTGACGGGCAAAGCGGGCCGATCCGATCCAACGATTTGTTTTTTGGAAACAAAACAGGGGATGTTCAGGCCGACTGGGTCGACTTCAACAAGATCCAGATCCCACAGGCCGATGAGCAACAAAGGTTCCTGGTGAACATCATTTTAAAAGCCAATTTATCGGTTAAACCTTTACCACGTTTCTGGTATTTGCCCAAAGGCTTAAAAGCAGCCGTGATCATGACCGGTGACGACCACGGAGTGGGGGGGACAATAGCCCGCTTTAACCAGTATAAAACAGCAAGTACTGCAAATACGCAAACTGCGGTTGACGACTGGACAGCCGTGAGGGGAACGTCTTACATTTATCCGAACACACCCATCACAAATACGCAGGTGGTCAATTTTCAGAATGAAGGGTTTGAGATCGGGTTGCATGTAACAACAAATTGTGCAAATTATACACAGTCGTCTTTAACTGCCGGCTGGACCTCGCAGTATTCAAGTTATACCTCTAATTTTCCGGGGGCTGTTTCGCCAAAAACCAACCGC
Organism: Bacteroidota bacterium; assembly: GCA_040385895.1. Lineage (GTDB taxonomy): Bacteria > Bacteroidota > Bacteroidia > UKL13-3 > UKL13-3 > UBA6183. The sequence continues at coordinate 3,593 of JAZKGM010000090.1, forward strand.
ACCCATTGCATTGCCTGGAGCGATTGGGCAAGCCAGGCTAAAGTGCAGGCTGCACATGGCGTGAGGATGGATGTGAATTATTATTACTTTCCTGATACCTGGATCCAGAACAGGCCCGGCTTATTTACCGGATCGGGAATGCCGATGCGTTTTGCCGACCTGGACGGAAGCCTGATCGATTGTTACCAGGTGGCTACGCAATTGACAGATGAATCGGGCCAGACCATGACCACGCATATTAACACGCTGCTTGATAATGCCATCGGAAGCAAAGGGTATTACGGTGCGTTTTGTACCAATATGCACACCGATAATAATACCTCGGCCGGTTCTGATGATATCATTGCTTCGGCACAGGCAAGGAACATCCCGGTTATTTCTGCTGCACAAATGTTGAAGTGGGTTGATGCCCGCGAAAGTTCTTCATTCAATGCCATTACCTGGAACAATGATAAGCTTGGTTTTACCATTACAGCCGGTGCAGGCTCAAAACATTTAAAAGGTATGTTGCCTGTAAACTCACAGGATGGCGTACTTGACTCCCTGTTTTATAACAATGCACCGATCACTTATTCAATTGAAACGATCAAGGGAATTGAATATGCTTTTTTTGATGCAACATTAGGTAACGGAACATATGAAGCCGATTATAAAACCGACACCCTGGCCCCGGTGATCTCAAACATTATGGCCGTTGCAAACTCGTCAGGACAGGCCACCATCACCTGGAAAACGAATGAGCCTGCAACCAGCAAAATTGATTATGATACACTAAGCAACAGCCTTGTTTTATCATCGGCAGATGCAGATCTTGATACCCTGCACAGCATTACCCTCACCGGGCTTGCGGTGAACAGCACTTATTACTACCGCGTTACTTCAGGCGACCTGTCGGGCAATACATCAGTAGCTCCGCCTGCACAAACATTGCCTTTAAGTTTTATTGTTCCTGCCGATTGTTTTGTGGATCAGAGCAACACCGATTTTGCTACAGGAACATTAAGCAACATTTATATTTCTAAAATAACCAATGGCGAGCTCATGCTTCAGCCCGGAAAAGTTGCCGAGTTCGATGTGCTTCCTTCAACTGCTGAGTGGAACAGCTTTGCATGGACGGGCGGTGTTTCTTCCGTTTCGTCTGGTGTATTGAGTGTGGAAGGATCACGTTACAATACCCAACCTTCGTCAACCACTTACGGCCCGGGGAGCAGCCTGGAGTTTGTAGCAACCTTTGGTGCTGCAGGGTTCCAGCATATCGGCTTCGGAGGTGGCAGCGATGCAAACGGCACGGGTGGTATTTATAATGGTGACGATTCGTGGGCCATGTTCAGTACACATAATACGAACAATACATTAAAGGCCCGCACCTTTATTGCCGGTGGTTCATCCTCCGACTTTACCATTACCGGGATCTCCAACCTGATTGGTTCACCACATTCATACCGCATTGAATGGAAAACGGATGGCTCGTTCGGGTATTATGTTGATGGTGCTTTAATGCGTACAGAACCTTTGATCATCTCAACCCAGATGCGCCCTGCAGCAAGTGATTATAACAATGATGCCACGCCTGTACGGCTCGACTGGATTAGGGTGTCCCCTTATTCCGCTTCCGGTTCTTTTGAATCGAAAGTATATGATGCAGGTGTTGTTAAAAGCTGGGATAACATGTCGTGGAACAGCAGCATTCCTGCAGCCACCACATTAACCATGCAGGTGAGAACAGGGAACGTGGCTGTGCCGGACGGAAGCTGGAGTGCGTATACAACGATCGCTGCACCGGGCAACCCGGTTAATGCAGCATCACGATACATTCAATACAAAGGATTATTCACCACAAGCGATACCAAAACAAGCCCTGTGTTGAATGACGTTTCGCTTTCCTGCTCACCGGTTGTTGCACCAACTGTTTCTGTAAACCCTGATTCAACTTCTGCATGCGAAAATTCAACGGTTCGGTTTGTTTCGAGGTCGGCTGGTAACCCGGTAGCTGCTGTTTTGTGGCAGGTTAGTGCAAATGCGGGTAATAGCTGGACCGACATTCCTTCTTCGGCAAACGACACGCTTTCGTTTACAGCAGTGGCCGCTGATCATCATAAGCAATATCGTGCAGTATGGAGCAATGCCGGAGGATCGGTTAATACTTCTGCAGCATTGCTAAAAGTAAACCCGACCGGAACCTGGATCGGCTCCGCAAATAACAATGGCATTTCGCCCGGTAACTGGTGCGGGGGCACGTTACCTGATTCAGCAAAAAATGTTACTGTAGCTGGTGATGCGGAATTTATGCCAACCGTAGGACCTGCTGATACCTTGCATGTGAAAGACCTGGTGATAGAAAGCGGGGCAACGTTAACCATTAACGGAACCATTGCTGTTTCGGCCAATATTATAAACAACGGAACCATTGTGGCCAATTCGGGAAGTATTGTGCTGAACGGAAAAGTGCCTCAAAGCATTTCAGGTAATGCGTTTGGTGTTGAACGCATGAAGCTGGATAATACAGCCGGTGCAACTTTAAATACAGCTGTCAGTATTGTTGATGCTTATATTCCTGTTTCGGGAACATTGGCCGCAAACGGAAATTTAATTATCCGTTCAACTGCAACACAAACAGCACGTATCGGTGAAATTACTACAGGGGCCGATGTAACAGGCAATGTTACCGTGCAGCGTTTTATTCCTGCAATCGTGCGCAGGTCGCGCATGATCTCGCCAAACGTAAACCCTTTTGCCTGCAACGATCTTATTGATGATATTTTTGTTACAGGAGCCGGTGGAAGCACCAATGGATTTGATGTGTCCATAAATAACCAGAATACCATCTATACTTACCGGGAATTGACTTCGGGGTCGGGACGTGGATGGAAAGCTTTGTCTAACATCAGCGATACCTTATCAGCAGGTTCAGGTTCCCTTGTATTTGTAAGGGGAGACAGAACACTTTCGTCCCCGCAATGGTACACGCCACCATATGTTTCGCAAAATGAAGTGACGATTGATTTTACAGGGGCAATAAACAAAGGCACCATTTCGCCCGCTGTATCGTACACAAACACCAATGCAATAGCCGATGACGGATGGAATTTGGTGGGTAATCCTTATCCTTCGCAAATCGACTGGAACGAGGTGGGCAGGGTGAATGTTTCTCCTTTTTATTATACGCTGGATCCGTCAAGCGGAAGCTATGTTGCCGAAGACGGAAGCAATTTGATAGCCAGCGGCCAGGCCTTTTTTGTGCAGGCCATTGCGCCTTCACCTGCTATTACGTTTGAGGAAGCCGCAAAAGCAACGGCAGCCCCGGTAAGTTATTTTAAAGTGGCAAGGGCCATCTTAAAAGCAACGATGATCAAAGATGCTGTAAATTCCGATCAGCTTAAGATCGAATTTGCAACAGGCGCCAATGTAAATTATTCAGCATCTGAAGATGCCGTTAAGCTCACGAACCAGCTGATCAATTTTGCAACGCTAAGCAACAATGGAACGGTTCAATTGCAGCATAATAAAATGCCTGCGTTAAGTACGGCAACAGATACGATCGCTCTCTTTGCAGATGCTGCCATTGGCCAATACCGGTTCAGGTTCGAAGGCATGCAAGACATTGACGCGGCTTATGCCATCTATTTGAAAGATGCATTTAACAACACCATACAAAACCTGCGTAGCGATCCTGAATATGCATTCAGCATCAGTTCAAATGCCGCTTCAAAAGGGAACGGGCGGTTTAAGCTGGTGTTTGTAAACCCGGGCCTGTTGCCGGTTCAGTTGGTTAACTTTAAGGCAGAGATCCATTCGGATAACCAGGTGAAGCTGAGCTGGACAACCACCGGGGAAAAGAACAATAAAGGTTTTTCGGTGGAGCGCACAAACAACCTGGAAGGAAACCAGAAACGGAAGATCAAATGGCAGAAAATAGGTTTTGTTAAGGGAAGCTATAACAGCAACAAAACCAACAACTATACTTACACCGATCTTTCTCCTTTTGGTTTGTACGATACCGAATTGTTTTACCGCTTAAAACAGGTGGATGCAAACGATAAGGAATCATTGAGCAAGGTGGTGTTTGTGCGGAAAGCTACGAAAACTGTTTTGCCTGCAACGGTTAAAGTATACCCTAACCCGTTTACTGGCGAAGTAAGCTTGCTGGTTCAATCCATGATGAGCAGCAAGGCCATCATTGAAGTATATGATCTAACAGGTAAGCCGGTGTTGAGTGAAAAACGCGATGTGACCATTGGCGACAATAAATTTGATCTTTCGGCATTAAAGGATGTGGCCAGGGGAGTATACTTTGTAACAGTAACCATGGGCGAAGAGCGGCATGTTCGTAAGCTCATTAAACAATAGAAAGAGTTAATACATCAATATAAAAAACGGCAGCCGGCTAATGCAGGCTGCCGTTTTTTATTGGGCAGCTTGTTAATTGCCGCGTAAACAATATGATAAATCTTAAATAGACTTAATAAGTTTGCTGTTCATTCCTTATTCACATAAATTTTGATTGCCAGTTAGATGTTGTTAATTGCTGTAAAACAGATATTAAATATAAATAGTTAGTATTCTGTACACAACCTTTTTGAAACAAATGGAATAGTTTTACAGCTAATATTATTTTAATATTGAATTAGCTCAATTCTAATAGGCAATTTAATAATTCAATATATGGCACGTTTACTTTTACTTTTAATTTGTTCATTGGCTTTAGCTTCTACAAAAGCCCAGTCACCCGCTTATATTTATGGCACACCTTCTTCTGCAAGTGGTACTTCGCAGTATACATTCGGAGCCAATGGCACTGCGGGGGCAAGAACCCAGTTTGTTTATGCAGCAGGTATCTTTAATAACTTAACCGGTATCACTCCGATTAAAACCCTTTATTTTTATTCGGACACTACCGTGGCCGATACGATCACTTACACCAATTTGTCGATCACCATGGGAGAGTTTGCAACCATGCCGGGAACAAACCTGGCATGGAATACATCTGCCGCTAACTCCACCCAGGTAATAAATGCAAATAATATTGCGCTCATCATTAAAGATTCCAGCTGGTTTAAAATAGACCTGACCACCCCTTATATTTATGATCCTTCCAAATCATTATTAATAGACATTAGTGTTGGAGGACAATCCCCTTTTGCGGGAGTCTGGAAAATTAAAACCACATCCGGAGCTGGTTTTGTGGCCTCATCTTCACAGTTTTCAGCCACACCAAATATTCTGAATGGAGGTTCAACCGCTATTTTAGGGGTTGATCCCATAACAGGATTGAACAATGCAGGTATTGAGAGGGTGCTGCTTCCTTCGGTATGTGCAAATAACCAGGATGCACAAGTTAAAGTAAGAAACGGTGGTCAGAATGTGATCAACCAGGTAACCGTAGGCTGGAGTATTAATGGTGTTGTGCAAACACCGATAAGTTTAGCTGGCCCGATAGACACTTTTGGCAGTGCGAATAATGATACGATCATCACATTGGGCAATGTGAGCTTTGTTTCGGGAGTACAAACAATTAAAGCCTGGGTATCTTCTCCTAATTCCACCCCCGATTCTTCCCCGATCGATGATACCATTAATTTTACCATGGGATCGTCATTAAACGGTACTTACAATATTGGCCCGGCTGGAGCATTTGCAACTGTTGCCGCTGCAGTTCAGGCGGCTAAGTCCTATGGTGTTTGTGCGCCTGTTCTCTTTCTGGTCGATTCCGGTACCTATTTTTCACAGATTGATATTACAGGGCGCATTAATGGTGCATCTGCTGTAAACACCATTACGTTCAAAGGCGTTGATAAAGCCAAAACCATTCTATCCTGGTCTGCATTGGCTGTTAATTCAAAACATGTAATTAAACTTCAGAATACAGCATACATTACCTTCCGTGACCTTACTATAAAACCAACCGGGTCGGCAAATGCCTGGGGCATTCACTTACTGGATTCGTGTTTAGGTATTACCATTAAAAATTGTGTCATTGATCTTTCATCTGCTGCTGCATCTGTGGCAGCGAATGCCACTGCAGGTATAACAGTAAGCAGTATGCCAACCGGCCTTTGTATTCCGGGCCCTTGTGCTACGGCATTAAATGCTGCATCCCGTGCCGATAGCCTTGAAATTGATTCGAATACTATTTTATTTGGTTATGAAGGCATCAATATCACAGGTAACGCTACTGTGAACAAAGGCCGTAATCATAAAATAACCAACAACTCTATTTTATACGCATACCAAAACAGCATCAACCTGGTTCAGCAGGAAAATGTGATCGTAAGCAACAATATAATAGTCCCGCGTGCAAGCGGTGTTGCAGCAATGGGAGTTGGTGTTTTTTGCTCAGCTGTTACATCAACTGCTTCAGGTCAGAAAACTGTTATCAGCAGGAACAGGATCTACGGGTATTCCACCGCTGGCATTTCTATGAATGCCTGCTTAGGTGCTGATTCATTAAATAAAGGATTGATCATTAACAACATGCTGGGAGGCCTTGAACAATCCATTGACGGCAATCCGCTTTATATCACAGATAGTAAAAACTGGTCGGTGGCGCATAATTCCATGAACAGGGATTTCGAAAATACGGCCGCGATAACTGCCAGCGGAATAAGGATTCTTGGTACTTCATCCGGCATCAGCATCTTTAATAATATCATATCCATATCAAAACAGGGACTTGCATTGCCATTGCACATATTAACCACAGGTAACGTAGACAGCATGGACAGGAATGTATTGTACCGGAAAGACATAAGCAACGCGCAGGTGTTAAGCTTAGGAAGCACTACATATACTTTAACCAACTACAAAGGAGCAGGCGGGTTTAATACGAACTCTGCAGTAACGCCTGTTTCATTCATTAATGATACAAACCTGTATTTACAAAATGCATGTGGCTTTCCTGCAGGCATCCCGTTGTCTTACGCGAGCAGTGATATTGATGGCAATGCAAGAAGCCAGACTTCTCCTGTTATAGGTGCGCAGGAAAATGCGGGTAAAGCCAATAATATAGCCTTGCTCAATGTGATCAACCCGGTTTCTCCAATTACAGCCGGTACTCAGAATCTCAGGGTATTGGTGCAGAATATCGGCAATAACGCTGTGGGTTTCGTTAATTTAACATACCAGTTAAATTCATACACCCCGGTAACGCAAATGGTTACACTTACTAACCCGCTGGCGGTATGCGACACCACAACAATATCTTTACCGGGTTTAACATTTAATGTTGCAGATACAATTAATAAATTCATGGCTTATACGGATTCGCCAAATGGATTTGCAGATGCTGAACCAAACAATGACACCATTAAACTGAAATTATATGCCCCGCTGGGCGGGGTATACACATTAGGTGGGCCGGGTGCAGATTTTGTTACGTTTGATGATGCAGCGACAGCTTTAAGATCGGCAGGGATGAAAAGTGCAGTAACATTTATGGTTAATCCGGGCAACTATACTGAACGGCTTACACTTACAGGGCCCATAGCAGGTTTATCAAAAACAAATGACATCACCTTTGACGGAGTTAACAACCTCACCCGCACTATTTCTTATGCAGGAAATGCAGGTTCCCCACATACTGTTAAAATTGATAATGTTAAATACGTTACGCTGCGTAACCTCTCTATATTTACTTTGGGCTCAGCATGGGGATATGCAGTACACATATCGGGAAATGCGAATGCCTGCAAAATCAAGAACTGTAATATTGCCGTTTCAGGTGCGGGCAGTGCCAGCACATCCATTAATTTTGTTGGCGTTACGGTAAGTGGTGCAACACCAACAACAGCCACCCGTATCGATAGTGTGGAAATAGACTCTAATACCATCAGCTACGGGTATTACGGGGTTAGTATTTACGCAGCAACCGGGGCTGCCAATATCGGGCAGTTTAACCGGATAAGATATAACACCATCGGAAATGCCCAGTTCTATTCGGTATTTCTGACCCAGCAACAAACACCGGAGGTTACGGGCAATACAATTGTTTGCCGTGGCGCTACAGGAGGGGTGGGGATCTTCTGCCAGAGTGTAACAACGCCAGCCGGGGCCTCAGTTTCAACAAGAATAATCGGCAACACCATTTCCAATTACGGAGCCGCAGGTATTTCCATGAATACCACAACAAATGCGTCAAGTGCTTTAAAAGGCAGGATCATTAATAATGCCATTGGTGGTACTGAAAAAGCAGCCGCTGCTAATGGAATTTATTTAACCGG
>JAZKGM010000090.1:11818-13388 GCA_040385895.1 Bacteroidota bacterium
GTCAACAAACTGGGCTATCTACAATAACTCGATCAACCGCGATTTTATTACAACCACAAATGCAAATGCTGCAGCGATCCGGATCGTAGGCGCAGCAGCAGCTTCATTCGGAAACTCGATCGTTAATAATGTGCTGGCTGTTACAGGAAATGGCCTTGCGTTGCCCTTGTACACGCAGGTAGCGGGGAATACGGATACCATTAATTATAATTTGTTCTACAGGCAGGATACGCTTACAAACAGTACAGTAGCCTTCATCGGTGCTGATGTTGCTTTTAAGGCGTTCAAAACCGGCACATTCAATAAAAACTCGGTGTTTTATCGCCCCGGCTTTACTTCAGTCAGTAATCTCAGCCCTAATGTAAATGATTCTGCCAGCTGGAGTTTAAATGGCCGTGGTAATCATTCTGTATATGCAACAACAGATATTACAAATACCGGAAGGCCTGGCAACTTATTCCAGGGTGCGCCAGATATTGGTGCCTATGAGTTTACACCGGCTGTATTGCCGCCTGCCGCCACTGCCATTCCGGATACGATTATCGGAGGAACCACGCAGTCGTATATTTTTGCTACCGATACCGTTGCAAAAATAGCATGGCCATTAAGTTACAGTGGCGCATCAACAGTTAAAATGAGGCAGTACTCAGGAGAAATTGCTCCTGGCATGGATCTGATGTTTAATTATATGTATTTCTATGTAGGATGCCCTACCTTACCGGTTTCTCCTGATTCGCTCACAATTTATTACAGGGAAAACTGGAAGGGTACTCATCTGTCTGAAAACAGTATACTCTTTAACCAATCAGATAGCGGGACCGGTTTCTGGGCATTTCAAAGTGGTTCACGCACTAACCCCGTTACGAATGCGATCTCTATGCCCTATTATTACTCAGGAGCCAATTACACCTATATGACAGGTTCTGACAGAGCTCCTGTAGTTCCTGTTAAGCTCTTGTCTTTTGAAGGGGAAAAAGTGAAGAACGATGCAGGTCTTATCTGGACCACGGCCACTGAAAAAAATGCAAATCGCTTTGAGGTCCAACGTTCGTTTGATAACGGCAAATGGGAAACTCTGGATGTGATCAAAGCAAAAGGCAACAGCAATGCCCTTGTTTCGTACAGCTACACAGATCATAATGTTTTTACCACACCGTATGCGCATGTTTATTATCGCCTTAATGCAATAGATAATGATGGAAGCTATACCTATTCAGGTGTTGTTCACTTGTTTAATCAGCCTAAACAAAAAGCCGCCCAGTTTATCGTTTACCCTAACCCTTTTGCAGATAAGTTTACACTGACCATCAAGAGCATAAAAAATGATAAAGTGGCTGTTACGTTAACAGACATTACCGGAAAGGAGATCTATTCGGTGTCGCAGGTTTGCAGTGAAGATTCAGATGAGCTTATCATAAACAACCTCCGGCAGGTAAAAACCGGAATTTACTTTGTAAGTGTTGAAGTGAACGGGGTTAAATCGCCCGCCCAAAAATTGATCAAGATTTACTAAACGCCTGGAAGTAACACGATTAAAAGCGGCCCGGAATTAATAAGACTCCGGGCCGCT
>JAZKGM010000090.1:13398-14530 GCA_040385895.1 Bacteroidota bacterium
AGTTACTCCTGGAGTAGTTTACAAATATTCTGATTATTATAAATCTTCAACAATGGTTATTAATCCGCTCTCTTCATCGGAAATTGCTGCGCGTTTGCTTTCCCGTTCATCTTTCCTGATATTTCAGCCACCAGGGAGTCGTTGGAAATTTTTGTGTAGGTTATTTTTTGAGGGAAGTCGTGTTGCGGGTTCTCAAAAACCAGCACATGGTCTGATGCCGATGTCATCGCGAATTCTACAGGTTTTCCCCCGTTTTGATTCTTAACTGTAGGAATATAAAGCAGCGTTTCCCCCCTTTGCGCCAGGCTCACTTTTTCATCCGAAACAGTATCGTTGGCGATCACAAAATAACTGGCTCCTTTGTAAGCCGAATCGTTTTCAACCTCCCATGTTTCTGTGTAATTACCCTGCACCGAATTGTTTTCCCATCTGCCGATGAGCCAGCTTGCATGAGCCAGTTTGTTTGTTTTCACAGGGTTTGATAAAGACGGTTTTTCGTTGCCTTTATTTGTGCAGGCAACCATGAAGAAGAGCAGTGCGGGCAATGCGATCTTTTGTAAATTTTTCATACCGGTTGTTTTGTATACTACTTAGTGTGCAGCAAAGGAGGAAGAAAATTAAACAGCGAAATTGTAAAAATGCGACAAGCTATTCTGTGCCGCTAAACAAAGCCGACATTTTAAGATTGCCGGCATAAAATTGTTTGGGGCTCAGCCCTGTAAATTCTTTAAAGTCTTTAATAAAATGTGCCTGGTCGTAGTACTCACCTTCATAAGCAACAGAAGAAAGGCTTGTAAACCCTTTAGTGGCCATCATTTTTAAAACCGATTGCAAGCGGATCACCTTTGAAAGCTGTTTAGGGCTCAGCCCGATCGCGGTTGAAAACTTTCGTTCCAACTGCCTGCGGTTTATATTTAACCTGGCCGATAATTCATCGACTGATAATTTCCCGTTCAGTTCTAAAATGCACTCCACACTTAATTTGGCAATCCGGTCGATATTTTCTGCGCTGGTTAAGGTGCCAAGTAAAAAGGCTTCAATGTGCCGGATCCGTTCTTCAGTTGTGGGTGCATCGAGGATGGATTTTTCGAGCCGGAGCCCGTCCGGCCCGAACAATTCCGGTAAGGGAACA
>JAZKGM010000091.1:0-12404 GCA_040385895.1 Bacteroidota bacterium
TTGCTGCCGATAGCAGTTGGGTAAATTCAGGCAATAATGCATTTATAGGAATAACAGGCGCTTTTGATGTAACAGGAACCAATGCAATGAACAGCAATGTGGTTAAAAACATTAGCCGTACAAACCCCGGAACGTCTGCTGCATTCACGGGCATACGGGTAGCAAGGGGAAATGTACTGGCAGGCAATAACATGGTAGGCGATTCATCTGATGCTTCCAAAAGCATTTATACGAACGGGGCATCTACCACAACAGGCATTGAAATAACGAACAGCGTTGCCAATGCTGCTGTTGTTGTTCAGAACAATTACGTGAGCAACCTCACCAGCTTTGGAAATACAGCCGGTAACAAGTTGCGCGGCATCAGCTACAGCAATACCTCAACAGGCAATACTGTTCCGGTTACTATATCGGGCAACCGCATATTCGACCTGGCATCATACAGCAACGCTACAGGTTTTGCCGCAGGAGAGCAGGCCGTTACAGGTATCTTTGCAAACCCTAATTCTTCATCGGTAGCTTATTCACCGGTATCGATAAATAACAATGTGATCTTTCAGTTAAAGGCTTATTCGCTGGCCGATACGGCAACCCTGGCAACGGGTATTTTTCTGAATAATGTAAGTGGTTCGGTGAATGCAAACCGGGTTTATAACATCCGCAATTATTCATCGAGGAACGATGGCATTAACCCGGCTGTGGCTACAGGGATCCTTTTCAGGGCAACCGACCAGCTTGTTCTTTCTAACAACATGATCGTTGCAGGAACTGACACGGCTGATAACATTGAGTACATTGGCATCTGGAACCCATATTCAGGTGCAGGGGCAGCATTGTATCACAACAGCGTGGCTATAAAAGGTTATAATTACAGCGGTGTTCCTTCTTACGCCTTTTTCCGCGGAAATAATAACAGTTCAGACCTGATCAATACACCGGTAAGCGGGAACAACAATATCTTTTTCACAGAACGCGTATCGGTTAACGGTTATGCCATAGGAAACACCAGCAGTGCAAGTGCTAACGGGTTCGGGGTGCAGGGCTGGAACAACAATGCGTATTATAATTATATAGATGCAAACAAAACCGGGATCTGGAATGGTGTGGCAGGTGACCTGTTTACCTTTAAAGCCAATAGCTTAAAAGACTCTGCTTCTGTTTACACCTTCGTTGCATTTGCAAATACCGCCACAGGTGACCTTCATCTTGTGGCACCGTCTGTTGGTAATCTTACACTTGCAGGTGTCCGCGTTTCTATTGTTTCAAAGGATTTTGATAATGAAACAAGGAACAGCACACCATATATAGGTGCCGATGAAAATACAGGTACACCGGTTCCTGTTAAGTTAACGGCTTTTAATGCGCATGCCGTAAAAAATGACGTACTGGTTAGCTGGATCACGGCAAGTGAAAGGAACGTTTCTCATTTTGTTGTGGAAGCATCAACGGATGGAAAACGTTTTGAACCTGTTGGTGAAGCAAAAGCCAGGGGCAATTCATCTTCATCGGTTAGATACACGTTTACGCATGTAAATGCACAACAGGCCATGAATGGCGCAATGGTGGTTTACTACCGTTTAACAAGCACCGACAAGGACGGAAGCAATGAGCAATCTAAACTGGTGAGGGTAACGTTTGATGCAGCACAAAAGATACTGGATGCTGTGGTAGCCTATCCTAACCCGTTCAATAACGCTGTTACATTAACCATACCTGCAACAGAAAGCACTTCGGCAGAATTGGTATTAACCGACCTGCAGGGCAGAGTTGTGGCTACCCAACGTTATGCGTTAACAGCCGGCAGCAATGAAGTTTCGCTTGATCAGCTGGATGGATTGAAACAAGGTATTTACTTTGTTAAGCTCACTGCATCGGGCGAATCGAAAGTAATTAAGCTGGTTAAGAACTAAACAGCCTTAACTAAAAAAGCCCCACGCTGTGCGTGGGGCTTTTTTGTTACCTGCTAAACCGGTTAATGCTTTCTTTATAATTCCATCGCTCCGGCCACCAGCTCGGCAATATCTTTTACTTCAATTTCCTGTTCCTTATTGTGGTGCTTTATGCCATCGCGTAACATCGTCATGCAAAAAGGACAAGCAGCGGCCACTATCTTCGGTTCAGCTTCCAGCATATCATCCGCACGCTCAATATTCACTTCTTTGGTTCCGGGTTCTGCATCTTTAAACATTTGTGCCCCCCCTGCACCGCAGCATAATCCGTTTGCACGGCTGCGCTTCATTTCAACAAGTGCTGCATCCAGTTTTTCGATCACTTCGCGGGGTGCTTCATAAATTCCGTTGGCACGGCCAAGATAGCAGCTGTCGTGGTACGTAATGCGCTGGCCCGTAAAAGCCCCTCCCTTTATCGCGATCTTTTTATCGTTGAGCAACTGGTTAATTAAAGTAGTATGGTGAAGCACTTCGTAATGACCACCAAGCTCGGGGTATTCGTTTTTAAGGGTATTGAAACAATGCGGGCACGCTGTTACGATCTTTTTAACACCATACATATTTAACGTGGTGATGTTCTGCATGGCCATCATCTGGAACAAAAATTCGTTCCCGGCACGTTTGGCAGGGTCGCCTGTGCATGCTTCTTCGGTGCCTAAAATGGCAAAATTTATCCCGGCAGCATGTAAAATACGGGCAACCGCTTTGGTAATTTTTTGCGCACGTTCGTCAAAACTTCCGGCACAACCTACCCAGAACAAAATTTCGGCTTCTTCACCTGCCGCAGCCACATCGGCCATAGTACGCACCCTGAACTCACTCATTATAATCAGTAAATTTTGAGCAAATTAACCCATTCACTCCTTTAAGGCAATAGTTGCGGTAAATCTATATTCCGTCTAAACAAAAAGCGAAAGCATAAATTACGCAATCTCCAGCACGCTTCTTTCTTTTTGCTTTTTCATCCGTTCGGGTATGGCACCCAGCAGAGACAAGCGAAAGGCTTCGATCAGCTGTTTTTTAAGATCCACCCGGTGGGTTACGATGCTTATTTCACGCACGGGATCAGGTTTTTTGAAGTACCGCACGCGTTCCATCTGCTCGTCATTAAAATCAAAGATGCTTAGCTCCGGCAATATGGTTACACCACTGTTCACTTCTACCATGCGTTTTAAGGTTTCCAGGCTCCCGGTCTGGTATTGAAATTGTTTGTTCCGCGCTGTTCCTTTACTTCCGGTGCATAAGTTCAGCACCTGGTTGCGCAGGCAGTGGCCTTCGTTCAATATCCATGTTTCGCTTGCGTCAATGTCTTCCGGGTTCAGCGTTTTTTTTCCGAAAAGCTTATTGTCTTCGCTCATGTAAGCTACTAATGGTTCATAGAATAAAGGGGTATATTGTAAATATCCTGCTTCTATCGGGGTGGCTAAGATCCCGCAATCCAACTGGTCGTTTTTAAGCTGCTGAATGATCTGCGCGGTGGTGATTTCTGCAATTTCAATGTTCACCCTCGGATTCTTTTTCATGAAATCAACAAGAAATAAAGGAAGCACGTAGGGTGCAATGGTGGGAATGATGCCAATGCGCAGCTGGCCGTTCAGGTCGCCCTTGCGCTGTTCGCTCACCATTTCGGTAAGCTTGCTGCATTGTTTTAAAACTTCCCTGGCCTGCAAAAGCACACCCTGCCCAACCTCGGTGGCCACCACGGGCTGACGGCTCCTGTCAAAGATGCGTATGCTTAATTCTTTTTCCAGCTTCTGGATCTGCATGCTGAGGGCTGGCTGACTCACAGAACATTTTTCGGCTGCTGCCAAAAAATTTCCATAGGTGTCTACTGCGACTATATATTCTAATTGTGTGATCGTCATATCAGCAAAACTAATACAATTTCAACACAAATAGCTTTAGGTAATATTAATCAGAAAACAATCAACATGCAGAGCAGCCTGCACCTGTATTATTCACCCGAAAAAGATTTAACGCCATCCACAAAATGGGCAATGTGTTTTGCAGTAAGCTCATCCTGTTCGATGTGGCCCATGTGTCCGCTTTCCGGTAAATAGGCTGCATAACTTTGTTTGCAGGTGATGGCCTGTTGCAGCATCTTATCTTCGGGGATCAGCGAATCAAATTTCCCGATCCCGAAAAAAACGGGCAACACGGTTTGTTTTAATACTTCGGTATGATCCTCCCTGTTCTTCATGGCCTCTAATTGAGCCGTTAACCCTTCTGCACTAAAGGTATCTGCTTCGTCCAGGTAAGGCGCTATCATACTTTCAGCCGTTCCTGCTTTAAACATGGGTGGAATGAATTGCCTGGCATAAAATACCACACCTTTCTCGGCAATGGTGCGCTGCGCCTGCACACGTTTTTCCTTACGCTCTTCATCGTCCGGGGTTGCCACGCTATGCAACAACCCGAACCCGTCTAAAATATGTGCATACTTTTTAGCAAACACCATGGCTACGTATCCGCCCATGCTGTGCCCGATGAGCACGCATTTTTTAATCCCCGAAAAGATCAATGTTTCATACACTGCATCAGCCATGGCTTCTATGCTTGTGGAAATATGATGCTCTGATTTTCCCGAACCGGGTAAATCGGGACAAATTATTTTGTAATGCTCCTTAAGCAAAAACACCTGCTTGTTGAAGCAGGTGTTCTTTTCGCAAAATCCATGAAGAAGCACTACCGGATAGCCGTTGCCGGCTTCGTTGCAGTGTAGCATAAATTTATTAATTAGTTAAAACGGAAGCGGTAATCTTCCACCTTTTTCAGGTCTTTTAATGCATCAAACGTGCCATACTCGATGCGTTGGGAAAGTTGTTGCTGCACTTCATTTTTATACGTGGTCAGGTCTGTCATGGCAGGGGCAGGATTTACCTTGTTCACTGCATAGATATAAACCGCATTGTCTCCTTTAACAGGGCCGCTCAATTTACCGGTGGTTTTGGTACCGAATAAAGTTCCAACCATGGCATTATCCGGACCTACATAAGCAATGTTATTGTTATCGAAGGTTTGACCGGCAAGCGGGGTAACGCTTAATTGTAGTTTAGCAGCCACTGCCTGTATGTTTGCTGCACCTGTTAAAGCGGTATTCGCTTTTTCGATCAGCTGTTCCGCTTTTTTATCTTTACGGTAGTCGGCTTCCACACGTTGTTTTGCACTTTCAAAATCGGCCTTGTCTTTTTCGCGGATGCTGGTTAACACACCCACCAAAAATTGTTGCCCGATCGAAAACACTTCCGATACATCTTCTTTTTTCGCATTGTAAGCCCAGCGCACAACTTCGCGCGCTTCCTGTACACCACCAACCTGCTTGTCGTTTTCACGGATGATGTCGGCAATGCGTTTGTTTAGTTTCAGGTCTGTTACATTTTTATCAAACGACTCCTGGTCGGTGCTTGACGAAGCAAAGTGGCTGGCCGCATTGTAAGCAGTAGAGATCGTGGCTTCGCTTGGTTCGATGCCGTGGGTTAACACGCCAACAGTAACCAGTTTTTTACTTTTATCTTCTGTAACTTTTAAGATGTGAACACCGAACTGTGTTTTAACAATACGCATATCTCCTTTTTTACCATTCAATACGGCATCATTAAACTCTTTCACCATTTGTCCTTCTCCGAACCAGCCCAGGTCGCCACCGCGTTGAGCTGTTCCATCAGTTCCATATTGGGCAGCCATAGCGCCAAAATCGGCACCGCCACGGATCTGTGCCATTACTTCGTTTGCCTTTTTAATGGTTGCTGCAGTATCGTTATTCTCTGTTTTAAACAGGATGTGGCTTGCACGCATCTGGAAAGTAGTATCCTGTTTTACACCAACCACTTTATAAATATTGAATTTGCCGTCTTTAAAAACAGGGCCTACAATAGTACCAACCGAATCGCGGAATAAACGATCAGCAACTTCCTCCGGATAAGCAGAGCGTGGTTTTGCAATGGGATCGAATTTCACATCACTGTTTGCGTCCACATACAATGTATCGTTGGTTGAAGCAGCGAACTGCACCAGCTGGTCGCTCACCCATTTTTGGGCATTGGCAGTATCTTCTCCTGTTGCTACGGCATCAAACAGCACAAATTCCATCTTACGGCTGTTCTCTTTGTCGGCATACTTTTTACTATTTTTGTTCATAAACGATTTCAGGTCACTGTCGTCAACCTTAACAGTCGAATCAGGGATGCTGAAATAATTAAGGGCCACCAGGTCTGCATCGATCGTTTGCGAGCGGTTGTTATAAGTGCTGCTTGCTTCCAATGAAGTAGCGTAAACACCTTTGCGGATAATGGCATAATATTTTTTAGTGAGCGCCTCTTTATACAAACCTTCTTCAAACGAAAGCCATTGTTTTTTTGATTCCGGATCGTTGCGGGTTTCCATATCCTTTAAGAAACGCACCACCAGCGAACGGTCGAACTGGCCTGTTTGCGGGTTCTGGAAAATAGGTGCAGTTAAGATCTGCTGATGCGGGTGCTCGCCCTGGATCAGGTCATAAAGCTCATCATTGGTCACCTTGATGCCAAGGTCTTCGTACTCGTCTTTCATCAAGCCATCCATCACCATCTGGCTCCATGTTTGCTCACGCACCATGTCCATGGTATTCTGGTCCATTTTACCGTCAGGGCCCATTTGCTGGCGTGTGGCATCTGCGTTTTTATTCACTTCGGCCTCATACGTTTTTATCCCTATTTTTTCACCGTTGATCACCCCAACATCATTGCTTTGTGCACCTCCAAAAATACGGCTGTTGCTTTGCAAAGCATCTGAAATAACAAAAAGCGCCAAAGCACCTCCTACAAACACAATGGCAAGGCCCGATTTGTTTCTGATTTTCTCTAGTATCGACATTTTATATAACTTATATTATTTTTTAAAAGCCAGCGAAAATAATTTTGTTACACATATAATGCAACAATATTTTGCTTGCAGGATAGCTTTAAAATCAAAACTTTGCAAATACTAACAAGATTAAAATGAGCAATACCCATATAAATGAAGCAAAAAACACCCGTTTATTCCTCATTCCTAATTATTTAGCAGATGATAACCCGGTAGACTTTATCAGCGAATTTGTGCGCCAGCAGGTTCATCACATCAAACACTTTATTGTTGAAAACGAAAAAGTGGCGCGCGCACTCATCAAAAAGCTCAGCCTGGCCGCCACGCAGCAGGAACTAAGCATTATATTGTGGAACGAACACAGCAAACCGGAGGACATCAAAGACATCGAAGCCTTTTTTAAACTGGGTGCCGACCTGGGCATTATTACAGATGCAGGACTTCCGTGCATTGCCGATCCGGGCGCTGATGTGGTAAAGCTGGCGCACCAGAAAAACATAGAAGTGATCCCTTTACCGGGTGCATCAAGTATCTTTATGGCACTGATGGCAAGCGGCTTTAACGGGCAAATCTTTGCTTTTAACGGGTACCTGCCTATTGATAAAGTGCTGCGTTCAAAACGCATCAAACAGCTGGAGCAGGAAGCCATTACAAAGAACCAGACGCAGATCTTTATGGAGGCCCCTTACCGCAATAACCAGCTGCTGGCCGATGTATTGGCCAATTGCAGCGCTTCAACGCGGCTTTGTATTGCCTGTAACATCTCATCGGCAAAGGGTTTTATTAAAACAAGGTCCGTTTCCGACTGGAAAAACCACCCGGTTGACCTGCATAAACAACCGGTGATATTTGTACTGGGGAGGTAAGGATTTCAACGCAACCCAATGGTCATTTGCTTTTTACAAATGATTGTTTAACTTTGTCTAACAAGTGTTAGGCTAATGTCTGAAAATTCAACTCAAAACCGCAAAGAGCAGCTGATTGAAGCTGCCGGACAGCTTTTTAGGCAGCGCGGATACGCATCCACCTCTATGCGCGACCTGGCAGCAGAAGTTGGTATGGAAGCCGCAAGTTTATACCACCATATTAAATCGAAGGAGGAAATTCTCGAGCACATTTGCTTTGGATTGGCCACTAAATTTGAAATGGCCATTAACGAGGTGAATGACATTTACTTTAATGCTGAAGAAAAGCTGCGCACGGCCATAAAGAACCATGTGGAGATCCTTACTGCCAATGTAAACCATTCGGCTGTTTTTTTACAGGAATGGCGAAACCTCACCGAACCCAAGCTCACCGAGTTTAAAGAACTGCGGAACGCCTATGAAAAAGAATTGCGCATCATTATAAAAGATGGGGTGAACGAGGATGTATTTGAGCAGGTAGATGAAAAATTTGCAGCCTTAACCATTCTGTCTACTGTTAACTGGGTAAACGAATGGTACAATCCCGGGGGGAAAATGAATGCAGAACAGATCGCCTCGAAACTGAGTGACTTTATTTTAGGAGGATTAAGAAAAAAGCTGGTAACAGATATTAATTACAAACCATAATTGGCCACCGGTTGATCAGGTTATCAGAGAACCTTTTAACCATTCAACCATACGCGATTACTAATAACAAAACTATGTACGGAAACGCTTACATCGACCCGAACGAAAAGCCAAAATCAATTACTGATGGCGAAGATCCGGTAAAGCTTGCCGAATTTGAAGCACGCATTGCCCGTGGTGAAAAAATAGAGCCCAAAGATTGGATGCCGCGCGAATACCGCAAGCAACTGATCAGGATGATCGAGCAACACGGCCACTCCGAAATTATTGGTGCATTGCCCGAAGGCACATGGATCACCCGTGCGCCCGGCTTTAAGCGCAAGCTGGCCTTAATGGCAAAAGTACAGGATGAGGTAGGTCATGCGCAGTTGCTTTACAGCGCTGCCGAAACATTGGGCAAAAGCAGGGAAGACATGACCAATGACCTGATCACCGGAAAATCAAAATACAGCAATGTATTTAACTACCCGGCATTTACCTGGGCCGATGCCTGCATTATTGCCTGGCTTATTGATGCCGGTGCCATTATTAACCAGGTGGCTAACGCCAAAGGCAGCTACGGCCCTTATTGCCGCGCCCTCGACAGGATCTGCACCGAAGAAAGTTTCCATTTAAAATATGGTCACGATAATGTAGTAACCCTGGCAACAGGAACACCCGTGCAACGCAAAATGGTGCAGGAGGCTCTTACACGGTGGTGGCCTCCTATTATGCACTTTTTCGGTCCATCTGATAAGATCTCGAACCATACCGAGATCCTGATGAAATGGAAAGTGAAAATGGCAACCAATGATGACATGCGTCAGCAGTTTTTGAATATGTATGTTCCTAAGATCTGGGACCTGGGACTCACCCTTCCTGATCCGAACCTGAAAAAGGTAGAAGACCCGGAAAGCAAATCGGGCGGAAAATGGGAATATACCGAGCCCGACTGGGATGAGTTTAAGCGGGTGATCAATGGCGGTGGGCCCTGCAATGCCGAACGTTTGGCAGTGCGCAGGATGGCCGAAGAACGCGGCCGCTGGGTACGTCAGGCTTTGCTGAACAAAAATGAGAAATATGTAATGCCACTGGCTTAGTTATAATATTTTACTATTAATCAGATAACTGCAATGAAAAACAACGTGATGCTTTTGATGACAATTACTGCAGTGCTTGTTTTTTGTGCTTGCAAAAAGAGTGACGAAGCGCAAACACCAGCCTCGGCTTCTACTGATTTTCGGGATGCTGTGATTGGAAACTATCAGTGCAGCTGTTATTCTAAAAAAACAACTGTACGCGCTGTATATATAAATGATTCGACAGAGGAATCCGAAACAATTGATGAACTGCGGTCATCTTCAACAGTTTCATTGGTTGAAAAAATAAATGATCCGTTAAGCGGTAATATCAGGATAAGCAATCCTAAGATTAGCATCTTTCTGAATGAGCAATATTTAAGCGGAAGCGCATCCATACCATCAAACAGAGGTCCCTTTGCAGGAGCGTCCTTTATCGGTGATTCAATGTATTGTGATTATATGATTAATAGCGGATGGCATCCTAAAGGATATGGAACCACTGACCAATCCCTTTTTAAGTGTAAAAAAAATAAATAGTATGATTAAATCACTCGACCCACGTATCGCACGCGAGAACATAACAGAAGACATTACTATCGACCCTTTAACGCCAATGGACAACTGGGAAACCTATGAAGTGTTTCACCAGAAAAAACGTGGCGACCAGCACATGCATGTGGGCATCGTTCATGCTCCCAATGAAGAAATGGCTTTGTTGTTTGGCAAAGACCAGTTCGGGAGAAGAGGTGTTACCGCTAATATATGGATCGTGAAATCAAGCAATGTATTTGCCACCGAATACGAAGACCAGGACATGTTTGAAACCACACCCGAAAAGCAATACCGCGAAGCGGGCGGCTACAAAGTGATGGACAAGATCAACAAGTACAAAAAGGCACAGCATGTTTAAGCAGTTTGATGACAAATTAAACCTGCTCAGTCATTTTTTTATGCTGCTGCTTATGGCGGCCAGTATTTACTACAGCCAGGAGCGAATGCTGCACTCCGACAATGCCAACTTAACGTTCTGGCTTATTAACACGAAAGACTATTCTACCGCTCATGGACGATTCCCGGTGTACTTAACACAGTTCCTCATGATATGGGGGGTTAAGCTTAAGCTCTCTGTTAAATCGCTCATCATGCTTTACTCGTTCAACTTTTACCTGCTGTATTATTTCGCATTCCTGGTTGCAGCTTTTTTCTATAAAAATGCCACCATTGCCTACCTTATTGTGTTAAGCCTGCTGATTATGACGCATGATATTTTTTTCCTGCAAACCGAAGTGATGCATGGAATTGTGTTTGGGTTACTGTTTGCAGCTTACCTGCTTCACCAGCCTGCAACAAAAGGAATAATGCTTACAAGCCATTTGCTTGGTATTACGGCATTTGTTATGGCGGTGTTTTTCCACCAGATCTCCTGCATTTTTTTAGTGATCGTTACAGGCTGGTACCTCGTTTATTCCCGCGAGTTCACTTCTTACAAAACCTATGCTTACCTGTTGGCTGCGCTTGGGATCTTATGGTACAAAATGACCGGCACTTCGGCAGGGTCGTATGAAGATTATTATTACAGCAATGCCCCCGGCATTATTGATACATTAAAGCATTTCAGGAACAGCGGTGTTTTCCTTTTTTATTCCAGGTATTCAGAAAGCATCTATTTATTGCCTAATATTTTATTAGCACTAAGCTTGCTGTGGCTGATCTTAAAACGAAGTTATATGCAGGCTGCATACATTGCCGCTGCATACGCAGGCTATTTCATACTCATCTCTTCCATGTTCGTACTCGATTCGCAGATCATGATGGAACGGATCTATCTTCCGTTGGGCGCCATGATCTGCCTGGCCATTGCGTTCGTGTTAAAAGATGTTTCCTTTAGCACGGGTGGCACACGTTCCGCCTTTGCCTTAAGTACCTTATTCATCATTTTGTGTATCGGGATGAGCAACATTATAATGGCTGCACCTAAATACACCCGCAGGTTAAACCAGGTAAAAATGCAGGCAGAAAAATTACAGGCACAGCAAGGACACCGTTTTTATACCTACACAAAAGATGTAGACAAAACAAATGAATTCCCTTTCTGGGCAGCCTCATGCGAACAGATCTTATACAGTGCTGTTCATTACCCCGGCAATATCAAAACCATGTACCTCTTTGATGATTCCCTGCAGGTACGAAAAGCATTGGTTGATGAGCCCTTGCATGGCAATGAGTTTTTATATGCCCCGTTCGCGCTAAAGTGCGATACCTCCTTTTTAAACCCAGATTATTTCAAAATTAAACACGATCAATACCAATACATAAACTTTAATTAATATGAATACCGAAGCAATAAAAGAACTGCTCTACAAAATGGCTGACGACCTGTTGGTGATCGGCCACCGGAACAGCGAATGGACAGGCCTTGGGCCTATACTTGAAGAAGATATTGCGTTCTCCTCCATGGCACAGGATAAATTGGGCCATTCGCAGGCTTTGTTCCAGATCCTTCATGAGCTTGGCGAGGTGGAGCCGGATACCAATGCATTTAATCGCAGCGCAGATCAGTTTCACACTGCACAGTTCGTTGAACTGCCCACTGGCGAATACGACTTTAGCCTGGTGCGCCATTTTTTATACGACCATGCCGACCAGCTGCGTTTCGATATGCTTGCCAGCTCATCTTTTGAGCCGCTTTCGAAAGTGGCCCGCAAAATAAAAGGCGAATTGAAGTACCACGTGTTTCATGCCAACACCTTTATTGTGAAGCTTGGAAATGCTACAGAAGAAGCACATGCCCGCATGCAAACCGCTTTAAACGAAGCCTGGAACCATGCACTTGGCTTATTTGAGGAGGGTGCTTTTGAAGAGGCCCTGATAGCAGACGGGGTATTTATTGGTGAAGCGGATCTAAAACAACGCTGGTTAAAAAGCATTACTCCTGTTATTGAAAAAGCAAGACTGACAATCCCCGATGAAAAAACATGGGCTCCTGTTTATGGCGGAAG
>JAZKGM010000092.1:0-2079 GCA_040385895.1 Bacteroidota bacterium
CTTTATATTATTTCCGTTTTATTGATTTTTGGATGGTTGCTGGGCTTTGCGGTTTTTGAGCTGGGAAGCTTTATTCATTTTGCTTTGCCCGCAGCTATAATCATGTTGTTGTTAACGGCTGTTAAACGAAAAGGAGAGTTGGAGTAAAGAGTAAAAATAAGGGGAGACTATTGCTATATAAAATAAAACGCACCTTGCTTGAAGGTGCGTTTTTATTTTTTAATCAGCTGTGGCTGTTTTTTTCTTCCATGTGATCCATGAAGTCTGACATGGTTTTATTACCAAACTATTTAGCTTCTTCTGTTGCTTTTACCGCTTTTATAGCCAGTACATATTTATACACGGCCTCTTTCTGAGCCAGGGGCATCATTGCTTTTAACGCCATATTATCAACAATTCCTTTCCATTGCGTTTCATTATACCTGTATATGTTTTGTGCCTCATGGCATTTAATGCATGCACCCTGTGCGTAAATCGTATACCCTTCTTTTAGCTGGTCTAAAGTAACGGTGCTGTCTTGCACCTGGATAGCTGCCAATTCTTCATCACCGGGAGCATAGATCCCGTTGGCAGGTTTTAGAAATAACAAAGGTGTAACCGGAGGTGCGGCTACAACCGGGGTTGAAGGAACAGCCGGTGTAACGATCTTTTTTGATGAACCGCAGGCTGCCGCAATAATCATGGCGCCAATAGCCAGCAAGGTTAGTTTAGTTGGTTTCATATTGTTCTGTGATCAGGTTAATAATAATGTGCTTATTTATACATGGTTGGTCTAACAACCCGTTTCAAACGAAATGCTAAAATGCTGTTTGATCTTTGATCCTTTTGTGTTTTGGGCGGGCTTCCATTTTGGCATTTTATGAATAACGTCAAGTAAGAGCTGGTCTGTTTTTGCATTTGTGGAAGGCCTGGCTAATTTGGCATCAACGATTTCACCGTTTTCGTTCACTGTAAATTTCACAAGCACCTGCCTGAGTTTGTCAGAAGCACTTGCTTCAGGCATTTTATCAATAAGGTGTTGTTTCAGGTAGCTTGTTAGCTCTTCAACTCCTCCGGGGTATTCAGCCCCTGTGTCGGGTACCACTGTAACAAGCAGGTCTCCTTCTATGATCCTGCTGCTTTCGGCAGTATTGTTTGCGGGGTATTTGTATTTAAACTTAATTTTTATGCTGATATCCGTACCAAGATCTGCGGTTTTCAAAATGTTCTTTTGTTCCGGGCTCAGCTTATCATTTGTACTTTGGGCAATCCTGTTTATGCCGTTGCAGATCGCTGAAATTTCGACAGAAACATATTGAATCACCGTTTGATAATTATCCTGTTCGGGATAGAGGTAATAACCTTGCTTTTTCCTGCGCTCCTCTAATTCAACACGCTCGCGATACGGTAATACGAGTTTCTGCCATAACAGAGGTGTAACTTCACTGATAAACCTGCGGTTATCGCTGCTTTGTGTTGTAACAGAGGAGGTGAGTTTTCCCGGGTATTCATACCTGAGATGCTGCGTAAAAGCAGTAACTCCGATAAATAAAAAGAGTGCGGATGTTAAGATTAACTTCTTCATGGCGGATCATTTGTTTTGCTTAACAAAAGTAGTTTTGCTTTAAAAGCAATTTTGTTATTGAGTAGTTATCGGGTTGTTAACGACTTGTTAATGCTGGTGACATCCCACAGAAAAAGGACTAATTTTGGGCTACTTAAATGAAACTGAACCGCACGTATTTGTTTATCGCTGTTTCTTCCGCAGCATTAGTAACGGTACTGATCATCCAGGTGAACTGGATCTTTCAAACTGCAAAAATTAAAGAAGAGCTGTTCAATGAAAAAGCGAACATGGTTCTTTCAAGAACAACCGAAGCACTGGGTTCTGACCAGGAGACCTGTATGAAAATAGGGGCGTGCCTCGAAACGGAGAATGCATCCGGAGCAGCTCCTAAACTGGGCCGCAACGAAGTCCGCACAATAGATTCATTGTTTAACCATTACATGAAGTTTTATAACTTTCATATCGACTATCATTTTGTGGTGGTGAAACCAAGGCCTGCTGCAGGTAAAAATGAGCCTGATGGCTACAGGACC
>JAZKGM010000092.1:2089-3240 GCA_040385895.1 Bacteroidota bacterium
ACCGGCTTTACAAATTATTTTTATAATAAACGACTGGAAGAAGTAGCGGGTAACAGCGGGTTGGAGTTAAAACTGATCTTCCCGGATAAAAAGCAGTTTATTATAGCAGAAATGGGAACATTGTTCATTACCTCGGTTATCCTCATACTTGTTGTGCTTGTGCTGTTTTGGCGAACCATTTTATCTCTCTTAAAAGAGAAGCAATTATCAGAACATACCACCGACTTTTTAAATAACATGACCCATGAGTTCAAAACGCCTTTAACCAACATTGCTTTAGCCGGTAAAATGATCGTAAGGGATTCAATGGCCAAGAAAGAAGATAAAATGAAGCACTACTCGGAGATCATACTCGGGGAAAATGAGAAGTTAAGGCTGCAGGTGGAACAGGTGTTAAGCATGACCGCACTTGAACGGGGCGAGATCCCTTTGCAGAAAACGGAACTGAATGTTCATGAATTGATCAATGAGGCTGTAAAATGCATCAGCATACAGATCGAGAACAGCCAGGGCAATTTAACGTTAAACCCGGATGCTTCGCGTTTCCTGGTAATGGGCGATAAAACACATCTTACCAGTGCATTGTGCAATCTGGTTGACAACGCGATCAAATATTCAAAGGAAAGGCCGGAGTTGCTTATTCAGACAGCCAGCACGGGTGAACGCTTGATGATCATTTTTTCGGATAAAGGCATTGGCATAGAGAAGGAATACCAAAAGAAAGTGTTCGATAAATTTTTCAGGGTTCCTACCGGTGACATACATAATGTGAAAGGATTTGGCCTGGGCCTGGCGTATGTAAAAAAGATCATTGAATTGCACGGTGGAACAATTGAGCTGGAAAGTGAAAAGGGAAAAGGAACAACATTTACGATAACAATACCACATGTTTAAAGAAAGGTCCAGGATATTACTTGCCGAAGATGATCTTCATTTAGGGGTCCTTTTGGTGGATTACCTTGAAACGGAAGGCTTTGATGTAAAGCTTTGCAAAGATGGGGAGCTGGCTTTAAAGGCATTTCAGAACAATTCGTTTGATTTGTGTTTATTGGATGTGATGATGCCAAAACTGGATGGCTTTTCCCTGGCAAAACAGATCAGGGTAAAAGATAAAGCAGTACCGGTTATTTTTATCACTGCTTACGATGAAC
>JAZKGM010000092.1:3261-6605 GCA_040385895.1 Bacteroidota bacterium
AAAAGGGTATGATTTGGGTGCGGATGATTACATCACGAAACCTTTTGACGAGGAAGAATTACTCTGGAAGATCAAAGCCGTTATCCGCAGGATCCCGGGTAATAAACCCGAAAGCAAAGCGGAGGTCATTTCAATAGGGAACTATATGTTTGATTTTGCCAATCAATCTCTGAGTATAGGTGGCAGAACAAAACGGATCACCGAAAAGGAGAGTGATATCCTCCATTATTTATCAGGGCACAGGAACCATATGATAAAACGGGAAGAGCTGTTAAAAGAACTTTGGGGAGAGAACGATTATTTTTTAGGAAGGAGCCTGGATGTATTCATCACGAAGATCCGCAAGTACCTGAAAGAAGATCCTGCTTTAAGCATTGAAAATGTTTTTGGTGTCGGGTTCATTTTTAATGTTCCCTTACAATAGATATTTGTGGTTATGGTGTAAAACAGGGTGGTAACACCAGCCACAGATTAGGCAGATAAGAAGGTGACGTGGTTCTTGGTTAATCGATTTAAGTTGGTGAAAGGAAGTTCCTTTGCAATTCTTTGATCTGTGTAATCTGTGGCTGTAAACAAAAAAGCCCGCATGAATGCGGGCTTAAGTCTTTGTTTTACTGCGTGGAGAATATCGGATTCGAACCGATCACCTCTTGCATGCCATGCAAGCGCTCTAGCCAAATGAGCTAATCCCCCTTTTTCAACAGGTGCAAATATATGTTTTGCATGTATTCACGCAAATAAAATTTAGTAAGTTTTAATCAAGGGTGGCGTACCTGGTCAGGCGGCCGTTCAGTTTTATAATGTTTTTGCCGAATGACATGCTTTGATAAAGCCCTTTACGGAGCGTTAACAGGTTTTCTTCATTGATCTCTAACTTTGCCATTTCGAGTGTCCTTACCAGTTTTTGAATATCGGATAAAGCAGCAGCAGGGCTCATGTTAAAATATACGCTCATGGCCTGTGCGTTAACGTTAAACGGCCTGTCGAGCGACTTCATTTTGTTGTCGTAAAGATAAAGCCCGTAGTTGATTTTTTGAGTGGATTTTGAAAAATCGTTCGCAAAACCGGCTATGAAAAAATTTTGCTCATCCCGAAGCATCAGGTTGGTATCCGCCTCAAGACCTTCATTCACAAATATTCCCCTGGTGTCGCCCAGCAATAATTTATTTAAACTGGTATCCATGAAAAAGTAAACGGGTGCAAACGGGAAATTGCGCTTAAACTCACTCATAATATGGTAATTCAACAGGTTAAGGTCTTTGTATAAAAGCGATTTAATTGCCTCCTGGTCCATTTTTAGCGGAGGCAAACCCAGGTCGGTCTTTGCCATTTCCCACCTGGCAGCTGATATTCCGGCAAAATCCTTTTCGCTGTATGTTTGAAGCATGACGAGCAAGGCCCCCTTTTTGTATGTCTTAATTTGTTCGGAGATGTTGTTTTCTTTTTGCTCCATCACGTTCTTAAGATCAATGGCATTGAGCTTTAACGACACTTCAAAAAACGATGGACGTCCCTGTGCCTGCGAGGAGGTTGTGGCATTGGTGGAAGACCACATATAGCCCATGTCGAGGTTGATCACGCGCGAAAGCTTAACAGACACACCTGCATTAATTCCAAGGTCGATCTGCCCTTCTTTGTTCTTAAGCGTGGCATTGTTATCGGTAATGTATGAACCGGCCTGGAAGATCTCGCTCCTGTAATTCAGCAAATAGCCGGGCCTTAACCCGAGATAGATATAAATGGCCTCTGAATTGAACAGGTCGTAAAATGCATTCAGGCTCACATCGGCATAGGTGTATTTATACCGGCTGTCTGATTGGGTCTGCCTGAAACTGTTGACGGCAAAACTGGGTTCAACCGATGCAATCAACCGTGGGGAGAGCGTTTTTGTACCGAAAAAACCAACACCATATTCCCCGCTTCCGCTATATTGGCTGTACCTTGAGCCAATGGTGGTATAGTTCAGCGAGCCACGCAGGCCAAATTTGTACTTCGAGGTGTTTTGAGCATATGTGCCAAAGGAGCAAATAAGGATCAAAAACGTACATAGTATTTTATAAAATAAGCTGCTCATTAACATTAATTTGTAAGGAAGTCAATATTTCTTTTCAAACCGTTGTATCGGGTGCGTTTTACAGGAGATTTTTTAAATATTTTTTTAAATACCTCGTCTGTAATATCGATCCAGTCCTGCCGGGTAAAGCCAAGCAGGTCGTCCGAAGGTGTAAAGTTATGTTCATTATGTGGTTTTGCAAATCTATTCCAGGGGCAAACATCCTGGCAAACGTCACATCCGAACATCCAGTTATCAAACCTGCCCTTCATTTCGGCAGGAATAGCCTCTTTCAGTTCAATGGTAAAATAGGAGATGCATTTGCTTCCGTCAACCATGCCGGGGCCAACAATGGCATCGGTAGGGCAGGCATCCATACAAGCCGTGCAGGTTCCGCAATGGTTAGTGGCAATGTGGGTATCCGCCTCAAGCTCCAGGTCGATCACCAGCTCGCTTAAAAAATAAAAAGAGCCCGAACCTTTATTGATGAGGTTACCATTTTTGCCTATCCACCCCAAACCGCTCTTTGCAGCCCAGGCCCGTTCGAGCACAGGTGCCGAATCAACAAAGGCCCTTCCGTTTATTTCCCCGATGTCTTCCCTCAGTTCATTCAGCAGCAGGTGAAGTTTTTCGCGCACCACATCATGGTAGTCGTGCCCGTAGGCATATTTGCTGATCCTGGGTGCTGTTTGATCCTGCTGTTTTTCAGGGCTGTAATAATTGAAGAGCAAAGAAACCACCGATCTTGCTCCATCAACCAGTAAGCGTGGGTCAAGGCGTTTGTCAAAATGGTTTTCCATGTAGCCCATTTTTCCATGCATATTATAATTGAGCCACCTTTCCAGTTTCGGGGCTTCCTGTTCAAGGTATCCTGCCTTGCTTATGCCAACCGCACTAAAGCCAAGTTGCTTTGCTTTTTCTTTAATAAGCAATGAATATGAAGCAGCTGTTTTTTTCATGAAACCCCTGCAAATATACTAAACAATTGAGGCTGTAATAGCAGATTTCCGTGTATAATTGCAGCACATACTTAAACGCTTGCAAAAAACAGTTCAACACTTCGATGTCATTATTTTAGGCGCAGGCCCGGCCGGTTCTACCTGTACCATTGCATTGCAGCACAGCGGGCTGAAAGTGGCCCTGCTCGAAAAAGAAACCTTTCCCCGCGACAAGATCTGCGGGGATGCCGTTAGTTCTGTAACCAAACGGGTGTTAAGGCAGATCGATCCCGAACTGGAAAAAAAGCTGCTGGAGTACCCCGCAAAAACAAACATATCAAAAGCCAAACTTT
>JAZKGM010000093.1:0-622 GCA_040385895.1 Bacteroidota bacterium
GTTTAGCTATACCAATCCCCATGTCATCAGAGATCTTACCAAGTCTAACCTGGAGAAATCAATGGCTTTAAATAAGGATACGCTTTACATCGCTTCCCGTACTGAAAACAAAATACATGCTATACCTTTGAAGGCACCGCAAAGCCAGGCGTATTTTAAATGTTCCAACCATTGGAAGCAACTGGACTCTACAAGGACCAGCGATTCTATAGCAAAATATAATTATACCTACCAGGATATTTCGAAATTTGCTGATCTTGTCTGGGCTCATCATAGCATCAGGGAAATATACCTGCTTAGTGACTCCATCATGATTGCAAAAATGATCTGCAATGCGGATGATTGCAATAACCAGATCAATCAGGTAAACCTCCGGACAAAACAAATTATTAATTTATATACTTTGGGTGATTTTGATAAAGCGTTCAATTCCATGGCCGGTTTAAGTGCCGAACAACAAAAAATGATGTTGATATTCACCAACAGGTTAATAGGAGGAGACCATACCTTATTTGCACTTTCTGGTATAAGTGCAGATGAAAGAACAAAAAATATCATTATACATTTGTTGGAGTTTCAACCTGATTCCAATTAGTTAGCTGGTTTTATTTTTTAATAATTT
>JAZKGM010000093.1:632-3697 GCA_040385895.1 Bacteroidota bacterium
AAAAGATTTATCAGGGCTTTTTTTATTTGCAGCCTGTAAACCGGTGGAAGTGGTTCCCTTAAAGGTTACATTAGATTAATTATATATTTTTACGACCTAATATATCTTTTTTGAAAACAAACCGACTGGTTCTATGTCTTTTATATGTTGGTTTGTGTAGAAATTTGAAAAATAAATTTGCATTTCTAAATAAAACACCATTTACTTTGCACCACTCAAATGATCAACAACAGCAACATATCTTTTACCATGCACATGAATATGCGAATGCATATGTGTATGCCATGCTGTAACTAATCAGGGATCATACTCCCGGCCAGCTGAAAGCCAATTCAATTTCAGCAAAATCAATTTTAGATCAAATAAACAAGCAAAACGTATCATCAGTGTATCAAAATCATACACATATCGATAAATCTCTTCAGCATCAGGTTTCAACCTGTATGATGATGATGCGTATGCGTTGCTCAACAGAGCAGCGTTAATCCCATTTTGATGCGGGCTTGCAGGATGCAGCCGGTCAAGCAGAAAAATCCCAACAAAAATTTCTTAAACAATTCCTGTAAGGCGCAGGTTTTTTTAACGCCTTTATCAAATCACAAAATGATTACAAATGACACGAATGCAAACAATGTAAAGCTGGTACTTGATACGGTATCGATCAGCTCGTTCCTGGTTTTCCCCCAGGACATGAATTATGCGGGTACTTTGTTTGGCGGGAAGATCCTTGCCGAAATGGACCGTGCGGCCCTTAAAGCTGCAAGACGCGTACTGTATGGAACCGATTGCGATGGCGCAGTAACGGTAAGTTTCGATAAGGTTGATTTTAAAAAACCTGCCCATCTTGGCGATATCATTGAACTTACTGCACGCATCACCCGTTTCGGAAGAACATCCATCCAGATCCATGTACAGGTTTCTAAAGAAGACCATGAAGGGAAGATTGAAACGATCTGCGAAGCATCCATTGTGTTCGTGTCTGTAAAAGATGGGAAAGCCCATCCGCATTATTGTGAATTTGCCAAACAATTAAATCATCAACAAAACTAAAGCATTATTACCATGACAACTTATAAACTGGATACACAGATCATTCATAATATTCCTGTAGATGAATTAACCGGTGCGATCAGCGTGCCCATTTATCAAACTTCCACTTTTGTGCAGGAGGCTCCCGGGGTGCATAAAGGGTTTGACTATTCTCGCTCCAATAACCCGACACGTAAAGTGCTGGAAGACCTGTCGGCAAAGCTGGAAGAAGGCGATGCAGGCTTTGCTTTTGCCAGCGGGCTTGCAGCCATTGATGCCGTATTGAAGCTGTTAAAATCGGGCGATGAGATCCTGGCCTGCGATGATATTTACGGAGGTGCATTCCGCATTTTTACGCATGTGTATGAAAAGTTCGGGGTTAAAGTAACGTATGTGGATACCACCGATATCCAGAATGTGATTGATAACATTACTGATAAAACGAAATTCGTGTGGATCGAAACGCCTACGAACCCTACGCTTAAGATCAGCGACATACGGGCTATTTCAGCCATTGCAAAATCGGTGGATGCCTTGCTTGTTATCGACAACACGTTCGCTTCACCGATACTTCAGCAACCCATAACCTTAGGTGCCGATATTGTGATCCACAGCGCCACAAAATACCTGGGAGGCCACAGCGATATCATTGCCGGGCTTGTTATTACCAAAACAAAAGAGCTGAGCGAGAAGATCAAATTCATTCAGAATGCATCGGGGGCCGTGCTTGGGCCGTTCGATTCCTGGTTGCTGATCAGGGGCATTGAAACATTAAGCCTGCGTGTGAAACAACATGCAGCCAATGCACAAAAAGTGGCGGATTATTTAATTAACGAACCTGCCATCAAAGATGTGTATTACCCGGGCCTGGCTACCCATAAGAACCATGAAGTGGCTAAAAAACAACAATCCGCTTTTGGCAGCGTGATTTCGTTTACATTAACAGATGATACGGTTGTCGCAGCAGAAAAAATTGTGACATCAACCGATCTGTTTAAACTGGCCGAAAGCCTTGGCGGAATAAAAAGCCTGATCTGCCATCCGGCCCAGATGACGCATAAATCTATTCCTGACGAGAAGCGCAGGGCAGCCGGTGTTGCCGATTCATTGATCCGTTTATCGGTTGGACTGGAAGATGCCGATGACCTGATCGAAGACCTGAAACAGGCATTTAAAGCAGTTCATCAGAATAGCGGTTCACGTGCAGGTTCAGCAACTGCCTGTTAACCTTTTAATGAAACAAGCAAAATGAATAAGCAAACAATAAAGATCGGGTTATTTGGCTTTGGCTGCGTGGGGCAAGGCTTATATGATGTACTGCATCAAACCAAAGGAATAAAAGCAGAGATCGTTCGCATCTGTGTGAAAGATAAAAACAAGGAACGTTCGTTGCCTTCACAATACTTCACATTTGATAAGAAAGACATATTGGAGGATGAGAACATTGATGTGGTGGTTGAGCTGATCGATGATGCGGATGAAGCCTTTGAGATCGTAACGACTGCTTTAAAAAATGGCAAAGCAGTGGTTACTGCGAATAAAAAGATGCTGGCCGAACACCTTAAAACGATTTACGAACTGCAGCAGCAAACCAAACGTCCTGTATTGTATGAAGGCGCTGTATGCGCTGCCATTCCGATCATCAGAACGCTGGAAGAGTATTACGACAATGACCTGTTGAGTTCGATCGAAGGCATTTTTAACGGCACCACAAACTATATTTTAACAAAAACCGTGGAAGAGAACAAAACATATGACGAAGCGTTAAAGCAGGCCCAGAAGCTTGGTTTTGCAGAGAGCAACCCGAAGCTGGATGTGGAAGGCTATGACCCCAAATTTAAGCTGGCCATATTGGCCACCCATGCATTCGGCTTGTTCATCAATCCTGACCAGATCGTGAATGTGGGCATTCAT
The DNA here is from genome assembly GCA_040385895.1 of Bacteroidota bacterium. Classification (GTDB taxonomy): domain Bacteria; phylum Bacteroidota; class Bacteroidia; order UKL13-3; family UKL13-3; genus UBA6183. Next base: position 3,576 of record JAZKGM010000093.1, read on the forward strand.
CATTTGTCGCCAAACGATGTATTGTATGCGAATGAAAAAGGGTTCAGGCTTAAGCTGGTTCCGCACCTGCAAAAGATAGAAGCCGATGTGGTGGGGTATGTGCTGCCGCTGAAAGCACGCGA
>JAZKGM010000094.1:0-2083 GCA_040385895.1 Bacteroidota bacterium
TACACATTTCAAAAAAGCAATATTGTATTGATCCATGTGTTTAAAGCATACTGTGCGGTCCTTTTTTTTAAAGGCGCCTTGCTCAATGACCCTCATGGAATACTGATTCAACAAACGAAGAATGTTCAGGCAGCGCGGCAGATGCGATTCACGGATGTCAGGGAAATTATGGAGAAGGCGCCCCTGCTGAAAGCCTATATCCGCGAAGCCATTAAAGTAGAAAAGTCTGGACTGAAGGTGGAATTGAAAAAGGTCTCAGAGTTCTCCATGCCCATAGAATTTAAAACTAAACTTAAAGAAATACCTGCTTTGAAAACCGCATTCGAAGCATTGACACCCGGAAGGCAAAGGGCCTACCTGCTTTATTTTGCGGCCCCCAAGCAATCCAAGACCAGGGATTCGAGGATTGAAAAATACATGCCCGAGATACTTAAGGGTAAGGGATTAAATGATTAGAAAGACAATGGCATAAAACATCCATTTGTTTACTTCAAAATCCGTAATTGCGATATTGGGACAAATTCTCGAACTTTGTAGAAGACTCCAACGCTAATGCCTTTAAAATTTAATTTACTCCTCTCCTTTTTCCTTCTGTTTGCATCAGGTTACCTGACAGCGCAATCCTCTCAAAAAACAAAGGACAGCATTTGCCGGTTCGGGCCAAAATATGATGAACCCAGGCGCAAGGCCATCCCTTTTCCTGCCGCCATTCTCACAGATGAATACAAACTGAAAGAAATTAAAAGGGCCGTTCCTGATTCTTTAAGAGATCCGAACAATCCAAAACATTGGTACTATGTGTATTTTTATGAGACCGAAATACTGGATTTCAACCCGAAAAACGACAGCATTTTTACACCCGAGGCCGACAAACTTCAATACAAACTGAAGGATACTTATTTCTTTGACATCAATGGCGACGGCCTGCTGGACATTATCCACTACCCCACCTACTACATGGCCATGATGCTGAAAGATTTTGACCATTACGTCGTTTTCCTGCAAACCAAAGATGGTTATGAATGGGTGCATTTCAGCGGCTTCATCACCAATATAAAATTCAGCAAGAAAGGCATTATCAAAAGTATGGATACTTACAAGGGTGCCTGCTGCAACAACGAGCAATGCACCTTTTACCATTATACCTTCGACAAAAAGAAAAACGACCTGCTGTTAAAAAAACGGGAGGACATACTGACCTGCCAACTAAAGCAGCATTGAACACCCTGCTATTAGGAGGTATTCCATTCAATTTTAAAGTAATTGTTTTATCAGGCAAAAATGATTTGTTTTGCAGGCACCAATTATGCTGACCAAAGAACAAATAGCCAAACGCATCGCATCGGAATTAAAAGACGGATATTACGTCAACCTGGGAATAGGTATTCCGACACTGGTAGCCAATTATATTCCGGAAGGTGTGGATGTTGTTTTACAGTCTGAGAACGGATTGCTGGGCATGGGTCCTTTTCCTTTCGAGGGAGAAGAAGATGCAGACCTGATCAATGCGGGTAAGCAAACCATTACAACAATTCCCGGTTCGGCCTTTTTCGACAGTGCCACCAGTTTTGGCATGATACGCGCCGGCAAGGTAGACCTTACGGTGTTAGGTGCCATGGAGGTGAGCGACAGCGGTGATATTGCCAACTGGAAAATTCCGGGCAAGATGGTAAAAGGCATGGGGGGCGCTATGGACCTTGTGGCCAGTGCCCAAAATATTATTGTGGCCATGCAGCATGTGAACAGGGCCGGTGAATCCAAATTGCTCAGCAAATGTGATTTGCCTATAACAGGTATTGGTTGTGTGAAGAAAGTAGTGACCGAACTGGGCGTTTTTAATATCACCGAAAATGGTTTTGAGATGATAGAGATCGCTCCGGGTGTTACTGTAGATGAGGTGAAGGCGAAAACGCACGGTAGACTGGTGATCAGCAATCAATTAAAGACCATCGAAGTATAATTATTCCCCTTTTACCCGCTGAAGTTTGGGTTTCTGTTTAATGAGTTCACCGTTTGCGTTGTAGAGTTCGTATAACACCAGTTTTTCTTCATCGTTATAGTACTTCCACTCTCCTACTTTTAC
>JAZKGM010000095.1:0-21698 GCA_040385895.1 Bacteroidota bacterium
TACTTAAAGATCGCGAACCGCTTTTTTGAACTGGCGGCCCCTGTCTTCATAATTTTTAAACAGGTCGAACGAAGCACAAGCCGGAGAAAGCAATACCGCTTCCCCTTTTTTAGCCATTTGTTTGGCTACGTGCACCGCTTCATTCATGCTGCTTGTATTAATGATCATGTCCACATCTGTTCCGAATGCTTCATGCAGCTTGCGGTTGTCAACTCCAAGGCAAACAATAATGCGCACCTTTTCTTTCACCATTTCTTTCAGCAGGCTGTAGTCGTTTCCTTTGTCTACGCCACCGGCAATCCATACGGTTGGTTTCTCCATGCTTTCAAGCGCATACCAGGTCGAATTCACGTTGGTTGCTTTTGAATCGTTGATGTACTCAACGCCACCTGAAGTGATGACACTTTCGAGGCGGTGTTCAACGTTTTGAAAGTTCATCAGGCTCTCACGGATGGTTTCTTTCCGGATGTTTAAAACCTGGCCGATAATGGCAGCTGCCATGGAATTGTAGGCATTATGGCGGCCTTTTAGTGCGAGTTCGTTCGTATACATAGTGAATGGATTTTGTTTTTCTTCGTTAATGGAGGAGATGATCTCCCCGTTTTTTACATAGGCGCCAACGGCCGGTTGTTTGTCGTAAGCAAAGGCGATCGGTTTGCCCAATACTTTTTCGTTATCGATGTTATCCATGGTAAGCCGGTCTTCGGCACAATAGATGAACACATCATTTGCGGTTTGATTCTGCACAATGCGGAATTTGGAATCCACGTAGTTTTGCAGTTCATAGCCGTACCGGTCTAAATGATCGGGTGTGATGTTACACAACACCGCGATATCTGCCTTAAACTGGTACATGTTATCGAGCTGGAAACTGCTCACTTCAAGTACTGCATATTCATAGTCTTTTTCTGTGAGCAAGCGTGCCCAGCTTATTCCTATGTTCCCGGCCACGCAAGCATCCAGGTTTGCTGCTTTCAGCAAATGATAAATGAGGCTTGTGGTGGTTGTTTTTCCGTTTGTTCCGGTTACCGCTATAATTTTAGCTTTGGTATAGCGTGCTGCAAATTCAAGCTCATTGATTACCGGTATGCCTTTGCTGTTGGCTTCAATGATGAGCTTGGCTGTATCAGGAATACCCGGACTTTTTATGATCTCATAGGCATTAAGGATCAGTTGCGGGGTATGTTGGCCTTCTTCAAACGGCACACCAGTGGCATTCAACTCCTGTTTAAAGTTGTCGGCTATGGTGCCCATGTCGGAAACGAACACATCAAACCCTTGTTTTTTAGCAAGCATTGCTGCACCTGTTCCGCTTTCGCCACTCCCTAATATGACAATTCTTTTGCTCATTGATCTATCTTACTTTTAATGTAATGATGCTTACAATGGCCAGCATAATTCCGATGATCCAGAAGCGGGTCACAATTTTTGCTTCATGGTAGCCGCTTTTCTGGTAATGATGATGCAGGGGCGACATCTTGAACAGGCGATGTTCTTTGGCGTATTCAAGGCCGTGCTTTTTCTTCTGGTATTTGAAATAATATACCTGCAGGATCACCGACATGTTCTCTATTAAAAAGATGCCGCACAGGATCGGGATGAGTAATTCTTTGCGCACCATTAAGCTGAATGAAGCAATAATGCCACCCAGCGCCAGGCTGCCTGTATCGCCCATAAAAACCTGTGCCGGGTAACTGTTGTACCACAGGAAGCCAACGCATGCCCCTACAAATGCGCCTGCAAAGATCACCATCTCGCCCAGGTGTGGGATGTACATAATATTGAGGTATTTACTAAACACCATGTTGCCGGAAACATAAGCCAGCAGGCCAAGCGTAATGCCAACAATGGCCGAAGTTCCGGCTGCCAGCCCGTCAATGCCATCGGTAATGTTCGCACCATTCGATACAGCCGTAATAATGAAAATGACAATGAGCAGGTAGATGATAAAGTTGTAATCTTTATAGCTGCTTCCCATAAATTTCAACAGGTCTGCATAATCAAACTCGGTTGATTTAAGAAATGGAATGGTCGTGGTTGTCGAATGCTCGTCTTTCGACAGCATCAGCTGGTTATCTACTATCGTTGTTTGCAGGTTATGCTCTTTGATAAACTCGGTGGTTACTTCTTCGGGCCTGTAATAGTCACGTGTTTTTACATTTTCGTTGTAATAAAGCGTGGTGGCAACAATAATTCCCAGCCCAACCTGGCCTAATATTTTAAAACGACCGGCAAGGCCTTCTTTATTCTTTCTGAATACTTTGATGTAATCATCTAAAAAGCCAACCAGTCCCAGCCACACGGTTGAGATCAGGATGAGGATCACATACACATTCGTTAGTCGTGCGAACAATAATGTAGGAACGAGAATGGCACCAAGGATGATCAAACCACCCATGGTAGGTGTACCTTGTTTTTGCGCTTCGCCCGCCAGTCCTAAATTCCTCACGGTTTCTGCAACCTGCAGGTTACGCAACATGTTGATCAGCCGTTTACCAAAAATTGTGGTAATAACCAGCGACATGATAATAGCCAGTGCAGCCCTGAACGAAAGGTATTGAAACAAGCCCGCTCCCGGAATGTTCAGTTGTTTATCTAGGTACTCAAACAAATAATATAACATTGCTTTCTATGTTTTATGCTTCAAAAAGTTTAAAAAATTCGATCACGTTTTCTTTGTCATCAAAGTGATGCTTTACCCCGTTGATCTCCTGGTAGTCTTCATGTCCTTTTCCTGCGATCAGTATAATGTCGCCTTTTGCAGCGGAGCTTACCGCGGCTTTTATGGCTTCTTTCCGGTCGCTAATGCGTAAGGTTTTTTTGTAATGAAGCGGCTTCACGCCTTTCTGCATTTCATCTAAAATGGTTTCAGGGTTTTCATTGCGCGGGTTATCGCTGGTAAAAATTACTTTGCTGCTGTACTCCGAAGCGATATCTGCCATCACGGGGCGTTTGGCCGCATCGCGGTTCCCCCCGCAACCCACCACGGTGATCAGCTTTTCATTCTTAGTCCGGATCTCGTTGATCGTTTCCAGCACGTTTTTCAATGCGTCAGGGGTGTGGGCATAATCAACAATGGCAATCACACCGTTATCGCTGCGCACATAATCAAAACGGCCTTTAACCGACTCAATGTTGCTTAGCTTCTGTATGATCTCATTTTTTTCTTTTCCCAGTAAAAATGCACTGCCATAAACAGCCAGGATGTTATAAGCATTAAAGTTGCCCACCAGCCTGAACCAGGCTTCCTGGTCATCGATGTTTAACAGCATGCCGGTAAAGTCACTTTCCATGATCTTCGCTTTAAAGTCGGCCATGCTTTTCAGGCTGTAGGTGTAGCGGGTTGCTTTAGTATTCTGCAACATCACCATGCCATTCTTGTCGTCTTTGTTCGTTAATGCAAATGCATCGTCATTCAGGTCGTCAAATAATTTTTTCTTGGCAGCTATATAATTTGCAAACGTTTCGTGATAATCTAAATGGTCGTGCGTAATGTTGGTGAAAACCGTCCCGGTAAAATGCAAACCTTTGATCCTGTTCTGGTGAATGGCATGCGAGCTGGCTTCCATAAAAACATATTCGCAGCCTTCATCAACCATGTGTTCCAGCAGCTCATTAATGCGGATGCTGTCGGGCGTGGTATGCGTAGAAGGGATCACTTCTTCGTTGATCTGGTTTTGTACCGTTGATAGTAAGCCCACCTTATGCCCGAATGAACGGAACAGGCGGAACAATAAAGTAGCAACCGTGGTTTTACCATTCGTTCCGGTAATGGCAACAAGTTTTATTTTCCGGCTGGGGTGATCATAAAATTCAGCTGCCATTAAACCCATGGCCTCCGTGGTATCTTTAACCTGGATATAGGTTACAGATGGCTCTGTTTTTTCAGGAAGGGTTTCACAAACAACCGCGGCCACACCTTTTGTTACCACATCGTTAATAAACCTGTGCCCGTCAACCTGTGTGCCTTTTACGGCAAAGAATAACGAACCTTCACCGGCATTGCGCGAGTCGTAAGTTAAGTGCAGCACAGTAACAGATGCACTGCCTGTAAGGCGTGCACCGGGAATGTTCTTTGTCAGTTGTTCTATCGTTTTCACTATCCTAATCTTAAGGTTACTTTACTTCCTTTAATGATTGATGCGCCCACAGGCACCGATTGTTCTTTTACTTTTCCGGCACCGATGATCAGCACCTGCAACCCGTTATTTTCTAGGAGGTACATGGCATCCTTCAGTCCCATTCCTGTTACGTCAGGCATCATGTTCGCATTAATTTTTTTAGAAATAATGGACATATTCGATTTGCTCACCGCGCTAGCCTGGCCCCATTCGCTGCCGCTTTCTTCGGCATTGGTGTTTACAGCAGTTGTTTTGCCAAGTTTGGAAAGCACAGCCTGCAGGTCGTTTTTAATAGCCGCTTTCACCAAGGGCTGAGCAGGGTTGCTGTCATTCAGCACCATCTTGATATCTCCATGCAGGTTATGGCTGCTGGCATATACTTTATCCCCGATCTCTTTAAATACCGGTCCTGCAACAGCGCCACCATAATACACACCCTTGCTTGGGGCATTCACCATCACCATGCAGGTGTATTGCGGATTGTTTGCCGGGAAGTATCCGCAAAAAGAAGAACGGTAAATGGCTTGCGCATAACCTCTTCTTCCATCCGCTACAAGCGCAGTTCCTGTTTTTCCGGCAACGGTATAATTCGGGTTTTTCAGTTTGCTTCCCGTGCCACGCAGCACCACACCTTCCATCATAATGCGTAGGTTTTTTATGGTTTCTTCTGAAGCGATGCGTTTTTCAATTACCTGGGGTTTGTATTGTTTAATGATCTTGCCTGTGTTGGTGATCTGTTTTACAAAAAAAGGTTTCACCATCACCCCGTTGTTGGCAACGGCATTGTATAAAGTAAGCACCTGCAACGGTGTTACTTTTACTTCATAACCAATGCTGCTCCAGGGCAAGGTTGTTCCATACCAGTCTTTATCTTTCGGGTGCTTGATGTGTGGTTTTCCTTCACCGGTGATCTGCAGTCCAAGCGGGTTGGTCATGTGCAACTTTTCCAGGTGGTTATAGAACTGTTTGGGGTTGCTTTTATAATGCTGGTAAACGGCTTTTGAAATGGCCACGTTCGATGAAATCTCGAAAGCGTGCTGGAATGTTACAACACCGTGTCCTCCGCGTTCCGAATCATACATTACGGCATTGGCGAAATATCTTTTTTCCCCGTTTTCTGTGTCGAACAGGTCATCCATCTTCACCTTTTTGTCTTCGAGCAGGGCAAGCATGCTGGTGAGTTTAAATGTAGAACCCGGTTCTAAACTTTCGCCAACTGCATAGTTGTATTGTTCAACGTATTCGCCTTCGGCAACCCGTGTAAGGTTGGCAATAGCGCGGATCTCACCGGTGCTTACTTCCATTAAAATGGCTGTTCCCCATTCCGCATCATTGGTAACCAGCGTACGCTCCAGTGCATGTGTGGCCACATCCTGCAGGTTTACATCAATGGTGGTATGAATATCGTTTCCGTTGCGTGCCTCGATCTGTTGTTCCTCATCGTTAACCGGGATCCATGTTCCGCCTGCTATGCGTTGCATTACCCGTTTGCCTTCCATGCCTGCAAGGTCTTTGTTAAATGCACCTTCAAGCCCTACCGGTTGAACACCGATTGCAGTATACCCGATGGTTCTTTTTGCCAGGTCTTCAAAAGGCTTTTCCCGCATCGTTTTTTCTTCAATGGTTAACCCGCCTTTATATTTTCCTAACCTGAATATCGGGAAGTCTTTTACCAGCTTCATTTCAGGATAGCTCACTTTACGCTTCAATAAATAGTAGCGTGATTTTCTTTTTTTTACCTGGGTGAGTATGCGTTTATAGTCCGATTTGCTCCTGTCTTCAAACAACTGGGCAAGCATCAGTGCCAGCGAATCAATATTGTTTTCGAATACATCGCCTTTGGTAAACCCGGGGGCTTTGCCATCAATGCGCAGGTCGTAAATAGGCAATGAAGTCGCCAGCAGGCTTCCGTCAATGGCAAAAATATTTCCGCGCGAAGGTTCCACCGTCTGGATCTTTGTGCCCAGGTCCTGGCTCATGGCGATCCAGTGTGCGCGTTCTTTAAACTGGATCTTAAACAGGTAAGCCACAATAGCCGAAGCAAACACACACATAAAAGCAAATGCGGTGTAGGTGCGGATAAGAATAACTTTTCTGTTGTTTGCGGCCACTTAGTAGGTGATTTTTATTGGTGGGGTGATCAGTTCTTTTATGCCAAGCGTATCCAGTTTTTTGGCAACGGTCGATTGTTTGCTTTCGCTCATCAGCTCACTTAATATGGTGATGTATTCGGAGCGTAATTCTTTTATTTCTTTATTGAGCTTATCTGTTTTACGAATGATCCTTTCGGTGGTGTGCACATTATAAATATGAAGCAGCAGCAGCACCATAACAAACAGCGCAAACGGGATCTGGCGCACCATCCATTCGCGTGAGATATTAAAATCGAAGTCGGCCATTTTCTGCATGGCCGAAGTGAACTTGGAAGTTTCCTTCGGTTTCTGTTCTTCGGCAGCAGCAGCTTCCCGCTTTTCAATTTCTTCTTCTGTTATTATTTTATTGCCCATTTGGTTTTTAGCGCTGTTAGGCTTTAGTTGTTATTATGTTCCTAATTCAAATAGATTGCTTCGCTCCGCGTGCAATGACATCTTCTCAATCTCACATCTTCACATTTCTTACATTCTCTCTGCTATTCTCAGCTTCGCGCTTCTCGAGCGGGTGTTTTCTTCTAATTCACCGGCACTTGCGGTTGTTGCTTTTTTGCTGATGGCCTTAAAAGGAGTGATCGGGTTTCCGTAAAAATCCTTTTCGAGTTCGCCTTTAAAATTCCCGGTGTTTATATAGTTCTTTACCAGGCGGTCTTCCAATGAATGGTAGCTCATCACTACCAATCTTCCCCCTGGTTTGATCACCTCCGCACACTGGCTCAATAAGCTCTCCAGTACGCTCAGCTCCCTGTTCACTTCAATACGCAGCGCCTGGAAAACCTGGCTCCAGAACTTGTAGTCTTTAAACTTTGGTGTGAATTGCTGCAAAGCATTTTTAAGGTCGGCCACCGTTTCTATTTTCTTTCCCTGGCGTGCGGTTAAAAGCTGTTTGGCAATCGCCCTCGATTTATTCAGTTCACCATAGTAATAGAACATGTTTGCCAGTTCTGTTTCCGTTGCGGTGTTCAGGATATCGGCAGCACTTTTACCGGAACTGTTGTTCATGCGCATATCTAATATGGCCTCATCGAAGCGGTAACTGAAACCACGTTCGTCTACATCGAACTGGTGCGATGAAACACCGAGGTCGGCCAGTAGGCCGTCAACAGGCAATAATTCCTGGTATTGAATATGGTTTTTAATGAATTCAAAGTTCTGGTCGATAAACACCAGGCGTTTGTCTTCAGGAAGATTTGCTTTGGCATCTTCATCCTGGTCGAAAGCGATAAGTTTTCCTTTTTCGCTCAGCTTATTTAATATGGCACGGCTATGTCCGCCACCACCGAATGTTACATCCACGTATACACCATCCGGGTTAATGTTCAATCCTTCCAGGCATTCGTTTAACATGACCGGAACGTGATACTTACTCATCGTTCCTCCTTTCCCGCTTGCTCATTACTTCTTCTGCCAGTGCGCTGAAATCTTCAGGTTCTTCGCTCAGCATTTTTTCGTAATTCGCTTTGCTCCACAACTCAATTTTATTTCCATAAGCAAGCAGCATCACTTCACTTGAAGCCGTTGCGCCTGAATATTCCAGTAAACTTTTAGGGATGTTAACACGGTTGGATGAATCCATTTCAAGCTGGCTTGCACCACGCAAAAAGTAGCGTTTAAACTCGCGTTCCTTTTTAATGTAATCACTCAGTTTGTTGATCTCGGCAGCTATGGTCTGCCATTCATTGCTTGGATAAAGCACGCAGCATTTTTCGAATCCGCGGTTAATGAAAAAACTGTCTTTGGCAGCTTCGGGCAACTGTTTTTTCAAGGCAGCAGGTATGATCAACCTTCCCTTGGCATCCAGTTTACATTCATATTCTCCGTGTAGCTGCGACAATTGTTTGATTTTTTTGACAGCGCTAAACTAAATCAAAAAATCCACTTTCCTCCACTTTTCCCCACTTTTGTGGAAAAGTAATGCTTTTTCAACGGTTGATAAGGTGTGAAAAAGCCGCAAGTGCCAATACAATAAGGCGACTTTGCATAAGTGGAGCCTGGTGGGGGATTTTTCCGGGAAATCGCATTAAACACAAAAAAGCCGCTTTAAAGTGGAGTGCGACATTGAAAAGCAGTTCAGGTTTTTTGCCTGTAAAATGATTAGTTTTGAGACCCGACCAGGGAAATATTGAAATGCAGTTTAACTAACCCGTGGCCCCTGATTACTAACCCCTATTAATGGACAAGAAAAAAAACACAGGTCAATCGCAAAAAGCCGGTTACGTGCTGACAATTCTGCTTGCGTCATTGCCTCTTATCTACAATACCAATGGGGTGGACCCTAATTTATTGCCGCGGCAGCTGGCTGTGAGTGCTTACATTATCCTTGCATCCTGCGTATTGTTCTTTAATAAAAGAGGAACGGGGCCAAGCATCAATTTACTTTTTCCTTTCCTTTTTATCGGGTTAGCTATTTGCTACTGGTTATCGCTGAACAATGCCATCAATGTGGTTGAAGCAAGGTACACAGCCTTAAAGATCACTACTTATGTAAGTGCATTCCTCGTATCGTATTTTCTGTTTCGATCGGGCATCATTACCATAAAACACGTGGCTGCGGGGTTCACCATCAGCCTGGCAATTACCATTGCGCTTGTTTTGCGCGATGTTTTTATATTGAATAAACTGGGGATCGGTCTTTTTGAGTCGGATAACGTGTATAAGATCAATGCCACTTTCGGGCATAAAAACCTGCTATCCGCCTACCTGCTTTTTACACTGCCATTTGCTGCAATTCAATGGAAAATAAGCAACCGGAAATGGCTTAAGCTACTGGTGATCTTAATAATGGTTGCAGCACTTGCTTTAATTGTGGTGCTGCAAACAAGGGCTGTTTTGCTGGCCTTGGTAGCAGGTACCACAGCCACGTCCATTGTTTCCATGCTTGCTTATTCAAACAAAAAAGGAAGCAAACTGATCCCTTTGATCATCCTGCTTGTAGTGCTTTTGTTTGCGTCAGGTTTATACATATTAAGGGGTAAGTTTTCGGTGATCACCAGGACCGAAAGTTTTAAAGAACGTGCAGCGCTCTGGGAAAACAGCTGGCACATGTTAAAGGAATACCCGATGGGAGTGGGTGCCGGAAACTGGCAGATCATGCTGCCTAAATACGGGATCCAGAAGTTCTATGAATTTAACTACCGGGTAAGCGAAGGACTCACCACTTTTCAAAGGCCGCATAACGATTTTTTATGGGTGGCCTGCGAAACAGGTGTGATCGGTGGTGTGATCTTTTGCGCCTTATTCATTTTACTTCTTTTTTACCTGTACCGGAAAATAAAAGATCCGGAACATGAAGAAAGCCGGTTTATTAACCAGGTACTGTTCGGGTTGGTTGTGGCTTATGCCATGGTATCGTTGGTGGATTTTCCGCTGGAAAGGATGGAGCACAGTTTTCTTTTTGCACTTGTTGCTGCGTATATCAGCTCTTCCCCTGGCAATAAAAAATGGAACTTGCCTTTTAATAAATGGTTGTTCCTGGTACCGGTGCTGCTGTCTGTTTTCATTATTTATGTAGCCAGGCAACGCTGGCATAGCGAAACCTGTTTGAAAAAAATGTACAGGGCGCATGCCGGGGGCAATTGGCCGCAATTAATAAGCTATGGAGAAAAGGCCAATACGGATTACATGAACATGGATTATTTTTCGTTGCCCATCAGCTGGTATATTGGTGTGGCTTATTTTGCATCGGGTAATGTGGCAGCTGCAAAGGCGCATTTCCTGCAGGCCTATCAGATCAACCCATACCAGGTACATGTTTTAAACAACCTCGGGGTGTGTTATGAAAAAGAAAAAAATTACGAAAAAGCTTTGCCTTTGCTGGAACAGGCGCATGCCATATCGCCAACTTTTTCGGATGGGATAAGTACCCTGGCCGGGGCATATTATAATACCCAGCGGTACGATGATGCATGGCGGGTGATCAGTAAATTTAAGTATGACGACAGCAACTGGCAGTTTAAATTATTTGCTACCGCAATTATTAAGGCGAAGCTTGAACAATGGCTGACGGTTGAAAAAGACGAAGTGAAAAAACGCAGGATCAGGTCATTGTTAAGTGACGACAAGTTGCTGATGAATGCCTATAAAGAATCGCAGCAGGTAAATAAAGAATATTACAGGTATTTACTGGGATTTTAAAGCGTTAACACTTTTTAACTAAATTTTTTTTTGCCAATTCGTATATTCGAATCGGTTATTAATTAATCATTTACCAAACCTTAGTATGAAAAAAGTTCTCTATTTATTCACGCTCTTGTTCTTGTTTGCGCAAAGCAACGCCCAGGAAATTATCGGTGTTAGTCCCACCAGCATCAATAAGGGGACTGTTTTGAACCTCACCATTACGTGTGCGGGCACCACATTCACCGAATCTGATTTTATTGATGTGAGCATGTTTGACGGTGGTGCCGGGTGGCTTAGTGCCGAAGAAGTAACAACAGTGAACAACAGTAAGATCGTGGCAAAGTTTACGATCCCTGCAAATGCAACTGCAGGTGTGTATGACGTTGAAATATATGACAGCAAATCGGGATCGTTCAGGGCGGAGTCGCAGTTCACCATAAATTATGATCCCAGCGAAGCCCGCATCGCATCGGTTACCCCTGGCAACCTGCTTAAAGGACAGCGGTTGAATGTGTCTATAACAGGCGTAAATACACATTTTACCAGCGGAAGCCAAACGGTGCAGTTTGCCGGAAGATGGGGTGAAGAAGCCGTTGTGAACCAGGTTACTGCTAATTCGGCAACCAGCATTACCGCAAATGTTACTTTTCCAAACAGCATGTTTTCAGCAAACATGTATTCAGTTTCTGTTTACAACGGAACGGATGGATACCTTGTTAAACAAAATGCAGTAACTGTTCAGGCCTCTGAATCAACTCCTGAGGTTACGTCCATTTCTCCCGCTATGGCACCAAAAGGCAGCCGGGTTTATGTTACGATCAAAGCAAAGGATGTAACCTTTACATTGGCAAGCCGGTTCGACCTGGCGATGAATGGCCCGGGTCCCAATGCTTACATAGAAAGTGATTCGGTTCGCGTGGTCAATGATTCCACATTAGTGGCCAGGTTCAGCATTCCGGTTAATGCACCTGCCGGAAACTACTCGTTTTATATTTCAACGAACTTTGACGGATTCATCAGCTCGGGCAAAATGTTTGGTGTTACAGGTGCCAATGGAAAAATACCTGAACTGGTTTCTGTTACGCCCAATACAGCTAAAAGAGGCGAAACGTTGAACCTGCAGATCACAGGTGCCAATACCAGCTTTAGCCAGGCCACAGCTATCCAGTTTGAACTATACAATTCGGCTACCAGCATTCTTCCTAATTCGGTAACCGCAATAAACAATACCACCTTAAATGTAAACATCACCATTCCTTTAAATGCACAGTTAGGGAGTTACCAGTCGGTGGTGTCGAGCGATAATGATGGATTTTTGTACCTGAACGAGAGTGTTACCATTACTTCAAAAACTGGAGGTGTACCGAAAATAATCGGAGTAACGCCAGCAGCGGGTAATAAGGGCCAGACCCTTGATCTTACCATCACCGGTCAGTTTACCTCGTTTGAACAAGCCAGTAATCTGGCGCTTGCTTTTTACAACCAGGCATCCAACATCACCGTGAATAATGTAACGGCCTTAAGCGATACGGAAGTAAAAGCGAACATCTCGGTATCATCCGCTGCACAGGCAGGAACATATGCCTTTGTAGTAAGTTCTGAGCTGGATGGTTATTTATATTACCAACACGGGTTCAAAGTAAATCCGGGAGCTTCTGACCCTCAGCTGGTGTCGATCTCGAAAAACCAGGGCGCGCCTGGCCAAACGCTGGATATCACCATTACAGGTTTAAATACACATTTTAACCAGGCCTCAGGCGTTTTTGAAGTACAGTTCTTTAGCTCCGGGTCTGCTGTTCTGCCTGGCCTGAATGCACAGGGGCTCAGTGCTACCCAGCTAAAGATTACAGTAAACATTCCGGATGATGAATCGTATAAAGGCTTGTATTCACTCGGGGTTTATGATACCAGCACCGACCAGTACCTCACGCTGGAAGATGTATTCAGCGTGTTTAGTGTAGGGCTTAACGACATCAAAAAAGAAGACGTTGCTGTTTTCCCGGTTCCGGCACATGATGTATTAAATATTAAAACAGACGGCCTGGTGGATGGCGTTCAGCTCATCAACAGCATCGGCCAGCTGATCCCGGTCAGGCAGGAAGACATAGAAACCCAAGGCCTGTTGACCACGATCCGCTTGCAGGAATATAAACTCAAGCCTGGTTTTTATTACCTCAATTTCAGGTCGGGCAGCGACCAGGTATACCGTAAAATACTGATAAACTAAAAACGAACTAAAAGCCTCCCTGCCAAGCAGGGAGGCTTTTTTGTAAATGGCTTTACCAACCTTTTATGTATTTTCGCTGACTTACTTTTACTAAATGAGCATACAGGTAGAAAAGCTTACCAAAATATACGGGCAGCAGCGTGCATTAGATGAAATATCTTTCGAGGCAAAGCAAGGTGAGATCCTCGGGTTTTTAGGCCCGAACGGTGCAGGCAAATCAACCACCATGAAAATACTGACCTGTTATATTCCGCAAACCAGCGGGGTGGCTAAAATTTGCGGATTTGATGTGTCAACCCGTGCCATGGATGTGAAAAAGAACATCGGGTATTTGCCTGAGCTCAATCCGTTGTACACCGATATGTTCGTTAAAGAATACCTCCAGTTTATTGCAGATGTTCAGCAAATAGGGAAAGGGTCGAAAAAGCGCGTGGAAGAGATGATCGAACGCGTGGGCCTTACCGTTGAACGTAAAAAGAAGATCAGCCAGTTGAGTAAAGGCTATAAGCAACGTGTGGGCCTTGCCCAGGCCATGTTGAACGATCCCAAAGTGTTAATTCTTGACGAGCCTACCTCCGGGCTTGATCCCAACCAGGTGGTGGAGATCCGTGAACTGATCCGCGAGATCGGCAAAGACAAAACCGTGCTGCTTTCCACCCACATTATGCAGGAAGTAGAGAGCATGTGCAACCGGGTGATCATTATCAACAAAGGAAAAATAGTAGCAGACGATAAAATTGAAAAGCTCCAGCAAAAAGCCAACACCGATGTAACCATCGTGGTGGAATTTAAAAATGAAGTGAAAGAAAGCCTGCTTAAAAATATTAACGGGGTAAAAGAAGTGAAGCAAAAAGGCAAACGGTATATACTTAAATCGGCAAAGGATATCCGGGAAGAAATCTCCATGTTATCTGTGCAGCAAAGCTGGGTATTGCTATCCATGAACCTGGAAGAAAATACACTTGAAGAGGTGTTCCAGAAACTGACGGGGAAGTAAAGGGAGAAGGAGTGGGTGATTAAGAGATTAAGTAATTAGGTGATGAAGTAATTAGGGGTGAAGACGTGGGGGTTAAGGGATAAGAGTGAAGTAGATGCGAAAAAATAGATTGTAACAATGCAAAGTGAAAGGCCACATAAAAAATTAATTGTTTGGCAGGAAGGAATAGAGCTTGCCCGGCTTTGTTATGAAATTTCTATACTGTTGCCATCAGATGAAAAATTCGGATTGGGCTCTCAGCTGAAAAGAGCTTCTATCTCCGTTCCTGCTAATATTGCCGAAGGTGCCGCAAGAAAAACACAAAAAGAGTTTTTATACTTCTTATATGTGTCTTCCGGTTCTTTAAGCGAAGTAGATACATTGAATGAGCTAATGAAAACATTAAATTTTATAAATGATGAATCATATAGTCTGTTAAAAAACAAGGTTGATAAAGTATCAGCACTTTTAAACGGATTAATAAGCAGCAAATCAAGAAACAATTATGATCATAAATCCTAATCTCTTAATAACTTAATCCCCTCATCACTTAACTACCCAAATGTACAGTATCTTCAAAAAAGAAATCCGTTCCTTCCTCAGCTCGCTGATCGCGTACGTGGTGATCGCGGTGTTTTTAGTGGCCATCGGTTTATTCATGTGGGTGTTGCCCGACTACAATATTTTTGATATGGGATATGCCAACATGGACACCCTTTTCGGAATGGCACCATGGGTTTTTATCTTTCTTATTTCGGCCATCACCATGCGCAGCTTCAGTGAAGAAAAGAAAGCAGGCACCATTGAGATCATTACCACAAAGCCATTAAGCGATACACAGATCATTATGGGAAAATACTTTGCCGGTGTAACGCTGGTGTTGTTCTCCCTCATTCCCACGCTGCTTTATTTTTACACCGTTTACCAGTTAGGCGCACCCAAAGGGAATATTGATATGGGTGCGATGTGGGGTTCGTATATCGGCTTGTTTTTCCTGGCAAGCGGGTTTGTGGCCATTGGGATCTTTGCATCGGTGATCACCGATAACCAGATCGTTTCCTTTATCGCGGGTATGTTCTTATGCTTTTGTTTTTATAACCTGTTCGATATGCTGGCCAACTTTAATTTATTGGGAACGTACGACAGTGTTGTGGCATCATTAGGCATAAAAGCACATTACGATTCCATAAGCAGGGGGGTGATCGACAGCCGTGACATATTGTATTTCCTGAGCCTGATCACGATATTTTTATGGAGCACCAAAACCGTTTTTGGCGCACGCAAGTGGTAATTGAAACAATAATAAAAGCAAAGATTAGCTAAGGGTTAATCCGGTATGAAAAAAAGAAATTTAAAACTACAATCTATAATCGAATTAGGGCTGGTAATTGTTTTACTGGTATTGCTTAATTTAATATTGGCCAATTATTTTTTCAGGGTTGATCTCACCAGTGAAAAAAGATATTCGCTGTCAACAGCCAGCAAGAACCTGTCGGCCAAAATAGATGATGTGCTGTATGTTAAAGTTTACCTCGAAGGTGATTTTCCGGCAGGGTTTAAACGCTTAAGGCAATCAACCAAAGAAATGCTGGATGAGTTTGCAGCTTACACGGGAGGCAAACTTCAATATGAGTTTATCGATCCGTTTGCGAATGCCGATGCCAAAAAAACAAGCGACATTCTGCGCGAGCTGGGCGAAAAAGGATTACAACCCACCAACGTACAGATCAAAAAAGATGATGAGTCGAGCCAGAAGCTGATCGTTCCCGGGGCCATATTTTATTACCGCGGCAAAGAACTGCCGGTAAATTTACTCAAGGCGCAGTTCGGGCAGGGGCCCGAAGAAGTGATCAATTCCTCGATCGAATTACTGGAATATGAAATCGCCAATGTATTGCGCAAGTGTGTAGAAAGACAATCGAGGTCGGTGGCTTTTCTTGACGACCATGGCGAGCTTGATAAGTGGGAAGTGGCAGATGCCTCCCAATCGCTGAAAGAATTTTATTCCGTTACACGCATTTCATTGGGCATGCAAACGCCCGAAAGTTTAATGAAGCACCAGGCGTTGATCATTGCGAAGCCAACCCTGCCTTTCCAGGAATACGAAAAGTTTTTGCTCGACCAGTTTGTGATGCACGGGGGAAAGATCTTATGGCTGGTTGAATCGCAGATCGCAGATATGGATAGCCTGGGCCCGGCCGGTATGTTTATGACGGGCGGCTACGAGCTTAACCTCGATGATATGCTTTTTCGCTGGGGGGTGCGTGTTAATCCCACCATGGTGCAGGACCTTCAGTGCAATGCCATTCCTATTTTAAGCACCATGCGCAACGGAACACCCCAGCAGAAACTATTGCCATGGATGTTTTCCCCGCTTGTATCGCCACCGGCCACGAATGCGCACATCACCGTTAAAGGCATAGACCCGGTATGGTTCCAGTTTGCCAGTAGCATCGATACCACCATAAGCACAAAGCTGAGAAAAACGGTATTGCTCAGGTCATCGCCCTACTCACGTGTTGTGCCCGCACCGGTAAAGGTTGACCTTAACCTGGCACGCATCCAGCCCGATCCGCGCATGTTCACCACAGGTGGCATCCCGTTAGCTGTGCTTGTTGAAGGCGAGTTCACCTCGTTGTTCCAATACAGGCCGGGAGCACAAAAAGATGCATTGCCCTATAAAGACCGCATAGACAATAATAAAATGATCGTGATCAGCGATGGGGAAGTGATCAGGAACCAGCGCAAGCAATCAACAGGCGAGGTTTTTCCTTTGGGCTACGACCGCTACACCAACCAGCAATATGGCAACAAGCGGTTTATATTGAACTGCATGGATTATCTATGTGACGACAGCGGGATCATAGAGATCCGGGCGAAAGAAATAAAACTGAGGTTGCTCGACAAAGGCAAGCTTAAATCGGAAAGAAGCATGTGGCAGGTGATTAACCTTGGCTTACCGCTGGTGGCTTTGCTGCTTTTCAGCGCGATCAATAAAATGGTGCGTAAACGTAAATACACAAGTTAAATTCAACAATGAACAAACAGGTAAAAATACTTTTGATATTAGTGGTGGCGGCATTGGCCGTGTACTTTTTATATACGCGCAAGCCCTGGTCGTCTGTAAAAGGCGGAGATGAAACTGCTTTCGCCATTGAAGATACCGCATCAATAACCAAAGTGTTCCTGGCAGACGGGCGGGGAAGCAACACCTTGCTGCAACGAACCGCTAAGGGCTGGACGGTTGATGATAAATTTGCGGCTGACGGGCGTAAGATCAACATGCTGCTGGAAACCATTCATGATGTAAGATTGCGTAACCCGGTGGGGCAGGCTGAATACAACAATGTATTAAAAACATTTGCAGCCTCTGGTGTTAAGGTAGAGCTTTACCATGAAGAGGAGTTGGTTAAAACCATTTATGTGGGGCAAATGACCAGCGACCAAACCGGAACTTACATGATGATAGATGGCGCTTCAGCGCCTTATGTAACACATATCCCCGGCTTTGTGGGTTACCTCACACCAAGGTTCTTAACACAACCCGTTAAATGGCGCAGCCGCCTTGTGTTCGATAAAAGCCCCGAAGAGCTTGCTAAAATAGAAGTGGTTTACCCGGGCGAACCATCACAATCATTCAGCATAGAGAATAACAACGGCATAACCGTTTTAAAAGATGCAGGAGGGAACACGGTGCAGGTAAAAGACACCAACTTTATTAAATATTATGTTGCCGGCTTTTCGCAGTTGCACGGAGAAGGCTTTGATGAAATTTATAACGCTGCCCGGCAGGATTCCATCAGCCATATGCAACCTTATGTTACCGTTACCATATATGGAAAAGACGGGCAGAAGCAATTTGTGCAGCTTCATTTAAAAGCCATGGAAAAAGGTACCAAAGAGCGCTATGATGAAGCGGGGAACCTGCGGACCACGGACAACGAACGGTATTTTGCATTTGCAAACGGAGACAAGAACCTGCTGTATGTGCAGCAGTACAACTTTGGCCGCGTGCTGAGAAGACTGAGTGATTTCAGGGGAAGATAAAATACGAAGTGACAAGTAGGAAGTAATGTCATTTCGAACGAAGCTTCGGTACTCCGAAGTGAAGTGCAGCAATATCTTTTGCGGTTTACGCTTTATGGTTTACGGGATTGTGCACGTTGTGGTTACTCTCCACTATCAGCCATGATCTTCCCCTTATACCCCTAAAACAAAAAACGCCACACAGTGTACTGCATGGCGTTTTGTATTGAATGACCTATAGTAAATTTTTATTTTCCTTTAAACACGACTTCCTTGGCATCGCCCCACAATTCCTCCACGGCATAATATTCACGTTTTTCGCGCTGGAAAATATGTGCCACCACATCGATATAATCCAACAACACCCACTCCAGGTTTTCAAAACCTTCCTTGTGCCATGGCTTTTCATTTAAGATCTTACGGGTTTCTTCATCTGCGCTGTTGGCGATCGCTTCCACCTGCTTATCGCTGTCGGCATGGCTGATCACAAAAAAATCAGCGCTCGCGCCTTTTACATTGCGCATGTCCAGAATGCGGATGTTCTCTGCTTTTTTCTCGAACATGCCCTGTGCTACCGTTTTAGCCAGGATCATGGCCTGGTCGGCAGTGCTGTCCTTGGTGCTTCTTTCGGGGCGTATGCCTTTTGGCTTGGTGGCCGTCCCTTTTTTTGCAGGCGCTTTTTTATCCTTGCTCAGTTTGTTGATCTCTTTTTCAAGCACCATCGCTTCTTTAACAGCCTTGGTCACCTTTTTAGGGGCGGCTTTTTTAGCCGGTGCTTTTTTCGCGGTTTTTTTCGCGCTTGTTTTTTTTACTGGTGCTTTTGCCATTCCTGTTTAATAACTTTGGCGCAAAGGTAACTTTTTAATGGATATTCACTCATTTAAACAGCCGGTCGGTTTTAATATCATTCACCTCGATTCGGTTTCATCCACCAACACCATTGCACGCGGGCTCCTGCAAAAGGAAGAAGCGCGCGAAGGCCTGGTGATCGTTGCCGAACACCAGACCGAAGGCCGGGGCCAGCAGAGCAGCGTATGGGAAAGCCATGCAGGCAAGAACCTGCTCTGCAGTTTTGTGTTTATGCCATCTTTCATGGCTGTTCAGCAACAGGTTTATTTCAATATGGCCATGTGCCTTGCGGTGAGCGATACCCTGAACAATTACACGCGCGGGGTTAAGGTAAAATGGCCCAACGATGTGTACATCCACGATAAAAAAGTGGCCGGCCTGCTCATCGAAAATTCATTGAGTGGCGACCAGGTTAAATATGCCATCGTAGGCACAGGCATTAACATCAACCAGGCCCACTTTGAAGAAACCAAAGCCACTTCTTTACGCATAAATACCGGCCTGGAGCATGCAAAAGAAGAAGTGCTGCAGGAGCTGATCAATAACATGGGCAGGCGGTATGCACAATTGCAGCTCAAACAATTTGACAAGATCAAAGCCGATTACCACAACCAGCTGATGGGCTGGCAGCAACTGAGAACATTTAAGGTGAATGACGAAGTGTTCGATGCGGTGGTGAATGGTGTGGATGAAGACGGGCGGCTGGTGCTTCAGCGCATGAACCGGGTGGAAAAATTCATGGTAAAACAGATCAGCATGTTATGATCACACTGGCCATTGACATCGGGAATACGCGTGCAAAGGCGGCTGTTTTCAACGGGCATGAGCTTGTTCACGAGCAGGTGCTGCAGCCGGGCGACATAAAAACCATGATTGGCAGCTACAGGCCGCAGCATGCGATATTGAGCGCTGTAGGTCCCTTTGCCGATGAAACCGCTGACGCAATAAAGAACCAACAGGTGCCTTTGCTTACCCTGACGCACCGCACTGCTTTTCCGTTTCAGATCAACTACGATACGCCCGAAACATTGGGCATGGACCGTGTTGCAGGTGTTGCAGCCGCACAGTTCCTGTATCCCGGCACGCATTGCCTGGTTGTTGATGCGGGAACCTGCATCACCTACGATTTTATTACTGCGGGTGCCGTGTATACCGGTGGGGCAATATCACCGGGATTAAGCATGCGGGTAAGGGCCATGCATGAGTTCACGCAAAAACTACCACAGCCCGGTTTGGCTGCCCCTGTAGAGCGGAGCGGTAGGCGGGGCGGTTGATGAAATAAACGGCCGCATAGGCCGTTATATGGAGCGTTACGGCAGGGTGCAGGTAATATTATGTGGTGGCGATGCTTCATTGTTGGCAGAACAGTTAAAAAACAACATATTTGCAGCGCCTTCATTAATTATGACGGGCTTAAATCAAATCTTATTATTCCATGTTAACAAAGGCTAAGCGCCTCTTCCTTGTATTTCTGGCTTGTGCGTTGCAACAGGCATCAGCGCAAAATTTATCCCGTTCGCCCTATTCAGCAATAGGCCTGGGCGATATGCAGTTCACCGGTTCGGCATGGATGAGCGCCATGGGGCAGGTAGGCCAGGGCATCAGTTCGCCTTTCCTCATCAATAACCAAAACCCTGCCTCGTACGGCAGCCTGCAGCTCACCACATTTGATGTGGCCGCACGCGGGGCATTGATCAATTTAAAAACCAGCGCTTCATCAAGCGCCACCAATACCGGTTCGTACGGGTATTTTGCACTGGCATTCCCGCTTTCGCAAAAGCTTAAATGGGGCGCAAGCTTCGGGCTGATGCCTTATACAGGCGTTGGTTATAACATTTCGAGGAACGTTTCGGAACCGGGCATTACCGCTACAGAAAACCTGCAGGGAACCGGGGGGCTTTCGCGTTTTTACATCGGCTCGGGCATTAAGCTGTATAAAGGCTTATCGGGTGGCATTAATGCTTCCTACCTTTACGGGCAATCGAACAATACCTTGTTCCTTAATATTGCGCGGGAAGACACCATGTTTAACCTGGCCGAGTTCCGCAGCAGGTATGTTGGCGATTTCCAGTTCGATCTCGGGCTTCAGTATACCGATACGTTCGTGTACAAAGAAGACAAATACAAATGGGGCATCGGGTTAACCGTTTCCCCGCAGATGCAGCTTTCGGCCATCGATAATTACAGTGTACGTACCATGCCCATTGGCTCCACGTCCCCTTCAAGCGGGGGAGGGGTAGGGAAAGATACGGTTGTTGACCGCAGCAATGTAAAAGGAACGGTAACATTACCCCTGATGATCAAGGGAGGTGTACATTTTCAGAAGGTGGATGCATGGGGCATTGGAATTGACCTGGGGTATTACAACTGGGATAACTATAAGGCCTTTGGCTCGCATGATTCGTTAAAAAACACGTTATCTGTCGGTATAGGCGCAAGCATTATTCCTAATGCCACAGCCCTTAAAAGTTACTTCAAGCATGTGGAGTACCGTGCCGGTTTCAGGTATGACAACGGCAATATCAAGGTGAACGATAATAATATTAACACCTATGCGGTTTCTGCAGGCCTGGGCCTGCCGCTTGGCAAGGCCAGGACGAAGCTGAACATTACCGGTGAGTACATGGTGCGTGGAACCACCACGAACAGGCTGGTGCGCGAAGATTATATCACCATCACCATCGGGCTTGTTATTTGCGATAAATGGTTTTACCGCTATCGCTACGATTAAGGTATGAAGCTCCGTTTAGTTATAGCGCTTGGTTTTTACTTGATCCTGCATGCGTGCAGCACGCCCGAGGAACAATCGAAGGCCCTTGTTACGGATAAGGTATTACCGGTTGAAACAGGGAAGGACGTAGAGATCCTGTACACCGATAGCGGTTTGCCGAAAGCCAGGGTAAAAACCCCTTTATTGGAACGCTATTCGGGCGGTGAAAAGAACTATACTGAAATGCGGAAAGGCATCAGCATCCGGTTTTTAAAACCCAACCAGGAAACGGAAAGCTTTTTAACGGCTAATTATGCCATCAGGTACGATCTTGAAAAAAAAGTAGTGGCGCGTAATAAAGTGGTGGTGAGGAATGTGGATGGTGATACGCTGCGTACGGAAGAATTGTTGTGGAATGAAGCCACCCAGCGTGTTTCGTCCGATAAGTATGTGACCATCACCACGAAGAACGAGCTGATCATGGGCGATGGCTTTGAGTCGGATATCTCGTTTAAAAACC
>JAZKGM010000096.1:0-3885 GCA_040385895.1 Bacteroidota bacterium
GGTGTTGCATTTTTCTGGGGCACTACTTTTTTAGCCATAAAAATAGGCGTTAAAACAATGCCACCCTTTTTAATGGCCGGGAGCCGTCATTTTATTGGCGGTGTTTTAATTTGTTCGTTCTTTTTAATCAAAGGCCATAAACTTCCAGACTGGAGCCAGTTTAAAGTATTTATCATAAACGGTTTTTTATTGCTGGTTCTTGGAAACGGGCTTGTTACCTGGGCCGAGATCTACATCAGCAGCGGGCTGGCAGCCTTGATCTGTGCATTAACCCCCTTAAGTATCATAACAATGAACATGCTTTTCGGGGCGCATAAAGAAAAACTGAAAGCAAAAGCCATTGCCGGTATCGTAGTATGCCTGGCTGCCCAGGTCATCATTTTCCGGGATAATTTGAAGGAACTGGCCGACCCCAACTATTTAACAGGCGTTCTGTTTATTGTGATCGCCATTATAGGCTGGGGACTGGGCAGCATTTACAGCAAAAATAAACAAACCGGCATCGCGCCATTATATACTGCCGGCCTGCAAATGATCAGCGCGGGCACGATTCTATTGATATTCGGAAGCCTGATAGGAGAGTGGCCCATGTTTAAACCTGATGCAGAAGGTATTTACTCCCTTGCATACCTCATTGTTTTTGGAAGCCTCATCGCTTTCGGGAGTTACATGTACGTATTAAAGCAACTACCGGCTACTATTGTAAGCACCTATGCCTATATCAACACCATTGTGGCAGTGATCCTGGGCTGGCTCTGGCTGGATGAAAAGCTGAATGCGGCCGTAATTATTGCCGTAATATTAACCATCGGGGGAGTGTGGCTTGTAAACAGCAGCTTTAGCAAAAAAGAAAAAGTGTAGCACAGTTGGGTCATTTTAAGTATGATCAGGGTTTCATAAAGTTAAAATAATACCATGCACTACAACTATTCGTTATATTGCCGCACGTCTGAATACCTGATCAAACAATAGACAACAACCGCGTTAGAAACCAAATGAAAAAAAAGAAGCTGAAGATCATCCGTTTTTCACCCAAGGGAGAGAATAGCTTCTTTGATGATGTTCATAGCAGGGTAACCGAATACTTTGAGCAGAATAATATTTCGCCATATGGCAACGGGAAAATGTGGTTTAAAACAGCATTTATGTTGTTGCTGTATTTTATTCCTTATATTTTAATAGTTAGTGGATTAGCTGCATTCAGTACCGCATTTTACCTTTCGATGTGGGCAGTGATCGGTCTTGGTATCTGTGGTATAGGAACCGCGGTGATGCATGATGCGAATCATGGCTCTTATTCTCCCAACAAAAAAGTAAACCGCACCATTAGTTATGTACTTGAAATTATAGGAGGCTATTCCGTGAACTGGCGCATCCAGCATAATATCCTTCATCATACCTACACCAATATTCCCGACCTGGACGAAGATATTGAAACCAGTAAGTTTCTGCGGTTTTCGCCCAACCAGCCTCAGAAATGGTACCACAGGTACCAATATATATATGCATGGCTTTTTTACCTGCTGCTTACTTTTTTCTGGATGACGGGGAAAGATTACATAAAAGCGGTTAAATATCGCGATCACGATCTGCTGATCAAAGAGAAGGTTACGTTTAAAAAGGCATTGTTCTTTATAACGGTATGTAAAATTGCCTTTATCACCTATGCCCTGGTATTGCCGTTATTGTTCTCGGGTATGCCGGCCGGGCTAACCGTTGCCGGGTTCTTTATCATGCATGCCGTTGGCGGCTTGTCACTGGCTTGTGTGTTTCAGCCGGCACATGTTATTCATACCTCTGATTATGCGGTTCCGCAAACGATAAACGGAAAAGAGACCATGGAAAACAGCTGGGCAGTGCATGAGATCTTAAACACCTGCAACTTTGCGATGGAAAATAAACCGCTTACCTGGTTCATCGGTGGGCTTAACCACCAGATCGAACACCATTTGTTCAGCGGCATTTGCCACGTACATTATAGCAAAATATCGCCTATTGTTAAAGCCACTGCGCTTGAGCACGGTATTCCTTACAATCATGTTCCTACTTTTACCGGAGCCATTTACCAGCATGCAAAAATGCTGAAAAAGCTGGGAGAGTAATTTAGTAGAGGTAAATATAAACGAGCTTTTTCGTTTCAAAGAACTCCTCGCTGAACCAGTCCTTCAGGTCATATTCATCCACAAAAAGCTTACGGTTGATCCGCTTTATAGCCTTGGTCTCTTCCTTTAGATCGCCCCCCTTAAGCAGCAGGTAGCCATTTAGTTTACTGTTGCGGCTGGTATCGTCAATATAGCTTTGTGTCCAGCGGTAAAGTTGTTCCATTGGCGCTACGGCACGGCTCACCACAAATTCAAACTGCTCTTTCAGGTTCTCCACACGGCCCACCACAAAATCGGTGTTTTTTAGTTCCAGTTCCTCTGCAATGCTTTCGGCCACTACAATTTTTTTACTGATGCTGTCGCATAATGTAAAATGCACCTCCGGAAACAGGATAGCAAGCGGAATGCCCGGAAATCCCCCACCGGTTCCCAGGTCGAGCACTTTGGTGTGCGGAATAAAAGTTGTGAACTTGGCAATGGCCAGGGAATGTAAAATATGCCGTTCGTAAAGCTGGTCGATATCCTTGCGCGAGATCACGTTCACCTTTTCGTTGGCAGCCTTATAAAGCTCATACAAAGCAGTGAACTGCTGTTTTTGCAGGTCGTTTAAATCGGGGAAATATTTAAAGATAATATCGATCATGGGGGCAAAGTTAATTACCAGCGCTTAAGGTTACGCGTAAAAAATCCGCGTGTGCCATAAATAAGCAGGAAAAACACATAAATAAAATCGAGGAACAATAAGCCGAACGCGATGTTCTGGCATTTCAGCTTTTTACCGCACAGGTAAAATATAATGGTCTGGCAGATGATCTTTATGGCAAAGATACCAACCACTATGGGCCAGGTGAATATATTTACGATAAGCGATGCTGCAACAGTTGCATAGAACAGGATCATGCCCGAATAGTACATGCCAAGGAACCGCTGGTGACTCTTCTTATAATATTTCCCCGTGTGCATGTGCCGTATTTTCTGAACACTGTAGCTGCTGAAGGTAGTTTTGGGCTCTGTGTAAACAAACGTGGCCGGATCAATTTCTATCGAAACATTAAGAGGCGTTGCCGCTTCGTTCACAAACAGGTCGTCATCCCCGCAAAATATATGCTGGTGGCTGGCAAACCCTTTATGCCTGAAAAAAACCTCTTTGCGGTAAGCCAGGTTGCGGCCCACGCCCATAAAAGCATTCTTCATCAAAGCCATCGAAAAATAGAACTGGGCGGTGATCAGGGTTTCGAAACGGATAAACAGGTTTAAAAAACCCTTACGTTTCTGGTAAGGCGAATAGCCCAGCACAATCTCTTTACCAGCGGTGAAGCGGCTTTGCATTATTTTTAACCATTGGTTACTGGTGGGTTCACAATCGGCATCCGTTAATAACAGCTGGTCGTATTTGGCAGCCTTGATGCCAATGGTAAGCGCGAATTTTTTACCGGTAGGATATTTTTCCTGCTCAATTAACTGGCAAACCTTCAGGTGCGGATAAGACTTTTGCAGTTCCTCCAGGTAAGCCTGGCTGCTGTCGAAACTGCAATCGTTGATCACCACCACCTCAAAGTGCGGGTAGTCCTGTTCTAAAATAGGGATCAGGTATTTTTGCAGGTTTTCATACTCATTGCGTGCGGCAATAATGATCGAAACCGGTTCGTGCGTGGTTTTAGCAGATGGTTGAGGTTTATAAAAAGCCAGTTTGCCAAATACACCAAAGTAATAATACAGTAATATCAGCAGCGACAGCGCAAGGCCCGACAGCAAGATCCAGTCAATGGGGGTAATTACTTCT
>JAZKGM010000097.1:0-2287 GCA_040385895.1 Bacteroidota bacterium
AGGAGGAGCTGCAAATATGGTCTCTCCGCCTTCCACATTCGAAACGAGGCCTGGCATTGGCTATCATGCCGGGATCTTTGCACAGGTTACAAGATATGAAAGTCGTTTTTTTGTTCGCCCCGAACTCATTTACAGTATCCGGAGCTATGAATTAAAGACACCGTTCTCCCGGGAACAGGCTTCCTTTCATTATTTTAGCATACCCATTATGTTCGGCTATAAGCCAGGCAAAAAAGCCGGTATCCTTGCCGGGGTAGAGCCTGCGTTTATGCTTCGCTCCGGCAGGCCTCCAATGCTTGCTTCATCAAATACAATTGATGTGATCGTAAACCTTGGGTTGTCGTATGACCTCACTTACAACACAGGCATCGAACTTCGTGCAGGCCGCGGCTTATTAAGCCTGCTGGATATGGAACGGACCGATGCCAATGGAAGCACCACCAAAGAAAGCAGCGGCTTTACGCAGGTATTACAACTGAACATCAGCTATAATTTTGCCAAAGAAGGGAAAAGCAATACGACCCCGGTGTTGCGGTAAGCACCAACCACAATTAAGATACAGCGGCTTAATATTTAATAACCAGCGGGTTATTTATTTCTGTTTTTTATTTTTCTTGCAGGCAACTTTCATCCCTCCTCCTACATTATAGCAGGTAGAAACCTTTTCAATATGAACATCACCGCAGAACATATCAAACAAGTAAAGCAAGGCAGCAGTGCCACGCAGAAGCTTGTTTTTGAAGGATTGTTCAGCACCATGTTCAGGGTTTGCCAGCGTTATATTGTGCAAACAGATGAGGCAGAAGATTGTGTGATGAAAGGGTTCCTGAAAGCATTTCAGCAAATTGAACAGTTTGAATACCGGGATGAAGGCAGTTTTCAGTTCTGGTTAAAACGCATTATGGTGAATGAAGCCCTGATGAGCCTGAGAAAGAAAACCAATTTCAACCTGGTCTCTCATGAAGTTTTGCCCGAAGTAGGGTTTGATGATGACGGCATACAACACGTGGACGCTTCTTACCTGTTCGATGCGGTTTTAAAACTCCCTCCCGGTTACAGAACGGTGCTGAATTTATTTGTGATAGAAGGCTATAGCCATCGTGAAATAGCAGACTTGCTGAATGTGAGCGAAAGCACAAGCAAGACCCAGTTGGTAAAAGCAAAGAGCAAGCTTAAAAAGCTGATCACCCAAACAAATTACGGTTATGGAAACAGTTGAAAATAAGAACATCAGGCAAAAGATCAATGCGGTGACCGATCTGCCTGTAGGATACACACCCAACCTGGAAAGCAAATGGGACCTGCTGGAAGCCGGTTTCAATAAAAAGGAAAATAAGGCGGTCGGCTTTTATATAAGATACATCAGCGGGATAGCTGCTGCCTTATTGCTGATTGGCGGGGCAGGTTTGTACATCATAAAAAACAATAAACCGGTGGCCCGGCAGGTACAGCAAGCTTCCGCTCACAATGAACCTGCTGTAATCCCGGTTATTCCGGCAGGTGAAAAAAAAACAGCTAAAAAACGAAAAGAAACAAACAGGATATATAAAGAAACTCATCCGGTAAAAACAGAATTTGTCATACATGAAATTACACCGTTATCCGACTCTGTTGATCAGCCGGCAACAATAATACCAGCTCAGCTTTTGCTAACATCCGATAAAAAAACAGCACGGTTCGTTGAGCTTGATTTTAACGAACCGGTTATTACCGATCAGGCACCTTCACCGGTGGTTGTGGAATCAAAACGTTTCCGGTTCAGGATCGGCTCAGGAAGTGAAAGCAATGCCGGAGTTCAATCTGCTAATCCTTCCTCTTTAATGCTCAGGAAGGCGTTTAACTAAGTAACAATTTAACAACTTATACGATATGAAAATTAAAATGCTTTTAGCATCTGTGGCTTTTATTGCCCTTGCACAACCCAATGTCTCCGCCCAGGAAGTGCATGTGGTGCATGTTGATCATAAACAGGTTTCCTTTGCCGACACGCTTGTTTTGAAGCTGAATGCCGGGAACAAGATCCTGTTTATAGGTGATAACTTTAAAGAGATGGCCAATTATACGCAGGCCGATTCGATAAAAACATTATTTATGAATGACCTCGACCAGGCGTTAAGTAAAGGACAGCTCAGCAAGGAAACGCAGAAAGTATATTATTTTATTCATGCGAATGGTAAACGAAGGTTGAAAGCAGAGAACCCCGATTACAACGAAAATTCTGTAGACGTAGCTTACGAGATCAAACGCCTTGATCTTGAACTTCCTAAGTATGAATACCATATTTATG
>JAZKGM010000097.1:2314-3382 GCA_040385895.1 Bacteroidota bacterium
CCGCACAGGGTATATCCTGCAGGTTTACCTGGTTGATCCCACGCAATTAAAGAGTGTGCTTGGTGAAGTCAGTATAAATGATGCGATCCGCTTTGCCAAAACCAATAACAAAACGGAGCTGAAAAGAAGCTACAAGGTGGAGCTCTCCATGGAAAACAATACCTATAAATTCGACAAGCGGACCCAGGGACATTTTGGCTCGGTGGAATTGGCCCCTGCGTTCGGGGTTGGCTTGCTTGGCAATACCTTTGCACCGGTTTTTGGTGCGGATATCTGGTTGCAGTTCTCAAATAAATATTCGGTATCTCAATACAAAATAGGCCTCGCCTTAACCGCATTTCCTTTTGTGAACAGCGTGGGTGGCGAAATCAGTTCTGTTTCTTTTGTGCGCTCCTACGATCTGAAGTTCGCGTTTAATATGAACAGCAAAAAAAATGAGGAGTCGCAATGGCTGGGGATCCAGGGAGGGTTCACCAACAGCAACGAAATAAAATCATTTAATAATGCGTATAAATTCGGGTTGTTGTACGAAGGAAAGGGGCCTTTTAATTATTCTATCGATGTAATAAAAGATGCCAGCAAAAACACTTTATACGGGTTCACCGTGAAGCTTCCTTTTTAGAGAATAACAACAGGTGAATTAAAAGCCGGGACATCGCCCGGCTTTTTTATATTCGAACCTTATTCCTTTATAATGAAAACCCGGCTTGTACTCTTTTTTTCGCTCATTGCTTTCTTTTCTGTTAAAGCCCAGAACGATTCGCTGCCTTATGTGCTTGTATTGGGTGTGGCCCAGGATGGAGGCTATCCGCATATTGGTTGTAAGAAAAAATGCTGTGAAATGGCCTGGCAGGCCGGTTCATTAAAAATAAATGTGGTTTCGCTTGCATTGGTTGATCCGGTAGAAAAAAAGTGGTGGTTGTTTGAGGCAACACCGGATATAACCGGCCAGCTTCATCTTTTTGCTTCACTTACAAAAAATACGTTTGATTATTTACCTGCCGGAATTTTTATTACCCATGCGCACATTGGCCATTATACCGGCCTGATGCAGCTGGGAAGAGAAGC
>JAZKGM010000097.1:3392-6817 GCA_040385895.1 Bacteroidota bacterium
GCCTGTTTATACTTTGCCGAAACTTAAAACCTTCCTCGAAACCAATGGCCCCTGGGAACAACTGGTTAAACTGAAAAATATAAGAACGATCGCTTTGTTTCCCGATTCATTGATCTCCTTATCATCGCATGTGTCAGTAAAAGCGTTCCCTGTTCCGCACCGCGATGAATATTCGGAAACAGCGGGTTTTATCATGATCACCCCGTTAAAAAAATACCTCTTTGTTCCCGATATTGATAAATGGGAAAAATGGGGGAGAAGCATCATCAACGAAGTAAAGCAGGTAGATGTAGCGTTACTAGATGCTACTTTTTACTCGCAAACCAAATTGCCTGCCCGCAGCATGAAAGAAGTGCCACACCCTTTCGTGGTAGAAACAGCCGCCCTGTTTAAACAGGAACCTGTTGCCATTAAAAAGCGTGTAACCTTTATTCATTTTAACCACACCAATCCTTTGTTGTGGGATAAGCAGGTGCGCATGGAAGTGCAGCGGAACGGCTTTTCAATTGCCGTGCAGGGCGGGAAGCTGTAGCTTAATGTTTTTTTAAGGTGAAATATTTTTAAATGAATGAACATTCATTTATTTTCGCACCCGTTTAAATGAGGGTTAAAGACGAAAATAAAGAATTAAGGCTCCGCAAATATGCGTTGAAGATGATCGCCAAAGACGGGCTTGAGCAATTCAGTATTCAAAAGCTGGCTAAAAAAGCAGGTGTTTCACCCGGTACCATTTATATTTATTTCAAAGACAAGGACGACCTGATCCTTAAGGTCTGCGAAGAACAAATGAATAAAATGACCGAAACTTCGCTGGAAGGCTTTTCACCTGATATGTCTTTTAACGAAGGAATGAAGATCCAGTGGATCAACCGCGCCAAGTATGGATTAAAGTACCAGGACGAGGTTCTTTTTATGGAGCAGATCAAACATTCATCCTACCATTCGAAAACGATAAAGGCCAGCGGTCCCTTTCGGAAATCAATGCATGATTTTGTAAGCAATGCCATTAAAAACAGGGAATTGGTGAAAGTGCCGGTTGAGGTGTTCTGGTCTGTGGCTTATGGACCTCTTTATAACCTCCTGAACTTTCATAAACGGGGAACCAGCCTTGCCGGAAACAAATTCGTGCTTACAGATGAAATCATGATGCAGGCACTTCAGCTGGTGCTTAAAGCATTAAAACCATAACGTTAATTTATAAAGGCAACAGCCTAACAAAAAATACATGTCAACAACAACTACAACAACACAAGAACCTAAATTGTCATCCTACCAGGTAATGGTTATCGTTATATTGGCGCTCACGCAATTTAGCGTTGTGCTCGATTTTATGGTCATGTCCCCGCTGGGAGATATGCTTAAAAAGGCAATGGCTTTATCTACCAAGCAGTTTGGAATGGTGGTTCTAAGCTATGCGATCAGCGCAGGTGTTTCCGGCCTGCTCACAGCCGGCTTTGCCGATAAGTTTGACCGCAAAAAACTGCTGTTATTTTTCTACATAGGCTTTATCGTAGGAACCTTATTATGCGGCCTGAGCACAACTTACGAAATGCTTGTTGGTGCACGTATTTTTACCGGTATTTTTGGGGGGGTGATCGGGTCTATATCAATGGCCATTGTGGCCGATATTTTTTCCATCAAACAACGTGGCCGTGTAATGGGCTTCCTGCAAATGGGCTTTGGAGCGAGCCAGGTGCTGGGTATTCCCATCAGTCTTTACCTGGCCAATGCATGGGGCTGGCAGTCGCCATTTTTTATGATCGTAGGGCTTGCTGCAATCATCTGGCTGGTGGTTTTTATTAAAATGAAACCGGTGACGGAGCACCTCAAAATTAAAAATGACAGGAATGCCCTGATGCACTTGTGGCACACCATTAAGCAACGTAATTACCGGATCGGCTTCCTGGCAACAGCCTTCCTGGCCATTGGGGGATTTATGATGATGCCGTGGGGAAGCATATTTGCGATTAATAACCTTAAGCTGACTGCGGAACAACTTCCTTTGTTATTTATGGTTTCAGGAGTGGCCTCATTGATCATTATGCCTTTGATCGGTAAGCTGAGCGATAAAATAGACAAGTTTAAGCTCTTTGCGATCGCTTCAGGGTGGATGATCGTGATGGTTATTATTTATACGCATTTAACGCCTGTTCCTTTCTGGATCGTGATCGTGATGAATATCTTTTTTATGATGGGTATAATGAGCCGTATGGTTCCTGCTATGGCACTGGCATCAGCTTTGCCTGAAATGAAAGACCGTGGCGCTTTTATGAGCATCAACGCTTCCCTGCAGCAGATGGCCGGTGGTATTGCCGCTGGTGTAGGCGGAATGATCGTTGTTCAAAAGGACCAGTTCAGCCCGCTCGAACATTATGATACCTTGGGTTGGGTGATCGTGGGGGTAACCTTGGTTTGTATCTTCCTGTTATACCGTGTAAGCAACATCATTAAGCAAAAGCAGCATAAAGCAGAGTTATAATTAACCCATTAATTCTTTAGCTGCTTCCAGCACCTTTTCGGAAGGATTGGCACCATGCAGCATGCGTGCTATTTCTTCTACACGTTCGTTTGGCGTTAAAGATTTTATATAGGTATGCGTGGTTGTTCGGTCGGATATTTTATACACAAACAAATGATTATCGGCCTTGCCTGCGATCTGCGGTAAATGCGTGATGGCAATCACCTGGTGTTTCAATGCATGTTGTTTCATCACATTGCTTACTTTGAGTGCCGCTTCACCGCTTATCCCGGTATCGATCTCATCGAACACGATGGTTGGTAAGGCTATTTTATCGCTGATCAATGATTTAATACAAAGCATTAAGCGGCTTAATTCACCACCACTGGCCACTTTATTGATGGGTTGAAACCCGGAACCTTTATTGGCAGCAAACAGCAGCTCGATATCATCAATGCCATGCGGCATAAAGTGATCCGATCTGGTTTGGGCCACTTTTATCCTGGCATCCTGCATCTGCACCTGTACCAATAATGCATTTACGTTCTTTTCGATCTCCGGTATCGATCTTACACGCCTTTTGCTCAATTCATCTGCATGCGTGGTGAGTTGTTTCTTTAACGAATCAAGCCGGAGCTGGGTATCAGCAATGTCATCGCTTAGCGAACTGATGTTTTTTACTTTGTCCGAAACCTCGTTCATGTAGGCGATCAGTTCCTGGTTGTTTGCTACCCGGTGTTTTTTCTGAAGGTTGAATAACAATTGCAGGCGCCCATTGATGCGTTCGAGTTCCTGCGGGTCGGCCTGCGTATTTTCGGCAATGGCTTCCAGTTCTACAGCAACATCTTTAAGGTCGATCAACGCAGAGTCGATCCGCCTGCTCAGTTCACTTAGCCCGGTATGGTATTTTGAAGCCTGGGCCAGGTTGTTCTTTACCTCTTGAAGCGCATCGATCAATGCCTGCTCG
>JAZKGM010000098.1:0-11177 GCA_040385895.1 Bacteroidota bacterium
CGGCTGTGTGCTTGCCCTTCACAAAGGCTTCGGCAAACTCATATGCAAAAAAACAACGCTGCACGGTCACGTTGTTGCTGTCTTCAAAACTTGGTCTTTCTCTGTCGGCCATTATAATCAGTTAATAGTTTATGGTTCATAGTTCATAGTTATGATCAATCCATGATCTATCAACTACCAGCTATTGTCTCTCCGCGCAAAAATAATCAAATAACTAATATAGTGCATAG
Source organism: Bacteroidota bacterium (assembly GCA_040385895.1). Taxonomy (GTDB): domain Bacteria; phylum Bacteroidota; class Bacteroidia; order UKL13-3; family UKL13-3; genus UBA6183. Next base: position 231 of record JAZKGM010000098.1, read on the forward strand.
GCCAGGGTTTATAGTGAATTGCCGCTATGATCCAGCAACTATTGGTATCCCTTATACAAGGGTGGATTAATTATGCTAAAACATATAACTTGCCCTCAAATCAATTTTAGTATGAACTTTAAAGAATTATTTACCTTCCTGAAAAACCTGGAGAAGAACAATAATAAAGAGTGGTTCGATGCCCATAAAAAGGAATATGATGCGCTGCGCAAACAATGGCTCGAGTTTGTTGGTGAGGCTATTAAAAATATGGGCAAAGTGGATACAGACCTCCTGGAGCTTGAGCCTAAAAATTGTATTTTCCGCATTAACCGCGATGTGCGGTTCAGTGCAAATAAAGATCCCTACAAGAACAATTTTTCAATGATCCTGCAAAAGGGCGGCAAAAAATCGGAGTCGGGAGGGTATTACCTGCATATTCAACCGGGAGGCTGTTTTATAGCAGGCGGAGCCTGGCAACCCATGCCCGATAAGCTTGCCGCCATCAGGCAGGAAATAGATTACCACGCCAGCGATTTTGTGAAGATCGTTACCGATAAAAATTTTGTGAAACACTTCGGCAAGCTGGGTGGAGAAGTATTACAGCGCCCGCCTAAAGGATACGAGGCCGATAACCCGATGATCCAGTTCATTAAGCATAAAAGCTTTATTGCCGAATGCAAGATGAGCGACAAAGAGGTAATGGATCCCGATTTTATAAAAGTGATGACGGAGAAGTTTAAGGCGTTTAAGCCTTTACAGGATTTTTTAAACCGCGCTATTGACGCGTAGCAGTTTGGCCACAGATTGCACAGATTTATTATCTGGTGTTGCAACCTGGCCTGTGCAATCTGTGGCTGATCCCGCCTATTCGTTTATTGCTTTGATCCCGGGTAGCTCTTTGCCTTCAAAGTATTCCAGCAAAGCGCCACCACCGGTGCTCACATAGCTTACTTCATCATCAAAGCCAAACTTAGCTACGGCCGCAGCGCTATCGCCACCGCCAATTAAGCTGAATGCGCCATTCTTAGTTGCTTCGGCTACCGCAATGGCGGCTGTTTTCGTCCCGTTCTCGTAATTGCTCATTTCAAAAACGCCCATTGGACCGTTCCATAAAATAGTACCTGATTGTTTGATCACATCGGCATATGTTGCCGCGGCTTTCGGACCTATGTCAAGCCCCATCCAACCCGCTTCGATCTGCTTGTTGTCGCATGCTTTGTGGTTGGCTTCATTGCTGAATGCATCAGCAACAATGCTGTCTTCAGGAAGCATTAACCTCACGCCCTTTGCTTTTGCTTTTGCCATCAGGTCGACACAAAGCTGCAGGCGGTCTTCTTCGCAAAGGCTTGAACCGATTTCATAACCCATTGCTTTCAAAAAGGTGTATGCCATACCACCACCAATGATCAGGTTATCTACCTTATCGATCAGGTTGTCGAGGATCAGCAGTTTATCACTTACTTTAGCACCACCGGTTATGGCTGTAAAGGGACGGGCGGTATCGTTCATTACCTTTTCGGCATTGGCAATTTCTTTGGCCATTACATACCCAAAACATTTGGCATCTTTAAAGAACTGCGCAATTACTGCTGTGCTGGCATGTGCGCGGTGCGCGGTGCCAAAAGCATCGTTCACATATACATCGCCCAGCTTGCTTAGTTTTTCAGCGAAACTTACATCTCCTTTTTCTTCTTCTTTATAAAAACGCAGGTTCTCCAGCAACAAAACCTGCCCGGGTTTTAAGGCAGTCGCTTTATCTATGGCTTCCTGCCCGATACAATCGCTGGCAAACTGCACCTCAACACCCAGTAATTCACTGGTGCGTTTTACCGTATTTTTTAACGTATGTTTTTCTACATCAACAGTTCCGTCCTCTTTTAATTTTTTAAGCGGGCGGCCCAGGTGGCTCATTAAGATACAGCTTCCGCCATCGGCCAATATTTTTTTAAGCGTTGGAATGGTAGCACGGATGCGGGCATCATCGGTTATTTCCAGTGTTTTTTTATCTAAAGGCACATTGAAATCAACACGTACCAGGGCTTTTTTACCCGAAAAATTAATTGAATCTACTGTTTTCATTTGTAAGGATTTAGCGCTTTTGTTAAGCTTGTTTTACGTTAGAATTTTGGCAAAAATAGTTTTTTGTGGTTAAGATTGTGTTTCAAATTCTTTCGGCTATAGATTGCAACTACTTAAATGAACCGGACCTTATATTTATTAATAACCTGCATGGTACTGATCGCCTGCCATTCCAAACAGGAAAAAACACTGAGCAAACGCTGGCGCGTGGGCGATGTGGTTTTTCTTGACGATGAAAAAACACTGGCGCAGCATGATACCCTCCAGTTAACAATGCTAAGAAGGCACAGGGCTGCACTTAAAGATGTGTTGTTAAAAAACCTGTACGAGTTTCACCCCGATGGTACTTACATTACCGGCAATGCAGCAGCTTCTTCGAGCGGGGAATGGGAACTGCGGGGCAACAGCATTATGTTCAAAACCAACTCATCGGGCGATGTGAAGTCCGCAAACAAAACCATTCCTTTCGATCATTTAAGCAACGATTCTCTGGTGCTGTTGCTGAATAACGATCAAACGAGTGTAAAAATGAAGCTGATCCTGTACCCGGCAGAATAATAAACTATAAGCGTTGCCTCACCACTTCGTATGCTGCAATCCCTGCGGCTACCGAAACATTTAACGACTGCACGCCCAGGTCGAGCGGAATGCGTGCAAGTTGGGTGCAGCGTTTCATAATTTCATCACTGATGCCTGTTTCTTCGTTGCCCATGATGATGGCTACAGGAATACTGAGGTCAACCTGGTGCAACATGCCTTTTCCTTTTTCGCTGCACCCTACGGTAAGTAAACCCGATTGGTTAAGCAGCTCCATCACCGTTTTCATGTTCTTTTCGCGGCACACCGGGATATGGTGTAAAGCGCCTGCCGATGTTTTGATGGCATCATCGGTGATCTGCGCACTGCCCTGGTCGGGAATAACCAGTGCATGAACACCTGCGCAATATGCGCTGCGGGCAATGGCCCCGAAATTTCTTACATCGGTAACCCGGTCCAGCACCATAATAAACGGCACCTTTCCTTCTTCGAAAACCTGTGGTAAGATATTTTCGAGCTTGTGGTAGCTTACCGGTGAAAGATAAGCCAGCACGCCCTGGTGATTTTTATTGGAAGGGAATAAGTTAGATTCTTTAGGTACATACTGGGTTGGAACGCCTGCATCGCGCAGTTGCTTCGTTAACGATTGCAACAGGCTTCCGGCCTCTCCTTTCTGAATAAGCACCTTATTCAATTCCTTACCTGCGGCAATGGCTTCTACTATGGCATGAATGCCGTAAATGGCCTGCTGCTTATTTGCATCCGGCTTTGGTGCACGGAAATTTGATCGGTTGGTATTAAAAGGTCGCTTATGATCCATGGGGCAAAAGTAAGGAGGAAAGCTTGCAGTACGAAGCGGAAAATCAACAGGCCATTGCTAAAGTGCTTAATCATACAATTCAAACTTGATGCTGCTTTTTTCATAACCCATGGCTGTAAGGCGTTCGCGGGCTTCCATGATCATGTTTTTCCAGCCGCATAAATAAAATGTACAGGGTCTTTTATCGGCAAACAGCTCTTCATACACCGGGTGCACATATCCCCGCCTTCCTTCCCAGCTTTCGCCAGCCCTTGATAATACTGGGGCAAATGTAAAAAAGGGATGCTGCGCTGCCAGCTCTTCCATTTCCTGCCGGTATAAAATATCGCCTTCGGTGCGGTTCCCAAAAACCATGTAGCTGTTTTTGTGTGGCAGGTTCTGCTTAATAATGTGGTGCATCATGCTGCGCAACGGTGCAATACCGGTGCCCGTGGCTATAAAGCAAATATCATTCTCTATTACTTCGGGCAGGGTGAATTTCCCCAAGGCCCCTGCTACCGGAACCTGCGTTCCCACCTTGTAATTTTCCCACATATAAGGTGTTCCTTTTCCATCCGGGTTTAAAACAATGATCAGTTCAAATATCCCATCCTCAGCAGGTGCCGAAGCAATGGAATAACTGCGGTTGGTGATTTTCGACTCAATGGGCAGATCGAGCATGACAAACTGCCCTGGTTTAAAAGCAAGCGCAGCTTCGTTCATTTTAAACCAGAAACGTTTTACAACAGGCGACTCTTCTACAATATTGGTAATGGTAGCCGGCTTATACTCTATTTTCATAACAAAGAATTTGTGGGTTTAAAAATCCGGGGATGGAAAACATTCGTTAATGTTTTATGACAATTTACAGAAAAGTTTGAGAAGTGGTCTTAAATATTTATTTTTAGCGTTTTATTTTACACGTTTACATATATAAATGATACATACAGCAAAGAGAGTATTAAACAGCCTGGCCATGGCCCTGTTTTTTTCGGCAAGCGCATTTGCCCAGCACAGCAATTGTAGTGTTGCCCCGTATGAAAATACAATTACGCAACCCGATGGAAGCAAGATCACCCTGAAAGCATTGGGTAATGAAGCCGTTCATTACCTGGAAACAGCTGAGGGGTTCACCGTACTTAAAAATGCGGCCGGCTACTTTGAATACGCCACTGCCGATGAAAAAGGCAATTTAACCACAAGTGGCGTAGTGGCAAGAAATGGCCAGCAACAAAAAACAGGTATCCCGCATTTAAGATACAGCCCAGAGCAACAAAACATGATGATGCAGTTGTTCGAACAAACGCATCCAACAGAAAAAGCACTGGGCAAGGCCGGTCAGAATCCTTTTCCGCCATCAGGCACCAGGAAGCTGATCGTGATCCTCGTGGAATATCCTGACCTGAGGGCAACGCTTCCCAAAGCTAACTTTGAGCTGTTGCTTAATCAGCCTAACTATAACGGAACCGGATCGTTCCGCGATTTTTACCTGGCCACTTCAAACGGAAAACTGGATGTAACAAGTACCGTTTACGGATGGGTAATGGCGGCTAACAATTACCAGTATTACGGAAAAGAAAGCAGTGCAAATTACGGCCAGGCCACCCGCCAGCTTTTATTGGGTGCATTGCAGGATGCAAATGATTCGTTCAATGTTGATTACAGCGACTTCGACAATGACGGAGACGGGTATGTGGACGGTGTTATCATTATGCATGCCGGCCGTGGGGCAGAAGAATCGAGCGCACCAAGTTCAGGAGATTTTATCTGGTCGTTCAGGAGCACATTGCAATCATCGCAACAACCCACTTACGATGGGGTAAAGGTAGCAGCTTATGCCATGTTCCCTGAAAAAAGATACAGCTCGGGCGGTATCGTGGGAATAGGTGTTATGTGCCATGAGTTCGGGCATTTACTGGATCTTCCCGATCTGTATTCAACACAATATTTAAATGAGGGAGCGGGTAACTATAGCCTTATGGCCGGTGGTTGCTGGTTAAACAACGAACGGACACCTTGCGTTGACGATGCATGGAGCCGTATTGCCATGGGATGGGTAAGCCCTACTGTGATCAGTACCCAGAAATTATACTCATTACCTAAAGCCGTAGCAGACAGCGATATGGTTTACAGGGTGAACACATCAAGGCCTAATGAATATTACTTATTGGAAAACAGGCAGAGAAAGGGTTTCGACAAATATCTCCCTTCAAAAGGATTAGCCATATGGCACATCAATACCAATTTTGCCAAGGTATTAAGTCTGAGCGGAAGCAATAATGTAAATAACGACTCTTCGCAGCTTGGCGTTGGTCTTATCCAGGCTGACGGACAAAGGCACCTGGAAAGAAATTCGAACAGGGGCGATGCCAACGACATGTACCCATTGGCGAATAAAAAAGCATTTGGCCCTTCAACAGTGCCGGCCAGTAACCTGCAATATAAAATAGGGGGCGTGAGACAACCTTCCAACCTTTCATTTACCGACATTACCCAATTAGCCGATAGCGGGATCATTTTCGAATTCGGGGCTCCAACTTCGGCTTCTTTTGACGCTAGTAAAATTTCAGGCTGTGCACCGTTAACTGTTTCCCTTACCAACAACTCTTTTGGCGCAGATACGTATTCATGGACCTTTGGAACAGGAGATTCTTCTGCGGATGAAAGCCCGACCTTTATTTTTAACAGCGAAGGCGACTATAATGTTACCCTTATTGTTTATAAGAACGGAGTGGCCATGGATACCGCAAAACAAGCGATAAAAGTATACGGAAGCCCTACGCCATCTTATACTTATGTGGTAAGTGATACGAACTACAGCGTTACATTCACCAATACATCAGCTAATGCCAATGCTTATCAATGGCTGTTTAACGGAACAACTTCATCAAACAATGCAAACCCGATCATTACAATGAGCGGACCAGGCAGCTTAATTGTTAAGCTTTCTGCCTACAATGCGGCCAACTGCAGCAAAATGATCGAAGACACCATTATGCTTTATACTTTAGGCATAAACAACAGATACGAAAACAAGCTCCAGTTAACAGGTTATCCTAACCCGTTCAGCAACGAGGTAAGTGTGAGCTTTAGCATCGATAAACCGGATGCAGCTACCTTAGAAGTATTCGACATGGTTGGGGCAAAGGTGTATGAAGCCAGAGACCAGCAACTGAACGCGGGCTTAAACAGCCTGAGCATCAAAACCGACCATTTTAGCAATGGCATTTACTTTATACGGGTGAATGCAAAAGATACACAAGGCTGGGTTAAGATCGTAAAACAGTAGGGAAATATGCTGGCTGCTTTAAGCAACATTCTTTTTCCTAACCTGTGTGTGGGATGTAATGGTGTTTTACTTAAAGCGGAAAACCAGATCTGTACCTTTTGCCTGGATCATTTTCCCGAAACCGGTTTTCACCTGATGCCGGAAAATGACCTTGAAAAAACTTTTTGGGGAAGGGTCCGCCTACAGCGGGCCTTTTCTTTTTTAGTGTTCCGTAAGAAAGGGATCGTTCAGAAATTACTCCATGAACTTAAATACGCCAATAACCCGGAACTGGGTATTTTATTAGGCCGGCTCTATGCTTCAAAACTTAAACGGGCGGGGCTCACATTTGATGCGGTGATCGCCATTCCTTTACATGCTTCAAAGCAAAAACTTCGCGGGTATAACCAAAGCGATTGTTTTGCGCAGGGTTTAAGCGAGGTTTTTAATTGCGCCCATTTAACCACAGCTGTTAAAAGAAATAAGTCTACCGAAACACAAACGCGTAAAGACCGCATCCAGCGCTGGGATAATGTAGAAACCGTATTCGAGGTTGTTCAACCCGATACCATTCAGGGCAAAAATATTTTACTGGTGGATGATGTGATCACAACCGGGGCCACTATTGAGGCCTGTGCGCAAAGCATTTTAAAACACACCGATAAACTAAGCGTAGCCAGTATCGCCTGTGTGGTGAACCAATAGAAGGTAAGTTCATAGACAATAGTCCATAGCTAATAGAAGTTGGAAGTGACAAAAGTGCGAAGCATGTCATTGCGGGCGAAGCGCGGCAATCTCGTTTAGGAGAAGTCCATAGTTAATAGACCATAGTTGATAGTGGTTAGATGTGGAATTACGGTTTACAGAACACCTCCGTTGTGCACTTTGTGTTTCCTTTGTGTCCTCCGTGGTTCTACCATAAAGCCACAACCCGAACTACTGCAACAACGCACCGGTAATATCATTCAGCTTCGCATCAGTAAATTCTCCGCTTGCATGGTGCAGGATCTTTCCATCGGTTTCGATCACGATAAAATGAGGAATGCTCCGGTCTGAGATATTCAACGCTTTGGTTAAGCCGTCAATATCCCCTTCTGTATACATAAAGTTTGTATGATACTTTGTATCCACTTCTTTCCTGGCCTTTTTAATCATTTCGGGTAAGGCAATTTTTGCAATACCTCTTACAGCCCCCACAAAACATAAATTGGCGTTATACATGTTTCCACCCATCATGCCTCCCATGCCTTCGGCCATAAGCGAGTTGTATAAAGGCTGTGCCCATTTTTGCATGTATTTATCGGCCCTGGTGCTCAGCATTAATGCAATAACGGTCCGTTTGCCGGCCGCATCAGCTGGCAGCGTAACCTGCTTGTCTTTTAAGTTGGTGCATTGTATCGTGGGAAAATTGTCAAGCGGTTTAAACGAAAACAAAACCGGGATGATCGCCACTGCTAAAAACAAGAATGATTTTTTCATACGTAAAATAAAAAAGGCTGTATAAATTATACAGCCTTTGTCTAAAAATGTTCTATAAATTATGCGCCAACCAGCGCTTTGTAATCGGCCACTTTCATTAAGCCATCTACTTCTGCCTGGTTAAAGCCCGTCATTTTAATCATCCAGCCTTCTCCGTATGCATCGTTGTTAACCAGTTCAGGGGCGCTGTCCAATGCTTTATTAAACTCGCTCACTGTTCCGCTTAATGGTGAAAAAAGATCAGAAACTGTTTTCACAGCCTCTACCGTTCCAAACACATCGTGCTGAGCTACTTCTTTACCTACCGTGTTGATATCAACATAAACAATATCGCCCAGTTCTTTTTGAGCAAAATCGGTAATGCCGATAAAAACAACATCGCCTTCAACGCGAACCCATTCGTGATCTTTGGTGTACAACAGATTATCAGGAAAATTCATACTAAATAAGTTTGTTAATTTTCGGGCTAAAATACACGATAGGTGTTAATAAAAAAATCTTTTTTGTAATGCCGTATATTGCACCCATGAGCGGAAAATTATACCTGGTTCCTACACCCATAGGCAACCTCGAAGACATTACCTTACGGGCACTGCGTATTTTAAAAGAAGCAGATGCAATTATGGCCGAAGACACACGCCAGAGTATAAAGCTGCTTAAACATTACGAGATCGACAGGCCGCTTATGTCGTACCACATGCACAATGAACATAAAGAGCTCACCCGGTTTATAGACCTGCTGCATAGCGGAAAGAACCTGGCGCTGATCAGCGATGCCGGAACACCTGCCATAAGCGATCCAGGTTTTTTAATTGTACGCGAATGCCTTAAAGAGAACATTGTGGTGGATTGCCTGCCAGGCGCAACGGCATTTGTTCCGGCATTGGTAAAAAGCGGCCTGCCATCCGACAGCTTTTGTTTTGAAGGCTTTTTGCCTGAGAAAAAGGGAAGACAAACCATGCTGAAAAAACTGGCCGAACAAGAGCGCACCATTATTATTTATGAATCGCCTTACCGCCTGGTAAAAAGCCTGCACCAGTTTAAAGAATATTTCGGGGGCGACAGACAGGCTTCTGTTTCGCGTGAATTAAGCAAGCTGTTTGAAGAAACAAAGAATGGAACATTTGACGAGCTGATCGCCTATTACGAAAACAAGCCACCCAAAGGCGAGATCGTGGTGGTGATCGCAGGAAAGGCTCCGCAAAAAAAGAAAAAGAAGGGCGAAGATGATGTGATCGAATGGGCGGATATTGAATAGAGGGGGAAGTGGGAAGGGAAGTTTATAGTCAATAGACCATAGTTCATAGCCAAGAGAGTCGAATAATCAAGCGCCAGCTCCCAACTATGGTCTATCAGCTATGGACTATACCAGTTTCCCATTAGTACATCAACTCAGCGAATCCACAAATAAACGAATCCACAACCTATCAATCTTCATAGATCTTCACCACTGCTTCTTCACTATTTATCCTGAACCCGCGGTACATGCCTTCGCTGTTAAAAGGCAGTTCTATGTTTCCTTTGCTGTCAATGGCTATTAATCCCCCTTCTCCGCCAAACTTCACGAGCTTATCTTTCACCACAAGATCACAGGCTTGTTTCAGGGTCATGCCTTTGTACTCCATCAGGCAGCTGATGTCGTAGGCCACCACTGCACGGATAAAGTATTCGCCATGCCCGGTGCAGCTTATTGCACAGGTGTTGTTATTGGCATACGTGCCTGCACCAATAATGGGCGAATCGCCCACGCGGCCATACCGCTTATTGGTCATGCCCCCTGTAGAGGTAGCAGCAGCTATGTTCCCGTTCATATCAAGCGCCACTGCGCCTACTGTACCGAACTTTTTTCCTTCGCCATTCTTTATGGTATGATCCAGCTGGTACCCTTCGTTGTCCTTCACCTCCAGCCACTGCCGGTATCTTCCTTCCTCATAAAAATAATCATCGGGTTGAAAAGGCAGGTTCATGCTGCGTGCAAATGTTTCTGCTTCATTCCCGCATAAAAACACATGGCCGCTTTTATCTTTGATCACTTTGGCCAGGGTAACCGGGTTCTGAACATTACTTATGCCGCTTACTGCACCGGCCTCCAGCGTGCTTCCATCCATAATGCTTGCATCCATTTCATGGGTTCCCTTATTGGTGAACACAGCGCCACGCCCGGCATTAAACAAGGGGTAATCTTCCAGCGAAACAACTGCAGCTTCTACTGCATCTACAGCGTTTCCGCCTTTGCTTAAAACAGCATACCCGGCATCTATTGCGCTCCTCAATCCTTTAATGTATAAGGCCTCCTTTTCAGGCGTCATCAGGCTTCTTAAAATAGTGCCGGCACCGCCATGCACTGCCACTGCAAATTTGTTCATGCCGCTAAAGTAAAGCTTTGCTGCCACAACTTCTTCCTGTTTCATCTCCTGTCGTTTTTTACCGTGCAGCCTCGTTTTATCGGTCATTAATCTCTTAACAGCCACATTACCTAATCATATAAATTGCTATCTTGCCGCGATTTTTCTGAACACCAATACATGACGACTAAAGATTACACACTACGACTTTCAGGATTAGAACCACTTGTTATTTACGAAGGTGCCAATTTTACCAATGTTGGCGAGCGAACGAACGTTACCGGGTCGAAGAAGTTTTTACGCCTGATCAAAGAAGGCAAATTTGATGATGCACTTGAAGTAGCCCTTGAACAGGTTCAGGGTGGCGCACAGATCATTGATATCAACATGGATGAAGGGATGATCGATGGTGTTGAGTCCATGACCCGTTTCTTAAACCTGGTGATGTCGGAACCGGA
>JAZKGM010000099.1:0-3355 GCA_040385895.1 Bacteroidota bacterium
GCCTTTCGGCACCAGATCCTAAGTCTGGCACGGCTACCAATTACGCCACATGCGCCCGAAAAGGAGTGCAAATGTAAGGCGAAAAATCTTTTATGCAAATTTTTTTTAGGATGCTTTCATTTATTCTTCCACCTGTTTAAAATAACAGAATCCCGGACCCGCCACGGTGATAAGTGGCTCTTGTTCCTTCCGGTTATCAACCCTAAAAAACTACATTTGCCGTATATCTGTTATACTATACTTATGCAGCCAGTAATTGATACCGAACAGGAAAATAAAGACATCGTAAAGGCATACCGGAATGTAATTAAAGCGTGCAGAAGGCACCTTGATAACAATGACCGCAAACAGATCCGTAAGGCATTTGAAATGGCGGTTGATGCGCACAAGAACATGCGCAGGAAATCGGGTGAGCCTTATATCCTTCACCCTTTGGCCGTTGCACAGATCTGCGGGGAAGAAATAGGGCTTGGCGCCACCTCCATAATCTGCGCATTATTGCATGATGTGGTGGAGGATACGGACATTACCTTAGATATTATTGAACTGAACTTCGGGCAGAAAGTAGCACGCATTATTGACGGGCTTACCAAAATTGCCGGTGTTTTCGAGCAACAGGATAAGTCGATACAGGCCGAAAACTTTAAGAAGCTGCTGCTCACCTTAAGCGATGATGTGCGGGTGATCCTGATCAAGCTGGCCGACAGGCTGCATAATATGCGTACACTCGACAGCATGAGCGAAAAGTCGCAGCTTAAAATTGCTTCCGAAACACAGTATGTGTATGCCCCGCTCGCTCACCGCCTGGGATTGTATTCTTTAAAAACCGAGCTGGAAGACCTTGCCACCAAATACCTGGAGCCCGATAAATACACCTTTGTAAAAAACAAGCTCCAGGAGACTAAAACCCAACGTAACCGGTACATCAAACAGTTTATTGAACCACTGGGTGAAGAACTTGACGAAGCGGAGTTCAAATATGAAATAAAAGGAAGACCTAAATCCATTCATTCCATTTTAAGCAAGATGAAGAAGCAGGACATTCCTTTTGAAGAGGTGTATGACCTGTTTGCCATCCGTATTATTATTGATACGGAATATGAACGCGAAAAATCGGATTGCTGGAGGGTGTATTCGATGGTAACGAATAGTTACCGGCCCAACCCCGACAGGCTGCGGGATTGGGTGAGTTCGCCAAAAGCGAATGGTTATGAGAGCTTGCACACCACGGTGATGGGCCCTAAAGGAAAATGGGTGGAAGTGCAGATCCGCACCAGGCGCATGGATGAAATTGCAGAGAAAGGATATGCCGCACACTGGAAGTATAAAGACGGAAATAACAAGAATGAAATAGGCCTGGAAGAATGGCTGGGAAGGGTTCGTGAAATCCTTGAAAATGCTGAACAAAATGCGCTCGACTTCCTGGATGACTTTAAACTGAACTTTTTTTCGGAAGAGATCTTTGTGTTCACCCCGAAAGGTGATCTGCGTAAGCTTCCTGCAAGTGCTACGATCCTGGATTTCGCTTTTGATGTGCACTCTGAACTGGGAGAAAAATGCATCGGGGGGAAAGTGAACAATAAGCTGGTTCCTTTAAATTATAAGCTGGCCAATGGCGACCAGGTTGAGATCCTTACCTCAACCAAACAAATGCCAAAAGATGAATGGCTGAGCTATGTGGTTACGGCTAAAGCAAAAAGCCGCATCCGCGATTGGCAAAAGCAGGTGAAAATGCGCGCATCGGCAATGGGCAAGGAGATCCTTGAACGCAAATTCACCCAGGAAAAAATAGCCTTTACCAGTGAAGCACTAACCGACCTGATCTTTTATTATAAACTACCTGCAGTAAGTGAACTGTATGCCCAGATAGCCAGTGAAAAACTGGATAAAACAAAACTGCATATCGGTGAGATCCTGGAAAGTGTTAAACAACTCAGGATAGACCACCAGCAGGAACTGAAACAACAACGGGAAGCAAAAAGCAGCAAGTCGAACGGAGCTTCTGCTGTTCCTAAAGATGGGGTGATCATCGGTGACGACAATGACCTGCCTTATTCATTCAGCAAATGCTGTAACCCCATACCGGGCGATGAAATATTTGGTTTTATCACCGTGGGTGAAGGGGTAAAGATACACCGCACCAATTGCAGCAATGCCATCAGCCTGATGAGCAATTACGGGTACCGCATCATTAAAACCAAATGGGCCCATGACGGGTTTGATAAATCGCGTGCGTTTACCACGCACATTAAAGTCCAGGGTATCGACAGCGTGGGGATCGTGAGTATCATTACCGATATCATCAGCAAGCAGCTCCAGATCAATATGCACGCCATCCAGATCAGTTCGAAAGCAGGCATGTTTGAAGGAAATATAGAACTGGAAGTGTATGACCTTACGCAACTGGATGAACTGATGAGCAAGATAAAAGCTGCAAGCCCGCTTATTAAGGTGAGCCGTGAGGATATGAAGTAGAGAGGGGAAGAGGTTATTGGTTGTTGGCCTTTAGCTGTTGGCGGGAAGTATCCTTATAGGAAACTGTGATTGGTTTTATCGCTTTATGGTTTTGCGGTGTGTACGAACTATGGTCTATATTTATCAACTATGATCTTCCCCCGTAAACCGTAATTACGTAATCCGTAAATTTTAATACACTAACCACCACCTGCTTAAAGCCTCAACTTTTATCCCTGCTCCTACACCGCATAGTGCAAAATGTCCTGCAATACTTTTTTAGCATGTGCGATCCCGGAAACATGCTGTATGCCCAGTATTAAACTTTTGGGTGTTTGTTTGAGCTTGCAACGTTGTGCATTCTGCTGCACGAACTGAAGAATTTTAGTAAACAACTCGCTTTGGTAATAAGCCTGCTTTTTCTCGTCAGGAAAGTAAGCGGCAAAGGCACTGTTCTTCATCACTATCTTTTCAAACCCTAACTGCTTCGCCAGCTCACGCAGTTTTATCATTTCTATCAGGTCCCAAACCTGTTCGGGCAGTTCCCCGAAACGGTCTTTCATCTGCTCGCCAAACTTGTCTAACTGCATCTCTGTGGTTAGCGAAGACAGCTCATTGTATAGGCTTAAACGCTCAGCGATATTCCTTACATAACTATCGGGGATCAATGCTTCCAGGTCGGTTTCTATCGTGCAATCTTTTGCTTCGATCTTATGGATCTGCTCTTCTTTAAACAACTCCGCAAATTCATCTTCTTTCAACTCATGAATGGCTTCATCCAGGATCTTATTATACATTTCAAACCCGATCTCTGCAATAAAGCCGCTTTGTTCTCCACCCAGTAAATTTCCGGCCCCGCGAATATCCAGGTCGCGCATGGCCACGTTAAAGCCGCTTCCCA
>JAZKGM010000099.1:3365-4757 GCA_040385895.1 Bacteroidota bacterium
CGCATTCAACCTCCTGCGCGCATCGTTGGTGAGGCTGAGCATGCTGGGCACCATCAGGTAACAAAATGCTTTTTTATTGCTGCGCCCCACCCTTCCGCGCATCTGGTGCAGGTCGCTGAGGCCGAACATGTGCGCATTATTAATGATAATGGTATTGGCATTGCTGATGTCGAGCCCCGATTCAATAATGGTGGTGGCCAGCAGCACATCATAATCGCCTTCAATAAACTTCAGCATTACATCTTCCAGCTTATCGCCTTCCAATTGCCCGTGTGCCACGCCCACTTTTACACCTTTGCAAATGCGCATAATGCGATCGGCCAGCTCATAAATATCTTTAACACGGTGATGCACAAAAAACACCTGTCCCCCACGTTCAACCTCAGCCATGATCACCTCTTTTACCAGGTCGTCATTGTAGCTATGTAATTCGGTTGTTACCGGTTGCCTGTTGGCCGGAGGTGTATTGATCACAGAAAGATCGCGTGCGCCCATTAATGAAAAATGCAGCGTACGCGGAATAGGCGTTGCCGTAAGTGTAAGCGAATCCACGTTCACTTTAAACGCTTTCAGCTTTTCTTTTGCAGCCACACCAAATTTCTGCTCTTCGTCAATGATCATCAAACCCAGGTTCTTGAACTTGATCTCCTTGCTTAAGATCTTATGCGTGCCAATTAAAATATCGATCTGCCCTTCGGCTGTTTTTTTCAGTACTTCTTTTTGTTCGGCAGCACTCCGGAAACGGTTAATGTAATCTATGTTACACGGAAAACCTTTTAAACGTTCTTTGAATGTGCGGTAGTGCTGGTTGGCAAGAATGGTTGTGGGCACCAAAATCGCCACCTGCCTGCTATCGCACACCGCTTTAAAAGCCGCACGGATGGCTACTTCTGTTTTACCAAACCCAACATCGCCACACACCAGCCTGTCCATGGGATGCGGGCTTTCCATATCCTTTTTCACATCGGCTGTTGCTTTGCTCTGGTCGGGCGTGTCTTCATACATAAAGCTGGCTTCCAGCTCAACCTGCATGTAATTATCGGGCGCATAGGCAAACCCTTCCTGCGCTTTACGCTGTGCATACAACTTGATGAGGTCGCGCGCAATATCCTTTACTTTCTTTTTGGTGTTGTTCTTTACCTTTTCCCAAACATCGCTCCCCAACTTATGAACGCGTGGCTCAGCGCCATCTTTGCCCACAAACTTGCTGATCTTGTGAAGCGAGTTAATGCTTACGTATAAGAGGTCGTTATCGCGGTAAACCAAACGAACAGCTTCCTGTATGCGCCCGTTCACTTCGATCTTCTCCAGGCCTGCAAATTTGCCAACGCCATGGTCAATATGGGTTACATAATCGCCCGGCTTTAAATCGCGCAATTCCTTCAGGGTGAT
>JAZKGM010000100.1:0-1855 GCA_040385895.1 Bacteroidota bacterium
GTTGGATGTGTTTTTTATTTTTCGGTTCCGGTTTTGTGCCTGCAACCAATTCATCACTTCCTTTTTCGTTGCTGTTATTGTCACCCGTTTTTTTGCTGCCCGGTTCAATGCTTAGCACAGGTTCGTTTGATGCCACACGGTCGTTCTGTTCGCCCTTTTTGCTCAAATAGATCCCCGCGAAGCTCACCAGTAACAATACCGCAGCCACACGGACCAGCGTTTTGTAATACGGCTGGATGGCAAATACTTTTAACTGCGACTTGTTTTTAAAGACCACCCTAAGATCGGCCTGAAGCCGGGTTTGTGCAAACAGGGCAGCATCCTTTTTCAATTCGGGATAAAGGGCAAAAGCACCGTTCAACTCCTTTTGCTGATCGGCATTGATATCGCCTTCCAGCAATGCCAACAAAAGCGCTTCATAATTTTTACCGATCGTATTGTATGCCGGCTTTTTTAATGCTGACGCATCAAAGCTTGCTGTTTCATTTTCTTTTACAAGGCTTACCTCATCCAGCCCGTCAAACTCTTCTTTCAGATCAGGATTTTGCTCGAGGAACAACAACAGCTCGGAAACCTCAACAGCATCCAGTTTGCCATCAAGGTAGTCGATCAAATAAATTTCGTATGTTGTTCTGTTCAGTTTCATATCACGCTATCCAAATCAACAAGGTAAGATTTTAAAAAAACACGTGCCCGGTAAATGTAAACCTTCACCTGGCTTTCGCTAAGGCCCGTTATCTGCCCGATCTCTTCATAACTATACCCTTCGTAATCGCGCAGTAGAACGACCGACCGCTGTTCTTCTGGAAGTTTGTTCAATGCCCTGTTCAGCACCCCTTTTAGATCGCTGTATTGATTGTGCGGGGCATAAACGGAAGCTGCATCTTCGAGCTCGGCCGAAGGTTTTGCTTTCCTGATCGCATCGATCATGGTGTGATAGGCCGTGGTAAATAAATACGATTTAACAGTAGCCACCTCAATCGTGCTTACTTTGATCCAGAGCTTTTCAAAAGTATCCTGAACCACATCGCGCGCAACGTCTTCATTGCGAAGGTTCTTCACAATAAAGCGGAAAATGCTGTCGGCATAATCATCAACACATTTGTTGTATTCTGCTGCGGTCATTCGGGTTTGGCTCTTATACGGCCAAACAAAGGTAAAAGTTACAGGTACAATAGAAAATAATATTCAAACGACTGACCTTCAATTATTTGATTTTAACTCAATCCCCCTTCACACTTACCTGATCCGTTTATTGAACATTTATGAAGTTGGGGTGTACTATTGAACACAACAGGCAAAAGGCTAAATAAATACGATAATTTGGTTAATTAGCCTCAGCACATATATTTGCTATCTTATAAAATTCGAATTAAACCAAAGCATGAATCGTTTCAATTTAGTAAACAACGTTTTAGGGTGGGTTGCCTTTGCCATTGCATTAGTTACCTATACTTTAACTTTAGAGCCAACCGTAAGTTTCTGGGATTGCGGTGAATTTATTTCGGCATCGTTCCGCTTACAGATCTGCCATCCTCCGGGAGCACCATTATTTTTATTGTTCGGCCGCATTTTCTCTTTGTTTGCAGGCGACATTACGCAGGTTGCTTTCTGGGTTAATATGGTTTCGGCCACCACCAGTGCCTTGTGCATCATGTTCACTTTCTGGATCATTACGCACCTTGGCCGTAAGCTATTGGTGGCGCGTGGCCAGGAACTGAGTATGCAACAGATCGTTGCCGTGAGTGTGGCCGGTTTGGTTGGCGCATTGGCCACCACCTGGAGCGACACATTCTGGTTTAGTGCAGTAGAAGCCGAGGTTTATGCCTCTTCCAGCTTTTTTACCATGCTTACT
>JAZKGM010000100.1:1865-2600 GCA_040385895.1 Bacteroidota bacterium
CCTTAAATGGGAAAACGTGGCTGACGAAAAAGGCAACGAGCGCTGGTTAGTGCTGATCGCTTACCTGATCGGGCTGGCTATCGGGGTCCATTTATTAAGTATCCTTGTTATTCCTGCTATTGTTTATGTTTACTATTTCCGTAAAAATACATTTACCCGCAACGGTTTTATTGGCGCTACAATGGTGGCCCTGGCTGCAATTGCCATTGTGCAGTTCGGCATTATACCCGGTGTACCTTCATTGGCCACCAAATTCGATTACTTTTTTGTGAATACGCTTGGCATGAGCTACAATGTGGGTGCTTTTGTAATGGTGTTTGTAATAGCGGGCACACTTGCCGCAGCTTTGCATTACAGCCAAACCAACAGCCAAACCAGCTTTTATATTGCCGTGGTGCTGTACGCCATCATGGTATTGTTCACCTTCTCTTTAAACCCTTCAGGTTCCGGGTTTATTTTCTGGGGCGCCATTACCGGTTTGCTGTATTATTTCGTGATCAGGAACAACGCTTCGCGCAGTGTGGTGAATGTGGCTTTACTCAGCGTTTCATTTATTATAATCGGTTACTCGTGTTATGCAATGGTGTTGATCCGCAGTAATGCAAAACCACCTATTAACATGAACGCACCCGATAACCCGTTCAGCTTATTGTCGTACCTTAACCGTGAACAATACGGGGAAAATCCGTTGGTATACGGCCAGTACTTTTATGCCAAAGTGGTTGATGAGAAAAA
>JAZKGM010000101.1:0-1580 GCA_040385895.1 Bacteroidota bacterium
GAGCGCAACCTTGCCAAGGTTGAGGTCGCGAGTTCGAACCTCGTCTTTCGCTCCAAAAAAAGGGGTTTGAGTTGAGTAAGCTCAAACCCCGTTTTTTAAAGTTCTTTACTTGCCCGGGTGGTGGAATTGGTAGACACGCAGGACTTAAAATCCTGTATCCTTTAAAGATGTGCGGGTTCAAGTCCCGCCTCGGGTACCACGATTAGTTAAATATTCACTGTTAATCTTTTATACATGAAAAAATTAGTAGTTTCTGCATTTGTTATTGCATCACTTGCATCATGCCATTACGGGCAGGATGACGCTAAAAAAACATTGGAGCGCAACGAGGAATACAAAAACGAAAATGCTGATTTTTCAGTGAACCGTGCAGGCGCATATTCATACGAAGGACAAGAGAAAAAAGCAGCCGACACCATGGCAGTAATAGTGAGTGATACCGCAGTTGCGCCAGCAGAGGCCCATCACTAAAAATCAAACGGCTTTAAAGAAATAAACAGCAAGGCAATCCTGATGGGTTGCCTTTTTTATTAGGTTCACCTTAAGAACATATTTAAAATACATAAGCAGGCCTATTTCACTTTATTTACCGGTTTATGTGCATTATCATTGATGCACTTAATGCAGAGCGAACAGGAACTGATCAGCAATTTATGTGCTGGCGATGAAAACGCCTTCAGGGAATTGTTTAACCTGTATGCAGACAAAGTTTACAACACAGCTTTGAGCATGCTGCAAAACCAGCAGGATGCCGAAGACATTACGCAGGAGGTGTTCGTTGAGGTGTACCGATCCATCAACAAATTTAAAGGGGAATCGCAGCTCTATACCTGGATCTACCGCATTGCCATCAGCAAATGCACTGACCAGATCAAGAAACAAAAAACAAAAAAACGGTTTAGCTTTCTTACTTCCCTGTTTGGCGATGACAATACATTGATCCACGATCGGCCGCACTTTGAACACCCGGGGGTGCTGGCCGAAAAAAAAGAAGACAGCAAAGCCTTGTTCCACGCAATAGCAAAACTCCCCGAAAAACAACAATCAGCGTATACATTACATAAAATTGAACAACTGAGCCAGAAAGAGGTGGCAGAGGTCATGCAAACCACGCCATCGGCTGTAGAATCGCTGATAGGTCGCGCAAATGAAAACCTTAGGCGTTTATTATCAGAATATTACAACAATACTTTATAAACAGCGAAGGGTTTAATGCCTTTTTGCTTCTAACACATCAAATAACATGGAACCGACCGAACCACATAAGATCAGCAAAGCTTTTGAAAGCATAGATGGCATACAACGTGCTGAAGCTTCCCCTTTCTTATATGGAAAAATAATAACACGTATCCGCGAAAACATTCCGGCACCGGTTTATTATACAGGCAGCGTACTTATCCGCTTTGCCATGGCCATGCTCCTGGTGGCCGCCTTAAATGCCGCAACGGTTGGCATCCTGAAAAGGCCTGCTGCTAATGATGACGCTCAACTCCGGCAATTGGCGAAAGAGTATTTTGGCAACGAAATAAGCGGATATACCTATTAATGACACAACCATGAAAGCGACTAAAATTAAAATA
>JAZKGM010000101.1:1590-5017 GCA_040385895.1 Bacteroidota bacterium
AGAACCCGATGCCAACTAAATTCATACAACTTATATTATCTGTTGCAGTGGTGGTTTTACTCCTGGTAAACCTCACCACACTGGCCAGCATCTGGCCTTATATCGATCTTCAGCATTTCACCTTCACCCCCCCTTCGCCTGAAAACCCAAAAGCGTTTATCTTCAATAAACTTAACCTGGATAAAGAACAGCAAAAAGTATTTGAGGAGCTGCGCAAAGAACATTTCGAAGAAATGAAAACGCTGCAGGCAAGCATACTGGATGAAAAAGAGTCGATGTATGAGCAGCTGAAAAGCAATTTACCGGACACGGTAGCCACATACGGGCACATGGCGCGCATTATGCAGCAGGAAGAACATCTTGAGCGCATTACGCTCGAGCATTTCAGAAAACTACGCGCCATTTGCACCGATGAACAAAAGCAGCATTTTGACGTGATCATTGATAAGATCATGCATATGGTGAATAAAAACTCACGTAACAAAAACATGCCTGCTCAGCATTCTCCTGATCAGCCACTGCCATAATCCCAAAAACTGGTATGAAACTTTTACAGAACATTGCACTAAGCGAAACCGGGTTCGTTTTTAACCCATCAACAGGCGATTCATTTTCGGTGAACCCCATAGGCCTGTGCATTTTGAAAGACCTGAAAGAAGGCCGGTCAGAACAAGATATTATTGGGCGTATCACCAACGAATACAATACGCCACACGAAACGGCAGAAAGGGACCTTTTTGATTTTTTGCGCATGGTCACCGTATTTAACCTTGTTGATTCACATGAACAGGCGTAAGCTAACCATTGCGGTTACCGGGTTAAATAATGTTGACAGCCCAGGGCCGGGCATTCCTGTTATCAGGGCGCTTAAAGAAAGCAGCCATTTTGAAATAAGGATCATAGGGCTAATTTACGATACGCTCGAACCTGGCATCTACATGCACGAACTGGTGGATAAAAGCTATGTGATCCCTTTGCCTTCGGCCGGGCAGGATGCTTTACTGGCGCGACTTTTCCAGATCAACGAAAAAGAACATATCGATGTACTCATTCCTAATTTTGATGCGGAGCTGTTCAATTTCATCAAATTGCAGCACGCATTGGCAGGCCAGGGCGTACATACATTCCTGCCAACCATCGAACAGTTTGAAGAAAGACAAAAATGGGTGCTTCCGCAGTTTGGCGAAAAGTATAACATGAACGTCCCAAAAAGTAAAATGATCACCTCGGCCCATGAAGTGTATAACCTGGCAGACGAGTTTGGCTATCCATTAGTTGTTAAAGGTAAGTTCTATGATGCATCCATTGCCTATTCACCCGACCAGGCCATAGGCTATTTTACTAAAATAAGTGCCAAATGGGGCTTACCCATTATCATACAGCAATACACAACAGGCACCGAAGTGAACCTCACAGGCATTGGAGACGGAGAAGGCAACCTGGTTGGGGCTGTGCCCATGCGCAAAACATTTATCACCGATAAAGGAAAAGCCTGGGCCGGCATTACGCTCGATGATGAAAAACTGATCGGTATTGCTTCCCGCTTTGTGAAACAAACAAAATGGCGCGGGGGCTTTGAACTGGAAATGATCAAAACCGTGCACAACGAATACCACCTGATCGAGATCAACCCCCGCTTTCCGGCATGGGTTTACCTGGCCGTTGGTTCGGGGCAGAACCACCCGGAAGCGTTGGTTAAGCTGGCTTTAGGAGAACAAGTATTCGCTTTTACCTCTTATGAAAAGGGAAAAATGTTTGTGCGTTATTCTTTCGACATGATCGTTGACCTGCAGGAATTTGAAACCATTTCGGTAACAGGCGAATTATAGCCTGCCCTGTTTTTATGCCCTCGGCCGATCGGCCAAACCTGCTTTTTAACAGGCTGTATCTGTAACAAAAATCAACTTTATCAAAAGGCAAATACGATTATATTCGCATCGTTTTTAAAACACCTTAAAAGTATGAAATACGATGTTACCGTTATCGGTTCAGGCCCCGGGGGATATGTTGCAGCTATACGCTGCGCCCAGTTAGGACTTAAAACCGCCCTTATAGAAAAATACAGTACACTTGGCGGCACTTGTTTAAACGTAGGCTGTATTCCTTCCAAAGCATTACTCGATTCATCGGAACATTATCACAATGCGGTTCATACCTTTAAAACCCACGGAATTGACATTAATGGCGAAGTGCAGGTCAACATCAAACAAATGATCGAACGTAAGAACGGGGTGATCAAACAAACCTGCGATGGCATTGATTTTTTAATGAAGAAAAACAAGATCGATGTATTTACCGGGGTGGGTTCTTTTGTAAATAAAAACACCATCAAGATCAGCGGTGAAAAAGAAGAGCAGATCGAAACCGATAAAGTGATCATTGCCACGGGTTCAAAACCATCTTCGTTACCTGGAATTGATATTGACAAAAAAAGGGTGATCACTTCAACCGAAGCGTTAAACCTGACCGAAGTACCAAAACACCTTATTGTAATAGGCGGTGGAGTTATTGGCCTTGAGCTGGGTTCTGTTTATTCGCGCCTTGGTGCCAAAGTTACTGTGATTGAATATGCCTCATCCATCATCCCTGCAATGGATGCGTCCCTTGGCAAGGAACTTCAGCGCATACTGCGCAAGCAAGGTTTTGAGTTCAACTTTAGCCATAAAGTAAAAACGGCAAAAGCCAAAGGAAAAGAAGTGATCGTTACTGCTGAAAATGAAAAAGGAGAGCTGGTTGAATTTAAAGCGGATTATTGCCTGGTGAGTGTTGGCCGTAAACCCTATACCGAAGGTTTGGCACTTGAAAATGCAGGCTTAAAAGCAGACGAACGTGGAAGAATTGAAACCAACGATCATTTGGAAACTGCGGTGAAAGGAATTTATGCCATTGGTGATGTGGTGAAGGGTGCCATGCTGGCTCATAAAGCAGAAGAAGAAGGCACTTTTGTGGCTGAAACCATTGTTGGACAAAAACCGCATATTAACTACAACCTGATCCCGGGTGTGGTTTATACCTGGCCGGAAGTGGCAGGAGTTGGCAGTACAGAAGAGGAATTAAAAAAATCGGGCAAAAAATATAAAGCAGGATCTTTCCCGATGCGTGCATTAGGGCGTGCCCGTGCAAGCATGGATATTGACGGTTTTGTTAAGGTGCTGGCTGATGCAGAAACGGATGAGATCTTAGGCGTACACATGATCGGGCCACGTACGGCAGATATGATCGCAGAAGCCGTTGTGGCAATGGAATACCGCGCCAGTGCTGAAGATATCAGCCGCATGAGCCATGCTCACCCCACATACACAGAAGCCATGAAAGAAGCTTGTTTGGCAGCCACAGCCAACAGGCCTATCCACATGTAACTAATCTTTAAAACAACGTGTTGCTATTTTATGGCACTTATTTTGTAAATTGTATTTGAAATTGAACT
>JAZKGM010000102.1:0-4683 GCA_040385895.1 Bacteroidota bacterium
AGATGTGATCACGTTTAAATATAACTCTGGCAAAACCGCTGAGATCTACGTGTATAATGTATTGGGAAGCAGGGTTAAAACCTTTACCCATGCCGGTGCCGAAACAACCATCAACATCACCGATCTGCAAAAAGGCTTATACTTTATCCGGTTTACAGAAGGTGGTTCAATGATCTCGAAATCGTTCACTAAAACAGAATAAGGGCATCCATCATCAACGCCCTTTTTAAACTACACTTTTAACTAAAAATAGCTCGAAATTCCGAACTGGAATCCCCCGGTTACAGCTGCCGGATTACTTAATATGTCTGTTTGTTGCTGGTAGCGGTAATTAAAGCGGATCACTGTTTGTGAAGAAGGCCTGAAGCTGATGGCCGGCACAACGGCCCAGATCTCATCACCAACATTTCCTCCTATATCGTTGAATATACCAACGTTCCAATCAACATACTCCAGGCGGCATGCCAGGTTAATGGTCGATTTTTCAAATCCTAAAATGGTCCGTTTCAACACCGGTTGTACAATATCGAGGAAGCCCCCGTATTGCTTGTTCCCGAATTGCTGCGAATAGGTTCCCGGAACATCAACCAGCACCCATGCCCATTCTGCTATTAAGGTCGTGTTCAGTTTAGGCAACACCGTGTTAAAATCAATGGCCATGGTATGAAGCCATCTTTTCTTATCCAAAGTAAAACCGTCATCCTGGAATTTATTATAAATGCCGCCCATATAAGATAAGCCCAACTCCCCTATTTTACGGTTGCGTAAGGCCACTTTACCGGTATATAAAGGTTGCCCGTTGGGGCTTTCTTCAAAGCGGTCGCGGTTCTGTTTGGTGGCTGCCAGATCGGTCCTGTTGCTTGTATTGTTTATAATTCTGTCATCAAACCCATTGGTTAAATAGGCTTCATATGCAACGATCCATTTGCCGGAGTATTTTTTTCCGTAAGCCCCAAAGCCTACATTGCTCCAGGTAGCAGGAAGCATTTGCGTTGCCGAAACAGGCCTGTCGATAAACTCCCATTTTGGCCCGTCATGGTTCTGGTTAAATGCCCCGATCGGGTTCATGATCACCCCGCCTCTTAAATTAAACAAAGGATCGAACTCAAAATCAACGGCAGCAAACTCTATATTAATTTCTTTGGTGCCTTCCTCGAACTCGATCTCCGATAAAAACCTGATGCGGTTCTTTATGGTGGATGCCACAAATAAAGTAAGCCTGCGCATCTGGAACTGGTGGCCTTCGCTCACCCCGTCTGTGCCAAGGTGCTGGTAATTGGCCTCTACATACCCGCCTAACGAAACCGGGAGTTTATTATACGTTAAAAAAGGACGGTTATAAATGGCGTCCATGTTCAAGAGGTTATTTTTGGACACCGTATCTTTTGGCAATGCCCTGAACAAGGAGCTATCAACCTGTGCATACGTGAGACAGGTAAATAGCAGGAAAATAAGAGAGGTGGAATATTTTTTCATTTTAGGGCAATGTTTATGAATTGATCATCAGCATGGGTTTCGAATGTGCGCAGGTCTTTATCGGCAGGACCATTGGTAACATGGCCTTTGTTGTCGAACTCCGAACCATGCGCCTGGCAAACCAAAGTATCACCGGATACCTGCAGCTCTGCGCCCTGGTGGGAACATCTCAACCAGATGGACTTAAATTCGGTTGGAGAAAACCGGTATACACAGATGGGATACTGGAGCGAATCGTGTTTTACAATAATATAATGACGGGTGCTTTGCACGCCATTTTTATCGGTAATGGTAAACTCACTTAAAGGAACTGTAAGTTTATTACCAGCCATTGTACCTGTGCTGTATTTAACCGTTTGGCAGGAATCTAAAAGAAGCATACCTACGCCCAGCCCGATACAGGCCATGCAGCTTTGTTTCACAAATGTTCTGCGGTTCATCATAAGCTTTCTAAAAACTTAACCAGCTTTTGTTTATCGTTTTCTGATAACGCGTTATACTTCACACGGCTGTTGTTCCCTTCGCCACCATGCAACATAATGGCCTGATTAATATTCGTGGCCCTGCCATCGTGCAATAAAAAATAACGGCCACCCTGGGAGTTTTTGCTTAATCCCAATCCCCATAAGGCTGCTGTTCGCCACTCTGCTGCTTTGGCCGAACCTTCTGTGTAGCCGTCATTCAACTCAGGCCCCATGTCGTGCAAAAGCAGGTCGGTGTATGGATGAAAGGTTTTATAAGAAATAGAACTGATGGGAGAATGTCCTGTTTTAAGCGTTTGTTTATGGCAACTTTCACACCCTATGCTGATGAAGATCTGTTTACCGGTAATCACATCCGCATCGTTCTGGTTACGTGCAGGCGGTGCCTTTAATGTTTTCTGGTAAAATACATTGTCCTGTATCACCTGTGCCGTAATTTCAGGGTCACCAGCCAGGTTGCTGTACGGATCGAGAGGTTCATATCCCGAAATAATGCCCATGTCCTGGTTATATGCTTTTGCGGTTTGCATCAGCAGGTCATAAGCGCCTGCTTTCTTGCCAAAGCGGCAAATAAACTGTCCGTTCTGGGGAATGGACGTTGCGCGCGGAATGACATACGGAGGTAAAGGCCCCACACTTAATTCTCCTGATATCCCGTCCCCGTTTGCATCATTGGGATCTGCCATGGCTATAAGGTCTGCATCTTCAACCGCATCAATAAAGCCTAAACCCGAAATGGCGGGAGCTACCAGCTTGGTGAAGGGAGCACCGGCCGGGAGCTCTTCCGGTTGAAACCCGGGCAAAGCCCTGTGCTGAAGCTGCGGACCTCCCTGGTTTAAAAAGTGATTGCCTGTTTGATCTGATTGACCAAAACGGGTAAGCGTGGTGAACAGATGTCCTTTGCCGTCTCCCGCATGGCAACCCGCACACGAATTGGCCACAAATACAGGTCCCAGCCCGGTCTCGGAAGTAAAAACAGCATCGGTAAAAGCCGCATCGCCCCTTAAATGCTGTAAGGTTTGGGCATTGCTCAGGCCTTCAACCGGCCCGTCCAATACTTCATGATCAGCCGGAGCAGATGGCTCTAACTTTTCACAGGCCACTATAAAAAATAATATACAAAGCAAACAGGCGATGACTGAATAATTTTTCATTCAACAATAATTTAAGCAACAAAAATAATATTTTTAGGCTAATCTAAAAATATTTTTCAATGATTAAATATTATTTTCGGAAAAGTGTTTTTAAAAACCTGTTCTTCTTAAGAATTAAGTTCCCTGATCACTTTACACGGATTTCCCGCTGCGAATACATCATCGGGAATATCTTTGGTGACCACGCTCCCTGCACCGATCACAGAACGGTTGCCAATGCTTACACCCGGGCAAATAATGGCTGCACCGCCAACCCAAACATCTTCACCAATATGCACCGGTTTTGCTGATTCAAGCCCGGAGGCCCTTTCTGCGTAGTCGAAGGGATGCATTGCAGTATAGATCTGCACGGCCGGACCAAATAAGGTGCGGCTGCCAATGGTTATTTTCATCACATCCAGCACGACACAATTAAAATTAAAGAATACATTTTCGCCTGTACTGATGTTGTAGCCGTAATCGCAATAAAAAGGAGCCTGGATCCAAAGGTTGGCGCTGGCCTGCGGAATGAGTTGTTTTAATATGCGGTTTCGCTTCTTGCGTTCATCTTCGTGCGAATCGTTCAATTCCTTTAATAACAGCCGGGCTTGTTTGCGTTCTCCGGCCAGTTGCTTGTCCATAGGGTCATACAACTCTCCCAAAAGCATTTTTTCTTTTTCGGTTTTCACTTCACAATAATATCCCTTCAGTGAAACCTTTTCTGAACATTATTTAACGTGCGTGGTTAAGAAGGCAACGATCTCGTTGACCGCATCTAAAGTTACGCCATCCAATCCATGTCCTTCGCCAGGATATAACCTGTAGCGATACGGAACATTGAGTTGCTGCAACTTGTTTTTAAGGAGTTCGGCCTGCTGATAAGGAACCACAGCATCGGCATCACCATGAAGGATGAGGGTTGGGCACGAAGTGGCCTTAACATACCTTAAGGGGCTAGAGCTGTTGTACAAAAGCGAATCCTGTGTTGCAGGATTGCCTATTAACTGAACCAGTAACCCTTTAAGTTCCGCAGAAGGGAGCTGATCATACAAGGACAACATATCGGTGGGACCCACCTGGTCGATCACTGCAGAGGCCGTATAAGGATTGCCCTGGTATTTATACGCATATAATGCGGCAAGATGTGCGCCCGCGCTCATTCCCCATAAAGCAAATTTTTTGCCTACCACGTATTCGCCCGACCTGTTAAATACATGTTCTATGCATGCTTTCACATCATTTTCCTGTGCGGGAAAACGCGTGCCGCTTTCCGATTCATTAAACAACCTGTAGTTAATAAATACAAACGCATACTGAGGAAGCAATGACCGCAAAGCCGGAACAAAACTGATGATATCTTCTTTACTACCCGCAACCCATGCGCCTCCGTGGATAATAAACAAAACAGGTGTACCGGCACCGCGGTTAGCGGGAAGATAAATATTGTACTTATTGCGGGTATGGTCACCATAAGCTACATCAACAAGGTCTGTCTGGATGGCCGGATCATACTTTGGAGCAACAGGATCTGTCTTGTCTTTTTTACAGGAAAAAAGGGCACCGGACAGGCAAAGAAAAATAAAGATGCGGAA
>JAZKGM010000103.1:0-2148 GCA_040385895.1 Bacteroidota bacterium
GATCAGGTCGGGAAATTTCATGGCATCCTGTATGAAAAATACAGGGATGTTGTTTCCCACCAGGTCATAGTTCCCTTCTTCGGTATAAAATTTAACAGCAAACCCGCGTGCATCGCGTGCAAGGTCTGATGAGCCCCTTGAACCGGCCACCGTGCTGAAACGAACGAACACGGGTGTTTTAGTTCCGGGCTTTTGCAGGAATGCCGCCCGGCTATATTTACTCATGGATGTGTACAACTCAAACTCCCCGTGGGCAGCCGATCCGCGTGCGTGCACAATGCGTTCAGGAATCCGCTCATGATCGAAATGCATGATCTTTTCACGCATAATAAAATCTTCAAGCAGGGTGGCGCCACGCTCCCCGGCTTTTAAAGAATTCTGGTTGTCGTTAATTTTAACACCATGGTTGGTGGTGAGAAATTCGCCATTTCCATCTTCTTTGTTGAAATCCATCTCCTGAATTTTACGATTAACAGGAATACGGGAAGTTGATTTTTTAGCCATAGGATGATTGTTTGGTACTTAGTGCAACAAAGCAGCAGGTGGTAAGTTTTAAGGAGTGGCAGCACATAAGAATATATTATAGTGACTCGGCATTACAGGTAGTTTTGTTTTATGCAAAATTTAAAGCCATGCGAAATCAATTCCACGTAATGTGGCCGATGTAAGCCGTGTTAAATATAACTGATGTATGTTATGATTCAAACGGTATACCTTTTAGATATAATGGAGAACAGGCATGTGTTTTGATTGTTCCACCTTAAACTCAAACAATTTTTAACCCAAGCAATATGCAAACCTTACCTGAAGAAACTGATCTTACAAACCTTCCTGACCCGATCAGGATCCTTTCATCGGGTAGCATCGGCACTTCTTTTATGACCTTGTTCAGTCACCTTGTTTCCGAATCGGAGCAGGAACAATTCAGGGAACCCGAATTGCTTGCAAAGCTTATTGAAAACCTGCATGCGAACATCAAAAAAGAATATGCACAGTCTGCCGGATGGGTGCTGCATTACCTGGTGGGGTATATGTTTGCGATGATCTACCAGCATGTGTGGAAACATACCGGCACAAAACCCGGCTTTGCGAGCGGCCTGGTGCTGGGAGGGATAAGCGGGGTGCTTGCCATTGCAGTATGGAATACGGTATTCCGGCTTCATCCGGATCCTCCGCGTATTGATTTCAAAAAATATTATATCCAGTTGTTCATTGCGCATCTTGTTTTTGGTGTAACTGCAGCAATGGGTTATCCGTTAAAAAAGAACATTCCTTTGTTTACCGGATCCCTGCCGCGCTCAAAAGAATAGCATTGCTACCAAACGATGCAACCTTAAAAACCAGGGCTCTGGTTTAATTCAAACCAGCATTTAAATTTCGTAAGGTAATTTCATGATAAAAAATTTCAGCACTGCTTTTTTACGTTGCTGCTAAATGTGTTTGAGGCTACTATGCCAGCGGCTTATTTTTATTTTCAAACTAAGCGCTACTTTGCAGCCGGGTAAGCAAACAGCGTTTACCGCAAAACAACACACCAAAATGAGATACCCCTTGTTTTTTATCCTGCTGCTTTTTGCAGGTACCCTTCTGTACGCACAACAGGCGAAATGGAAACATGAACTGAACAAAATTCCAGGTAAAGCGCAGCAATGCAACTGGATCCAGGATGTCATACTCGACATGCGGTTCCCTGAAAATCATAAAGAGATGCTGGACGCGGGGTTTAAGCTGGCCAATGAATTGAATAACGACAGCCTGATGGGCAAAATGCATTATGCCCGCGCACTGTTCAGCGACCGGAATGCGAATTTGAAAGAAGCCATCAATGGATACAGGCAGGCCAGGTTCTATTTCCTGAAAAGCAGGCTACCCGATCAATGCATCAAAGTATTGGCCAAAGAAGCCGGTGTACTTATTACCATGAACCTGCCTGATAGCGCGCTGCATTTTATGGACAGCAACAGGTCGCTTCTTAAAAAAAGCAGCAATAAAAATATGATCCTTTATTTTGAGAGCATGTACCTGGCTGCCTGTCAGAATGCAGGATTTTACGATCTGGCGCTCAAAAAATACATGGAGCTCATTCCGCTTGCTGAAGCTGCCGGAGATACCGGCATCCTGGTAAGCACTTATATGAACATAGGAGAG
>JAZKGM010000104.1:0-16759 GCA_040385895.1 Bacteroidota bacterium
ATAGCCGTGCTGGAACATTTGAAGCGGAATGGAGGTAAGATCAATTACAAACAGCTGAATGAGGATATGCGCAGTTTAGGATAGTTGTTACTGGTTGAGAAGAATTGGATTATATGTTATAACCACAAAGGGCACAACGGGTCGTATAAATTGTAAAAAGAGATTGCCGCGCTTCGCTCGAAATGACATATTCCAACATCAATCTATCTCGCATTCAACATCCAAAATTTACAATTCCTCTATTATTCACTCTATTGTAAAAAAATTGCTAAAAATGTGAGCATTTAAAATCGGCTTTAAGTTCTTATTTTTGTTCCCTTTACATGTACGCAATTGTTGATATAGAAACCACCGGGGGACATGCCGCTAATAATGGCATTACCGAAATAGCTATTTTTATCCATGATGGAAATGCCGTGGTTGAATCGTTCACCACGCTCATTAATCCGGAAATGCACATCCCTTTGTTCATTGAAGGATATACCGGCATTACCAACGAAATGGTGGAAAACGCACCGGTTTTTAATACGGTGAGCGCACGCATTTATGAATTGCTTCACGATAAGATCTTTGTAGCACACAACGTCAATTTCGACTATACCTTTATCCGCCATCATTTAAGCCGTTGCGGGTACGAGTGGAACCCCAAAAAGTTATGTACGGTGCGCCTTAGCCGCAAGGTTTTTCCGGGCTATCAATCGTACAGCCTGGGTAAGTTATGTTCCTCTATGGGCATAGGCTTACAAAACAGGCACAGGGCATTTGGCGATGCCGAGGCCACCACCATTCTTTTTAAACGCATTCTTGATGCAGATGAAAACCGGGAAGTGATCAATACCTTTTTGAAAAAAGGCTCGAAAGAGGCCAATCTGCCGCCTAATTTGCCCAAAGAACAGTTTGACGCACTCCCTTCCTCTCCAGGCGTTTATTATTTTCATGATGAAAAAGGCAAGATCATTTATGTGGGCAAGGCTGTAAATATCCGCAAACGCGTTACCTCACATTTTGGCGGGAACAATACTTCGGAAAAACGCCAGGATTTTATGCGCGAGATCTTTCATGTTGGTTTTGAAGCAACAGCCACCGAACTAATGGCCCTGATCCTAGAATCGATCGAAATAAAAAAACACTGGCCGAAACACAACAAATCGCAGAAACAGCTGGAGTTCAGTTATGGTATTTATGATTACGAAGACCAGAACAGCTACATCCGTTTGTGCGTTGACAGGGTACGGAAAAACATCAAGCCGTTACATACCTATAAAAAACTGGCCGATGCCTTTAATCATTTACAGCGTTTGGTGCTCGAGTTTAACCTTTGCCCAAAGTTGTGCATGATCAATAACGGGAAAGAGCCCTGCCAGGCCCTAATAGCAGGATGTTGTGCCGGTGCCTGCCAGCTGAACGAACAACATGAAATCTATAACCAACGCGTGTTTGCTGCAATTACTGATCTGAGCACCCGCGACAGCTATGCCATTATTGATTACGGCATCAGGGAGAACGAAGTAAGCTGCATCCTGGTTGATGACGGTAAGTTTTATGGAATGGGGTACATTAGCAATACCGCTAATCTCAACAATGCCGATGCCATTAAATCGCACCTGAGTCCTCAAAAAGATAATTATTTTATCCAGGAGCTCATCGGGATGCAGAAACGCATTCCGGGCAGGTTGATCCGCTTTTCGGACAATTAGGATAGGAAGTATGGAATCCTGGTGCTAAGGTCTTTTGAGCATCTGACCTGCGAGACGATAAACAACAGCCAACATCAATAGTTAATGCTAATAGCCCGTTAACACGAACTAATTATTCAGGAATTTTTCCTTTTTTTCCTCAACTGCAGGGGTGCTTAAGCCAAACTCACCCGGTATCAGATCGCTGTTTTCAGCTTCCAGGTCCTGTAGTTTATGCTGGAATATATAAACAGGTATCTGTGCCAATGCTAAAGCCAGGCCTCCTACAATAAGCAATATCACGGTGGTGCTGCTGTCTTTGATCAAAAAGGCCACCAATACAAAAACCACGTTGGCCATATACATGATCATGGAAACTTCTTTATGCCCCAGCCCTATTTTGATCAGCGAATGATGAATATGGTTTTTATCGGCCATAAAAGGCGATTGCTTTTTAACCACGCGGAGCACGAATACCCTTAACGTATCAAACAGAGGAATGATTAAAATGGCCACTGCTATACCAGGCGCAGAGCTGATCTTATAAATATTATCTGCCTCGGGGGCATTGAACTGGATAAACTTAATGGCAAAAATGGAAAGTAAAAACCCGGTACAAAGGGAACCGGCATCTCCCATAAATATTTTTGCCGGGTTAAAGTTAAACACCAGGAAGCCCAGCAAAGCACCTGCAAGCCCGAAAGCCAGGATGCTCCAGCCAAGCTGGTCGATAAAGTTAAACCATAAACCAAAGGTTACCGCGGTTATAAACCCGATGCCCCCGGCAAGCCCGTCAACCCCATCAATTAAATTAAATGCATTGGTAATTACAATGATGGTAAAAATGGTGAGGATATAGCTGATCCATAATGGAATTTGCTCGATACCGAAAAGCCCGTAAAAATTATTGATCAAAACGCCTTCACCTGCTACTGTTATTACTGTAGCTACGATCTGGGTGATCAGCTTTTTCATGGGTGAAAGAACGATAATATCATCTTTTAAACCCGAGAAAAATAAGATAATGAGTGCTGCCTGCAAATACTGGAGACGCGTATCCATTCCCTGGGAAACTCCCCATAAGGAAACTGCAATTGAAAACCCTGCAATGATGGCTAAACCTCCAAGGCGGGGGATCTTATGCGTGTGTAACTTCCTGAAGTCCGGCTTATCGTAAAGGCCCTTTAGCTTGGCTACCGTAATAATGGATGGGATGCCGAATATTACCACAAGAAGAGACGTAAGAAAAGCGAGTATAATATTTTGCATCGAGTTGTTTAACGTATAAACCTAATGGTTATTGCAATAGTTTTTACAAAGTAAATTAAAATCCCTTTAAAATTGATGTTTTACATCATTTTTTATTGATATTACCTTAAGGTGCCAGCCTGTTTCGTACCCAGGTATCTTCATTGAGCTTAAACTCCAATCTATCATGTAAACGGCTTGTCCTTCCCTGCCAGAATTCAACCAGTTTTGGCTTAACAACATAGCCTCCCCAATTCGCAGGTCTCTGTATCTGAGTATGCTCAAGCTTCTTCTCCAACACCTTGTATTCTTTTTCAAGCACTTCACGGCTGATGATGATCCTGCTCTGGGGTGAGGCTATTGCCCCGATCTGGCTTCCCAGCGGCCTTGAATGGAAATAGGCATCGCTTTCCTTTTCACTGATCTTACTGATCACCCCTTCTATTCTCACCTGCCTTTGCAGCTCCAGCCAGCAAAACACAAGCGCTACATTGGGGTTTGCACTGATCTGTTCTCCTTTATGGCTGTCGTAGTTGGTAAAGAAGGTAAATCCCTTATCAGAAAATCCTTTTAGCAATACAATTCTTGCACTTGGCGTGTTATTTTTTTTAACAGTGGCCAGGGTCATTGCATTGGGTTCATTTACGTGCGCATCAACAGCCTCCGTAAACCAGGTGCGGAACTGTTCTATAGGGTTATCGGCAACATCTTTTTCATCAAATTCTTTTAATGTGTAATCAACCCTCAGCATCGTAATTTCCTCATTTGTAAGCGACTTCATAGCGTATTAACCGGTTGTTTAAAAGTTCGGCAGGAATTGAAACTATTTTTTATGTAATTAGTTTACGAAAGTACGATAATCTATGCAACCGATTTGTGGTTAAATACGTTTATTAGTAAAACCAGAACACAATTGAAGATAAAAGAAGTTAAACGCATTTTTATAAGGCCAAACAAGGGAACATTGCTGGTTAGCGAACCTTTTCTGGAAGATATGAATTTCAGGCGTTCCGTAATCCTGCTCACTGAACATACAGACCTTGGTTCGGTTGGCTTTATTTTAAATAAGCCTGCAGAAATGAGCACAAGCGAGGTTGTTCCCGGTTTGTTACAGGATGATTTCCCTGTTTTTTATGGAGGGCCTTTAGAACCGAATTCGCTGCATTTTATACATAAACATGGAAGTAAGATACCCGGCTGCTATAAAATCATAGACGACATCTATTGGGGTGGCGATATCAATTTTGTGAATGACCTGATCATATCTGGAGAAGCTGACGTGAATGATTTTAAGTTCTTTATCGGATATAGTGGCTGGAGCGAAGGCCAGATAGAAGAAGAAATGCAATCGAAAGCCTGGTGGATCACGCATGCGGATGAGCACATTGTTTTTGATCCCGACCTGGAACAAATGTGGGCGAAGGTTGTAAAGCTTTTAGGTGATGATTTTTCACCCATGGCAAATTCCCCTGAAGATATTACCTGGAATTAAAACAAAGAAGCCGCCAACCTTTAGGTTGGGGGCTTCTTTGTAAGCTTTCGTTTTAGTTTATCGTATATGATTTGTTGCCTATGGTTACAATAATGGTATTATCGCAAACCCCATTTCCATAATCAACTGTCCGGGTACGTTTACCTTGCGGGATCAGTTCAACCACACCTGCGGTAATCCTGTACTGGCAGCTTAGATCCACACGCAGTGCTGTGGTTATATTGGCTGAATAGTTCAAACCGTTCGCATTAACCCCGTTTGCATTCCCCGTTAATAAATACACATCATCGTTCCATGCAGCGGTGCTTTCCCCGGCAATCCACTCGCGGTTGCGGGTAGCATTCCATGTGCGCACCTTGGCATCGGCCTTCGTTACTTTGGCATTGGTTACGGTAACAGTATAATACAAGTTCCCGGCAGCATTACGGCCTTTGTTTTCAATGGTTTTGGTTCCTTCTACCTTGTTTCCGTTCTGAAAGAAATTTTCAGGAACAATGGTAATTATTGTTCCTGTTTCACGGTAGCGGCCCGTCCATGTTACAATTATCTTACCCGACCTGATCTTTCCATCTGCACAAAGTGTTGAGGTTCCGTAATCAAGGGTCATTTTTTTAGGGGAAGAGGCACTGTCTATCGTAATAACCGGCCCTGCTTTGCCCAGCTGGGTGTTGGTGGCTGCCGCATCTACTTCTTTCAGTTCATCGTTCACATTGCTTTCCACCAGGAAATTATCAGACGATGATTGGGTTTCTGCATCCAGTTCTTCATCCTTATCCTTTTTACATCCGCCAACAATCAGTGTTGCAGACAATACCAGTAACGCGATCAGTTGATTTATCTTTTTCATAATTTGGTGTGTTTGTGTTATTCAGATACCCATAGATCAATAAGGTTTAAACTGCATGTAAGTTTTTAATGATAATATGACAGGCTTCCCTTATTTCGGTTTCGGTAATGATTAAAGGAGGGGCTATCCTCATTTTGTTCGATGCAAACAAAAACCAGTCGGTGATCAGCCCATCTTCAATACAAAGATCGATCAGCTTTTTGTTGAACTCAAAACTTTCGAATTCGAGGGCCAGCATGAGCCCTTTGCCTGTTACTCCTTTTATTAAGGGGTGAACCAGCAGCTCCCTGAATAGTTTTTCTTTTGCATCCACCCCCTTCATCAGCTCAAGCTCAAGCAGCTCTTCAATGCCTGCCAATGCACCTGCACAAATAACAGGATGCCCTCCGAATGTGGTGATATGACCAAGTATTGGGTTTTCGGTAAGGTGGAGCATCAACTCATTGGATGCGATAAAAGCGCCCATCGGCATTCCGCCACCCAAGGCTTTTCCCGCTAATAAAATATCAGGCACCACCCCGCTGTGTTCAAAAGCAAACAGTTTTCCGGTACGACCCATACCGGTCTGGATCTCGTCAAAAATAAGGAGTACATTTTCTGCGTTGCATTTTTTACGCAGCATTTTCAAAAAATGTTCATCTGTTGGGATGTACCCGGCTTCTCCCCTCACCACTTCAATAACTACACAAGCCGTTTTGGAGGTGATGCCTTGCAACTCTTCTTCATTTCCGTTGTTTAAAAATTTTACACCAGGCAATAAAGGCCTGAATGCATTTTTATATTCCTCTTCGCTGTTCAGGCTCAGGGCGGCATGTGTGCTTCCGTGATAGGCGTGTTTAAAGGCAATGATCTCGGTTCGCCCGGTAACACGTTTGGCCAGTTTCAATGCACCATCTGTAGCTTCTGCACCTGAGTTTACAAAGTAAGCGCAGTTAAGGGAAGGCGGTAATAAAGATGCCATTTTCTGCGCAAGCTTAACTTGTGGCGATTGGATGAACTCCCCGTAGATCATCAGGTGCATGTATTGATCCACCTGGTGTTTTATGGCATTTTTCACACGTTCGTTCCCATGCCCGAGGCTGCTCACGCTAATGCCGGAGATCAGGTCAATAAACCTTCTCCCGTTGGTATCGAACAAATAAACACCTTCGGCTTTTTCAAATTCGAGCAATAAAGGAAAACGCGTGGTTTGCGCCTGGTGCAATAAAAAGAGTTCGCGGTTGCTGATGTGCATGCTGGCGAATATAAAAACAAAAAGCCGCTCTTTGCAGAACGGCCTTTACAATACTATTTTTCCTTGTGCATCACCAGCCTAAGATCCATGCAAACATAAGCGGTGCTACAATGGTGGCATCGCTTTCTACAATAAACTTAGGGGTATGAATATCCAGTTTTCCCCAGGTGATCTTTTCATTAGGAACGGCTCCCGAATAAGAACCGTAAGAAGTGGTTGAATCACTGATTTGGCAGAAATAGCTCCAGAATGGAATATTTTCCATTTCCATATCCTGGTACAACATCGGCACCACACAAATTGGAAAATCTCCCGCAATTCCTCCACCGATCTGGAAAAAGCCTAATCCTTTGCCTTCACTGTTCTTCACATACCAATCTGCCAGCCAGGCCATGTATTCGATGCCGCTTTTCATGGTTGATGCCTTTATTTCGTTCTTAATCACATAAGAAGCGAAAATGTTTCCCATGGTTGAATCTTCCCAGCCCGGAACTACGATAGGTAAGTTGCGTTCGGCCGCTGCCAGCATCCACGAGTTTTTGGGGTCAATTTCATAATACTGCTCAAGCTCACCGCTATTCAGGATCTTATACATGTATTCGTGCGGAAAAAAACGTTCACCTGCAGTATCTGCATCTTTCCATATTTTATGAATGTGTTTCTGCAACCTGCGAAAAGCCTCTTCTTCAGGAATGCAGGTATCTGTAACCCGGTTGTAGTGGTTTTCAAGCAGGTCCCACTCATCCTGTGGCGAAAGATCGCGGTAATTAGGCACGCGCTTGTAATGGCTGTGCGCAACAAGGTTCATGATGTCTTCTTCGAGGTTAGCTCCTGTGCAGCTGATAATATCTACTTTTCCCTGGCGGATCATTTCGGCCAAAGACTTTCCCAACTCGGCCGTACTCATTGCACCAGCAAGGGTTACCATCATTTTACCTCCTTCGGTTAAATGTGTTTCATACCCCTTTGCAGCATCAACAAGCGCTGCGGCATTAAAATGTCTGTAATGAGTTTCAATAAACTGAGAGATAGGTCCTTTAGTCATTTCGCGTTAAATTTTAAGTGCGCGAATATAAACAAAAGACATCATCTACATTTTGAAATTTCCCCGGCTATCTTTTAGGCCCTCTCCTGTCTTTAAGCTTATGAAGCAGTTGCATTTTAAATTCCTGCTCAAGCGATAATAAACGTGCGACTTTGGGCAGCGGAAGCACTTTTTTAAATTCAGGGATGAACTTTTTAAGCAGGTCGACTTCCTGCTGCTTTAATGCCAGTTGCTCGGTTAAAAACTTATCGGCTTCCTGTTCTGTACTGTTCGTTTTTTGCGAATAGGCCCTTGCACTTTCGCGCTCCTTCTTCCTTATTGTTTTAACCTCTTTGTCGTAACGGTTAAACACCGGCCAGAATACCTCTGCCTCTTTGCTGGTGAGGTTTAATTTTTCTGTAATAAAAGCGATCTTCAATGCTTCCATCTTTTGTTTTTCACCATCAACCGGCTCATCAGTAGCCTGGGCCAATGCGTTTATCCCAAACCCCAGCAATAAAATAAGAAATATATTCTTCATGGTATGTTCTTATAATTCGTTTAATAATAATTCTTCATCAAGCTGGTGAAGAAGCTCTTCATCCTCTTTTGTTACCGGAACGATCTCGTTGGTGTATAGCTCATTTGCAGGAATATCGCTGATGCTTTCACTTGTTAAAAAATAATTGACAATTTCCTCGTTCGTCACTTTATCTAAATCGGCCTGCGGTACCTGGCGCGGTTTTATAAACAACAAGCTTACTGAAGCAAGCAAAACAACGGCTGCCGCTGCATACCACCATGTGTTAAGTGAAATAACGAGCGGTGTTTTTTTCGTGTTGGCTACAGCACCGGTTATCTTTTGCCTGCTTTGTTCAAAATACTGCTCAGGAACAGTAAAACCGCCATTATTTATCTTATTTAATAAGTGGTTCCTGCTTTGTTCAAAATAATTTCCGGGAACAACAAAGCCATCCCTGTTTTCAGCAGCATCATGATCGGTATGTAAATTATTGTTGTTCATCTCTTTGTTCGATACAATGGGGTTACAAAAGTTTAAGCCCTGGTTACAATTTCTTCAATTTTTTTCACGGCATGGTGATAGGATGCTTTAAGCGCACCTACCGATGTTCCAAGCACTTCGCTCATTTCTTCATACTTCATGTGATCAAAATATTTCATGTTAAAAACCAGCCGCTGCTTTTCAGGGAGCGTTAAAACGGCCTGTTGCAGCTTAAGTTCTACCTGGTTCCCGTTAAAATAACTTCCGTGGGTTAAGTATTGCAACAATTCGGGTGAGGTATCATCCAGGCTTTGATTATTTTTTCTTTTGTTGAGAAAAGTAAGCGATTCGTTGGTCGCGATCCGGAAAAGCCAGGTGTACAATTTCGAATCAGACCTGAAATTATGGAGGTTTTCCCACACCTTAATAAAGGTATTCTGGCACACATCATCGGCATCATCATGACTCACCACAATGCGCCTGATGTGCCAGTAGGTCTTTTTCTGGTACTTATCCAGCAACCACCCGAAAGCTTTTTGCCTGGTATGTTCAATACCAAAGGCGCTTAAAATAAGCTCGTCTGTAATTTCTGCCGGTTGCTGCTGCATGTATTAGCGTATGCTAAGATAAGATTTATTAATTCGCAAAAGGTTTAACGGGTGCGATCATTTTTATTGATAAGGAAGCACTATTTATATAAAAAGTTTGGTAGCTACCATTTTATGAAGTTTTTTTGCAGCAATAGATTGCCGGAGCAAAACTTTAAACCTTTTCATTCCGTTTATGATCTAATCACTTACACCACTACTAAAAGCATGATCAAGAAAGCCCTCTTTATTTTTTTATTGATATCTACAGCAGGTATTGCCCAAAATTCCCCGAAACCTACTGATAAATCGGCCGATAAGCTTTTAAACCTGATCAGTAACCGGTACAAGAACTTTAAAACCATTAAGGCCGATTTTATGTACAGCATTGAGAGTAAAGCCGAAAACATTAACGAAAAACAAAAAGGCAGCATTTACGTAAAGGGGAACAAATTCAGGCTTGACATTGCCAACCAGGTTATTATTTGTGATAACAAAACCATATGGACCTATAGCAGGGAAGTAAACGAGGTGCAGGTGAATAATTACGATTCGAAAAAAGCCCCGATCCGTTTAGACGATATTTTTACGATGTACGATAAAGGTTTTTTATCAAAGATCCTGGAACAAAAGAAAGAGGGCAAAAGCGACATTGCATTGGTTGAGCTCACACCTAAAGATAAAAAGAAGAACTTTTTCAAGATCAAGCTCACCATCGATAAAACCAATCAAACCATCACCAAATCACAGGTATTCGAAAAAAGCGGGGCCATTCATACTTACATCGTTACCAACCAATACCCAAACATCAAGCTGGAAGATAACTTCTTTAACTTCGATATAAAAAAGTACCCGAAGGTAGAGGTGATCGACCTCCGTTAGTTCATCCACTTTACATGGATGGAAAAATCAGATCCGCTTAAAAGGTTCACCTTTTGAAAGCCCGTTATCCGGTAGCCGTTATCCGGCATATACACCAATAGCTTCCTGTTTGCATAAAGGCTGTTTTTTGTATACAGTTCATAAGAAATGCGAACAAGCTTATTGTTCTCAAGTAAGATCACCACGCTTTTCAATTCCATCTTTTCGTCTTTGCCCATATAGGTGATTTTAGCGCTGCTCCCATTCATGATGGTATCTACCAGAAATGCCTGTGAAAACACATCGCTGCTCAGGTCGATTTCTGTAAAAGGAGCCAGCTCTTGCTGCCAGTTTACGGTATCTTCAATAATAAGTTGACGGGTTTCATTATTAAACATCAGCGTTTTTATAATACCATGTTTGCTCTTTTCCAAACGTCCTGTTTCAGCCGCAAAAAAAGCCTTCGTATTAAAATTATCGTTCGTAAGCTGTTCTTTTTTTGTGCAGCCTGGTGCAGTTAAGGCCAGCAGGAACAAAAAAGCAATTACCCGCATAGGATGCTTTGGCCGGTCATTGCATCCGGTTGTTTAATGCCCATTAA
Source organism: Bacteroidota bacterium (assembly GCA_040385895.1). Classification (GTDB taxonomy): domain Bacteria; phylum Bacteroidota; class Bacteroidia; order UKL13-3; family UKL13-3; genus UBA6183. The sequence continues at coordinate 10,574 of JAZKGM010000104.1, forward strand.
CTGAAGCACCGTTGGTGCTATATCCGCAAGTTTTCCCGGCCTTGTTTTGGTTACAGCCGCGTTAACCACGATACATGGAACCTCATTTGTGGTATGGGCCGTATTGGGAGAGCCGTCTTCGGCATTGATCATGTATTCACCGTTTCCATGATCGGCAGTGACGATCAAAGCATAACCATGTTTTAAAGCTGCAATAACAATTCTACCAAGACATTCATCCACCTTTTCAACAGCTTTTATCTCGGCTGCAACCACCCCGGTATGACCCACCATATCTGGGTTTGCAAAGTTCACACATAAAAAATCGGCCTGCTCATTTTCGATCTCGAACAAGGTAGCCTTACACACCTCTTCTGCACTCATTTCTGGCTGCAGGTCGTAAGTGGCCACCTTTGGACTCGGGCACATGTGCCTTGTTTCTCCGTTAAATTCCGTTTCACGGCCACCACTAAAAAAGAACGTTACATGCGGGTATTTTTCTGTTTCTGCAATCCGCACCTGCTTTTTATTGTTCGCTTCCAACACCTCACCCAGGGTCATTTGCAGGTCAATATCCGGGAAAACAACATTTACATTTTTATATGTTTTATCGTACTCAGTAAGGGTAATATAGTTAAGCCTTAACTTATGCATACCAAATTCAGGAAAATCCTGCTGGGTTAATACCTGCGTAATTTCACGTCCGCGGTCGGTTCGAAAATTAAAACAGATCACCACATCGCCTTCTTCAATCTTTGCAATTGGTTTGCCCGAATCATCTGCAGCGATTATCGGTTTTATAAATTCATCTGTTTCACCCGCAGCATACCTTTTTTCCAATACATCCAAAGGATCGTCCGTATATTCTCCATCCGCATTCACCAATGCATTGTAAGCCAGCTTAACCCGTTCCCAGCGTTTATCCCTATCCATTGCATAATAACGTCCTGTTATGCTGGCCAGTTTCCCATGGGTTTCATCCAGTTTGCCCGACAATTTCTCTAAAAAGCCATAACCGCTTTTCGGATCTGTATCACGGCCATCGGTAAATGCATGAACATAAAACTGATCAACTGCATTTTTACTCATCAGATCGCACAAACCCAACACATGTTCAAAGCTCGAATGAACTCCTCCGTTGCTGAGCAAACCCATTAAGTGTATCTTTTTACGATTTGCTTTTGCATCATTTATGGCATCAATAAGTACTTTATTATTAAAGATACCTGCCTCTTCGAATGCCTTATTAATTAAAACCAATTGCTGGTACACCACCCTTCCTGCACCAATGTTCATGTGTCCCACTTCCGAGTTGCCCATTTGCCCGTTTGGCAGACCCACATCTTCTCCGCTGGTTTTAAGGCTCGTTACCGGATATTGTTTTATCAGCTGATCAAAATTTGGCGTATTGGCCAGGTAAATGGCATTCCCTTCATACGGTTTTCCATTTCCCCAACCATCTAAAATAATAAGGGCAACTTTTTTATTCATGCAACGAAAATAGCCAATAAACTTTTTACACGGACATTTTGCATTACAACATTTTTACTAATTTGCACCGTGGCACATTTTTAGACAATAGCCATGTATAATTTACACCAAATGAGTAACAACTTTTTAAAACCTATAGCTATTTCTGTGTTTATGCTCTTTGCTGCTGTGGCAATGGCCGATAGTTTTGATGATGTTGTCGGAGCCATAAAGACATCGAACTCCCGTGAAATTTCCAGATTTCTGAACAGCAGTGTAGAGTTAACTATAAACAACAACGAGGGTGTGTACAGCAAACAACAGGCTGAAATGATGCTGAAAAACTTTTTTGCACAGCATACTTTTAAATCAATCGCCATTCAGCACCGGGGAGTGTCTCCCGATGCCAAATATGCCATTGCAAATTACGAAACATCGCAGGGCAAATACCGCGTCTATATTTTCATGAAAGACGGGGGTAATGGGCTGTTGGTGCATGAATTACGTTTTGAAAAAGAGTAACTCCATTTATTTTACATGAAAGATTTATTACAGAACCGCCTGGTTACCCAGCTTATTGATATTGCTTTTGCAGAAGATATTGGCGAAGGTGACCATACATCGATGGCCACCATTAATGAAGATGAAAAGGGCAGATCGATTATTGTGGCAAAAGACGATGGAATAATTGCCGGCCTGATCTTAGTGGACTACATTTTTAAAAAAGTTGATCCCAGCTTACATGTTGAGGTGTTGAAAAAGGATGGTGATACGGTAAAATACGGAGATGTGGTCATAAACATCGAAGGCAGCTCACGCAGCATGTTAACAGCCGAACGTACCGTGCTTAATTTTATTCAGCGTTTAAGCGGTGTGGCTACGCAAACGGCCAAATATGTGAAGGAACTGGAAGGCTTGCACACAAAAATATTAGACACCCGTAAAACAACCCCCGGAATGCGCCTGCTCGAAAAATGGGCCGTAAAGATCGGAGGCGGAGAAAACCACCGCATTGGTTTATATGATATGATCCTGATAAAAGACAACCACGTTGATTTTGCAGGTGGAATAACACAAGCCATTGACCGTACGGCAAACTATTTAAAAAGTAAGAACCTGGATCTGAAAATTGAGATCGAAACACGCAGCATTAAAGAGGTAAAACAGGTGCTTGAAAAAGGTGGCATTCACCGCATTATGCTTGATAATTTCAAGCCGGAACTGTTACAGGAAGCCGTTGCACTTATTAATAAACAGTATGAAACAGAAGCAAGCGGGGGCATTACCATACAAACGCTCCGCAGCTATGCGGAAACAGGGGTAGATTATATTTCGTCAGGGGCCTTAACCCATAGTGTTAAAGCAATGGACCTGAGCATGCGTGCAGTGTAACACAAAATTAACGCATAAAAAACACCTTCAAAACCAAGTTCTGAAGGTGTTTTTATTTTATACTGTGACTATATTATTTCTTTCTAGGATCTCCTAACCTATCCATTACGCAACGGAAACCAATTGTTGCGGTAGACAGATCTTCATCAAGGAACCTGCGTGAGCCCGGGGTCATCCAGTAAGCACGGTCATTCCACGAACCACCTTTATAAACCCTTGATACGTTTTGCACCAGGCTGGTTACACCATAATCGTATTTCTGGTCAAGGTCTTCGTAAGTGGTTTCGTCTTTATATCCAATGTTATTCGACTTGCGGTAATTTCTTCTTTTTGCAACTTCCTGCTCAGTAACCTCACGGTAAGGAATACGTCCTAAACTATCCTTTTCGGAAACAATACCATCAGCATCTGTTACTTTGGTTTTGTATACGTTACCGCGGAAAGGAGCAATTTCCTGTCCATCTTCCCAGCTTAAAGGACGATAAACATCCATTGTCCACTCACTTACATTACCAGCCATGTGGTACAGGCCAAAGTCATTTGGCAAATAGTCTTCACTCTTAACCGGTACTGTATAAAATCCTGCATCATTCAGTTTTCCTGCAACACCCGCAGCATCACCTCTTCCACGCATGTAATTTGCATACATATTACCACGTGTAGCTTCGTTATCGCTTCTGCGCATGGTTAAACCATCCCATGGGTAGATCCGTTTCACGTCAACATTCTCATTATACTCAGGCGACATGTATCCGTAAGCAGCATATTCCCATTCGGCTTCTGTAGGTAAACGGTAATCAGGTAATAAAATACCATCTTCCATTCTCACATCCCTCTTGCTTCCGCCCGGGCTATGGTCTTTCAGCTGTTTTTTAACATTTGCAGGGGTATATAAACCCAGGTAGTAGGCTTCCGTATTAAAATTATTGTCGCCAGTTGCATTTACATCAAGCTCAATAAAACCCTCACGCACCATGATCATCTCGTTTACACGATCAGTCCTCCAATCGGTATATGCTTTTGATTGAAGCCAGTTAACACCAACCACCGGGTATTCACGGTAAGAAGGGTGACGCAGGTAATAAAGCACATAAGGCTCATTGTATGATAATTTATTACGCCAAACCAATGTATCAGGTAATGCTCCACGGAAAACCAATGGATTATCAACATAAACACGGTTTAACCAGTATAGGTATTCCAGGTAATGAAAATTAGTAACCTCGGTTTGATCCATATAAAAGCTAGGGATAGAAACCCTGCGTTTCATATTGTTGCGATCGAAAATAATATCATTTTCCATCGAACCTAAAGTAATCGTACCTCCCTCAACAAATACCAGTCCCGGCCCGGTTTCCTGGTCTTTAAACTTAGGTTTTTCAAAACCACCCCATTTTTCGTTATTGTACTGCCAGCCGGTTGTTTCTGATTTTTTCTTCTTACACCCGGTGCCAATAAAAACGCAATTAGCCAATGCTGCTAAAAGGAAAATTTTTGTGGCGTGCTTCATATATAATTATAGCTTTTACTAATTAAATTTTTCAAATATAACGGAAAATAAACATGATTATTCCTATTTCATGAATATTTTTTCTCTAAAATTCAGGGCAAACAATGGCCTTATTTCGCGCTTTAGGCTTCTTTTTTGGGGTAATTTCAACGGCCATTGATATTTCCTGCGACCCTTGCGTAGCTGTTCTTGCCCCTGATACCGTAACATCGTAAGTATACCCGATACGGAACTTAGGAAACTTTAATCCCAGCAGGATAATTGCAGCATCTGTATTTTTACTGGTTTGCCGCAGCCATAATCCGGTTGTTAATGCCTGCTTTTTTAAATAAATGCCCAGGTTTAACTGGTTATAGTTACGCTGGTTCATAAATAAAATGTTTGGCGAAAGTATAACCCGGTCTTTTTCGTTCCGCTGATTGGTAAGGTATATGTTTACTCCGGCATGGGCTGTGTACCTGCGGGGCAATTTAAACTGATCATTACCGCTATTGGGGTAGTAAAATGATTGATTGGGCTCTATGATATTATGTATCGCAAACCCAGCAAAAGCCCTGTCGCTATATACCAGTATACCCGCAGCAAAATTGGGGAACACCCTTTGTTGCGAACCGATAGGCTCCATGGTGGGTTTTATAAAACCATACCGGTCGTCTATCTGATCTCCAAAATTAAACTTGCTGTAATCATAGGTTTTCTGTACGAATGTGGCCTGTATGGCACTGCGCAGTCTCCAATACCGGTTAAGGGGTGTATGAAAAGCGTATATTCCACTTGCCTGAAGGGTAGTCAGCTTGCCATCTCCGGCAACATCCGATAATACCGTAAAACCTAAACCCCCGTTCAGTTTTGCAACATTGGCATCTATACCTCCATAAAACGTTCTAAAGTTATTGTCTATTCCGAGATACTGATCGCGGTAAGCGGCATTTATGCGGATATTGCCACTGGCCCCTGCAAATGCGGGGTTCGTATATAATGGTATGGCATAAAACTGGCTGAATTGGGGATCCTGCGCCTGAGCATTATCAAATAATGATAGAAGGGCAATTAAGAGAATAGATGCACGAATTTGATGCATGAGGATTCAGTAAGGATTACACAAATATAGCAAAAGACTTGAGAATTAAAACTCAGGGCAACGTATTGTACGGGGACTTCTGCTGCGCACCTTTTTCCTTAACTCAAAAGCAATCGATACTTCGTACGATCCTCCCGTTCCTCCACGGGCGTTGGATACCGTTGCGTCATAAGAAACACCGATCCTCAGTTTTTCCCTTCGTAAGCCGAGCAGGAATATAAACGCATCACTGTTTGCAGAGGTCTGTCGGAAAAAACCTCCCAACACGAAAAAACCTTTGTTGTAATACATGCCCATATTAAGCTCGCTGAACTGGGAACCTTGTTGCATGTACATAATATTCGGAGAAATATTTGACGTATTTTTTAAGTTCTTCCCTTGTGGTCCAACTGGTATTTGCAACCCTGCATTTGCTGTAATCCTCCTGTTAACAGGTGCTTTGGTTGTATAAAACCCCTGGTTAGGCTCTGTAAGATTATGCATAGCGACCCCCGCATAAAACCTGCTTGTGTAAGCAAGGAATCCCGCAGCAAAATTAGGATAAAACACGGCTGGTTCAGGTAACGGCTGGCCGGTAGGCTGAACAATACCGTTTTGTTTCAGGATCTGGTCGCCCCATGTAAAGTTAGAAAAATCGAGTGTTTTCTGAACGATCCCTGCCTGTATAGCAGCCCTGAATGTAAGGTATTTATTTACGGGGATAACATAAGAGTATGCTCCTGCAACAGAAGTAGTGGTAAGTAAACCCACGCCT
>JAZKGM010000105.1:0-33236 GCA_040385895.1 Bacteroidota bacterium
TGTTATCAATAGGATTATGGATTAAATAGGTTAGGTACATTGCACCTGTATATGCATCATACTCTCCTATTGTTCCTGCTGGTGTCATTCCATTAGGCATATTCGGATATATCGTAATTAAATTTGCCACACCCATATTCTGATCATTTAGACTCAAAAATAATATTTTAAGCCACCTTTTGTGTTAGTTGCTTATATGTTATTCCCCCAAAGGCTTTTTTAAGCACTTCATCAAGCTTTGCTAACTTCGGCAACTTCTTATGATTATGGCGGAAGTCGTATTCATTAAAGTATGATTGCAGGTGTTTATCACTCATGTGATGTGAAACACCGATGTACCCACGCTTAAATAATCCCCAGTACCCTTCGATAGAATTAATGTGCACGGTTCCTTTATTTTTAACGTATTGACCTTTCTGATGGCTAACAAAGTCGTGGGTATATCCTTCTTGTGACAATTTTTTATATGCTCTATGGCCGTCAGAGTATATTGTTGCTCCTGGCTCAATGTGCCTATCAATAAGCTTCTGCGTAATTTTCTTTCTTTCACCTTCAACAACTACAGTTTTAACCTTTCCGCCTCTTTCAATCATTCCGAATACTGCCGTATGTGTTTCCGCTGGATCAAATCTCTTCTTCCTCTCCGTCTTTCTCTGTAGTTTCCACCTGGTGTATTCGTGCATATTTTGTGCTCTTGGTCCAACAAAGGTAGCATCAACCTCAACAATGCTTTCTGGAGAAGCCATGAAAGACTTTTGCTTAAGTGCAAAACGGATTCTCCCTAACATAAACCACGCTGTGCGTTGTTGTACGCCTATCTCATCTGCTAATTGAGTTGAAGCGATGCCTTTAGCCTTATTGGTAACACACCAGATAGCCTCAAACCACTTATTTAGGGGAACATGAGTTCCATGAAATATAGTTCCTACAGTTACAGTAAACTGTTTACGGCAGTGGCCGCATTTGTATAACTTAGGATTTTTAAGCTTATAGATCTTATCAGAGGTAGCGCAATGAGGACACACAGAAGCACCGTCCCAGAGCATTATTTCCAGGTATTGGCGACAAATGAGGTCAGTATTGAACGCCTTACGGAGTTCAAATAATGAGCGGCATTGATGCAAAGATTTAATCATATGGAGTAAACTACTTTTCACCTTCAAAGCTCGGATTGCACTACGCAACCTATCTGCGATAAAGGCGGAAAAAAATTTAACATCCAATTTTCAGCGGAAACGCCCGCCAATGCTCAATGTCAATTTACAATTTTTTAAGCCACACTTGATAATTGATCCCATTTTGGCCGTTACTTATGTCTTTCATTTCACTGTTAAGTTCACCAAACCGTATAAAATTCCTTGGAACTAAACCCGATAAATCTCCTATGGGTGTTCCTTCTAAGATCAGTGAATATTGACTACCAGATGTAGTTAATTGATAGTTGCTTCTGACAGAGTTGTACATATACAAAAACGAATTAATGAAATAGAGTGTGTCGCTTCTTTCAGTAGTTTGGAAGCCATTGGACCATTTATAAAGCATCCAGGTTGTTCCAACAATGCTATCTATATCATTATTCCCAAGGGTGTCAGTTTGGACAACTCCACCATAAGGCGGCTTATTTATTGGCTTTATTTCTTCTTTCTCGCAAGCTGAAAACCCGATAACCGCGATTGCAAGGCTTAAAATTGCTTTCATAGTTAGTTAATACGTTTAAAATATAATTTGTTAAAATAGGCGGTGTTTACTCCATTCAATGCCTGTCTTCTTTCTCCAGTCACAAAAGAGACTTCATTGCTTCCGATCTTGTCTATTGTTAAAACACGAGCAGATCCGTTTTCAAGCCCATATATGCGAATTGAATATCGTTCGTATGCTACTTCATAACTAATAGTTCATTGAGCTTAAAATCCTCTTCAAATTGCCAGGTTGTTTTATTCTGTGAGATAAAATCAATCGGCAGGTTTAAACCGGATAAATCCATTTGGCTATTCAATTTGGTTGGTGAAAAGTGGTTGTAATAAATCACTCCACCATTTTCCATGTTTTCAGAGTAAACTTCTCCATTAACCAGTAACCATTTTCCTTGTAATGAATATGATTCTTGGTTTTCCTTTTTGCATGAAAATAAAAAGGAGGAGATAAATAAAAGAATGAGTGTATAACTTTTCATCAGTAGAAATTCAATTCGAACAGTAATAATCACCACTACTATTTAGACATCCTGTCCTTGAATCTACATAAATCTTTATTGTTCCACCTGGAGTCGCCAATGATTCACCTGTTATCAGTCCTCTTGTTTGACTTAAGGCTATAAATGAAAGGTTAAAATATGCATCGGAATAGTTAATATTGATTGTGTTTGATATTTTAACGACAATGCTTCTGTCATTTGAATAGAACATGCGGTTAGATACGTAGTTATACAAGCTGGATTTGTCAGTAAAAACGGTTACATATCCATTACTATTTCGAAGGTTGTTTTCTTCCTGTTGTTTAATTATGTCAAGTTGTGTATCAATACTGGTTATCTTCATATCTATTGACGCTTTAAGTGATCTGAACTCATCTACATCAACTTCATATTTTTTGCACGTTTCAATATAATTTTCAATCCTGTTTTGAATCTGATGTAATTGGTATGCGTAACTTTTAGACTGCTTTGGATCATTGGCTGTCGGTTTTTTTAGATTGTCTATCTGGCTGCGAATAGAATTTCCTTCTTCTAATAGGTTCAATTGGCTAACCCGTTTTTGAATTGATTCTAAAAGGCTCTTGTTATCATAAGTTAGTTCTTTCATATGTGCGTTGTACCCCAAGTCTATTACATCCTTTTCCAATTGTTCTAAGCGGTTTCGCACCTGCCAGAGATTAGTTTCATTAATTGAGAGTTGGTTAATGCTGTCGAAGCGAAGTGATAGAACTGCTTTTTGATCTTCAATTTTTGATGATTCAGAGTTGCAGGAAAGCAGGAATAGAATTGAAAAGGTCCAGAGAGAAAAAAATAATTTCATAGCGTTGTCATTTAATACCACAATTTTAAACAATGCGGTCATTAATGACAACAAAAAGTTTTCTATAAAAATCCACTTTTCACCTACCTAAAAGTGGGTTAATGGAAGTGCCAATTCTAAAGCGTGTAGGAGAAAATATAGCAAGGATCAGAAAGGAAAAGAAGATCACTCAAATTGAACTGGGTCACAGATGTGACTTTGACAGATCCAACATGCGTAGAATTGAAGCTGGTAGGACCAACCCGACCTTGTTAACCTTGCAAAAGATAGCTACAGCACTGGATACAACAGTAGAAGAGATTGTAAGAATTGAGGATAAGAAGAAAAAAAATGTATAATACACATAAAGGATTCGAATATGTCAGCATTACAGATAGCACAAGAAATACTTAAATATCCCAAGTACACAGTAACGTTGTCAAAGCTTGGTGGCAATGTTATTCGTTTTGGATTGGAGCCATTCGGAATACAAATTGTTATCCAAGCAGAACCCATCCCTCATGAAAAAAGGAGATGGCAAATCGAAAATAAAGAAGAGTTACATGAGGTACTGAGATTAGTTCAGCATGAGGTTATGAACGCAGAGGATTTAAACAATATAGATTTCGATGATATTCCAGAGGAATCTACTATTTATCTCGTGGTGGTGATGTAATTAGAATATATGGTTTATTAAATACTCTTATTATAGAATCATCCACTTCATCCAGATCTCTATCGGGTATAAACAATTTATCGGGAGCTTTAAAATGCAGTTGACTTTCTTTTTCATTAAAGATTATCTCTGAATATCCAAACTCAGTGAGTTTTTCCAATAACGTAACAATACCCTCGCTCATAATTTCCTTTCTTTATAAATATTCCATTCCTTGTCAAAAGTCTTAGTTATGCCTTAAGCTTTCAACGGTGGCGTTACATTTTAATACCAGATCCTGGATTAATTCTATCTTGAGCTGTGAGCTTATCTTCTCCTTTAATACAATATTGATAGACCCTAACGTGTCTTCGTAGGTGTAATTGATATTGGAGGCAAGGCTTTTAATTTTAAGCGGACTTATCATCATTGATAAATAGTCAACCGCTTTTCAATAGACTTATTGGGAGAAAAATTATATTTGAGCATAACATGAAACAATGGATACAATAATTTGGGGAATTTCAGTAAGAGATTGGCTCGGAGTATTAAAGTTTCTATTTACTTTTCTTACGTTTATAGTTGCAGTTGTAGTGCAGCGGAAGATAAGTAGAATAAACAGACGACACCTGTTTAAAAAACTTGTACCTGGACATATAAAAAATCTTCGCGAAATAGGAAAAAACATTAATCTATATCTTCTCCAAGGATTTAATGAAAATGGAAATTTATTGAGAAGAGAGGTTTCGAAAAGTAGGATAGAGTTAAAATACATTACCTCGAAACTAAATTATTCGAGCCGCTTCCCATTTTACTGGTGGATTTGGCGGCTTAGGCTTAATGGTCTTAAGACAAAACAAGATGCTGATATTGCATACGATGTTATTCTTAAGTGCGAAACTGAATTAATTGCTTTACAGAAAGAGTTTAATAATAGTATTGTGTATGTTTAATCAAGAAAATAAAATCCTTCAAGCCATTCAAAAATTTATAAGAGATACAAGAGATGGGACAATGACTTGGGATTCCGTTAGTAAGGTTCCATATAGTCTGTCTCCTTCGGAACAGATAAAGGAAAACTCATATGTAGCATCTTCACAGGGAAGGAAAATTCGTTTCTATAAATATTTTGCAAATGAAATAACTCCAGATGGGGTTACAATTCTAACACCTCATTATCGATTAGAAATTCTTAGTTCTGAGACGGATAAAGTGCAGTACTCTTTTCCAGAGTATAGTGCATTGGGTGATTTACATGATTCTATCACATACAAGACATCCCGAATGGACGATTTCTTTGAAAACCTTTTAAAAGGAGAGACAAATAAGGATAACGATTTCGTGTAGATTTATGAGCTATTTGTTTAACGTATAATGGCAATAACTGATAAAACCAGGAAAATGCTTTGGGCTAAATCGGGAAACCGATGCTTTTTATGCAAGGTAGAATTGGTGCAGCAACCGGATCAATTGACTAAAAACGTAATTATTGGAGAAGAATGTCATATTGTTTCTCAAAAAAAAGATGGTCCGAGGGGATCATATTCTTATACTGGCGATTTTGATAGTTACGATAACCTGGTTTTGCTATGTGCTAATCATCATAAAATTGTTGATGACCAAACAGAGGTTTATACAGTTGAATTTTTATTGCTTGGAAAGGGCCTGCATGAGAATTGGGTTAAGACTACACTCGAAAGGGACGTTTCGGCCTTTAATAACGATGAGTATAACATCAAAAGTTTAGCTAAAATTAAAAATGGAAAAGCACTCGTAGATATAATAACTGGTAATCATGCGCATCAATTCGATCATGATGAATTAAAAACTAAAGAAGAAGCCGAAAAGATAGGTGGATTGTTTGATTTATTGAGAGATTGGGGCGATGTAATGTCAGATGTTAGTATGAGTGAAAGAACACAGTTGAGTGTTGATTTGAATGACGAGCTTGATACACTAAAACAATTGGAATTTGTACTATTTGGTCTTCAAAGGAAAATGCGCATAAATGATGCGACCAAATCTCTTATAACAATCACTTATTTGGTTGCTGCAAGGCAAGACAATCCATCAATTGTAGGAGATTTTCTAATCATGAGATTCCCCAAACAGGTAAATTTTACGTTTTAACATGGAACTTAAAGACTTTATAAACGTACTCTTCTCGATATTGTTAACGGAGTCGAAGAGGCAAATATAGAAAAAGACCGTTTTAGGCTCTCCAGTCAAAAACATCATGGAACTGGTGAAAATGGACAAAAGGTAGAATTTGATGTATCGGTAATTAATGAAGCTTCTGAACATGACCTTAAAGGTGGGAAAAAGGTAGCTTTGGTAAATTTGGGAGCCGGATCTAAAGCCACGAAATCCAACCAAAATGTACATAAAATCAAATTCGAGGTCTTTGTAAAAGAGTGATTTTGAGGACTAACGCGGGAACGTACCTATTAACCCCGGGAATTATAATGTATAGATTGTAAGTATTTTACAACTAAGAAAGTGCTTAAAAAAATTACATTATCTCAAAACACGTGTTTTTTTGGTATTTTAAAATACATAGTGTCCAGATTTGTGAAACAAGTGTAGTAAAAATTGTTCAGGTTAATATTTCTGCAGTCCTTTGAATTGTCAAATTCAGCCTGATCCTGCTTTCTTCCAAGGCTTTTTCCCAAGATTGCCATCTTTGGCATCGTTTTTATAATAGAGTGGGTACAATACTTTTTTTCATTGATAAAATCTAAAAAAGCCTGTTGAGGATAGCTACCACAACAGGCTTTTTTAATGCGTCCGGTTTTCACCGTTTAGCTGTTTATTTAATTACTATCCAGGATCTCAGCAATTTCATCCAGGTTTGGCGTTACGATAATTTCGATGCGCCTGTTCTTTCTGCGCGCTTCTGCTGTTGGCGCAGGGTCTATCGGGTAATACTCCGCACGGCCTGATGCAATAAAACGGGCCGGGGCCACTTTGCCGGCCTTGTTCATTAAGCGGATCACCGAAGTGGCACGAAGCACACTGATGTCCCAGTTGTCTTTAAATGCTTTGCCCTTATAAGGAATATCATCGGTATGGCCTTCAACCGTCAAGATCGTGGTGGGATCTTCATTTAATGCCGTAGAAATTTCGATAAGCGCCTGGCGGCCTTCGGGGTTCACATCCACCTTGCCTGATTGAAACAAGAGGCGTTCGTCAAGCGAAATGTACACCTTCCCCCCTACCACATGCACATTAACCCCTTTATCTTTAAAGCCCAATAAGGCATTATGCAGGCGTTCGCGGGTGGCACGCATCATCGAATCTTTACGGAACAGCACGGCTTCCAGCTCGGCAATTTTTCCGGCCGACAATTTCAGGCGGCTTGCCTGGTTTGATAATTCTTCCCGTAACCGTCTTCTTTCTGCTTCCAGTCTTGCCCGCTCAGCATCTCCCTGGTTCATATTAAGCCTGCAAACAGAATCAATATAAGCGGAATCCCTGCGGATGCGGTCCACTTCAGCAAGCAACATCGCGATGCGTTTGTCACCAATATTATTCTTTGCCCTCAGCATCTGGTACTGGCCGTCTGAATACACCCAAAGGGCATACATATCATCATATTTGCGCTGAGATACGCAGGATGAAAGGACAAGAAGGATGGCTACTGATAAAAAACTTTTGATGCGCATAAAATTGGAAGGTAGGGTTACCTCATCAAATATACTTTTTTCACGGAAATAAAAAAGATGGTTTGCCTGTTAACGCAGGCTTTGCCCATACTTTGTTATAATTGGATCTCTTCCCCGTTACCGTTAATAAAACGGTACTCGCCAAAATGGAACGAGTTGATCGGTTTGATGTTGATCCAACGTTTATATTTAAGCGACCATTTCACGCGCATGGAGTTGAAAAAACCTTTGGTGAAAAACGCATAAATATACGGGTGAACTTCGATGCTGATCGCACCTTTCATGTTCATGTTCTCTAACAGGTATTTGAGCCTGTTCTCAATCTCATCCGCAATCACCACGCTGCTGGTGATCTCGCCTGTGCCTTTGCAGGTCGGGCATTTTTCGGCCGTTACCACATTCATTTCGGGCCGCACACGCTGGCGTGTGATCTGGATCAACCCGAAGGGGCTCATCGGCAGGATCTTGTGTTTTGCACGATCCGTCCTCATTTCCTCTTTCAGGCGTTCGTAAACGAGGCGCTTGTTACCGGGCGTTTTCTGGTCGATAAAATCAACCACGATAATGCCACCCATGTCCCTCAGTCTGAGCTGGCGTGCAATTTCGGCAGCCGCTTCCAGGTTCACCTTCAGTGCATTCTGGTCCTGGTTAATGTCTTTGCCCACTATGCTTCCGCTGTTCACATCCACTACGTGCAACGCTTCCGTATGTTCAATGATCAGGTAAGAGCCGCCCATAAAGTTCACCTCTTTTCCAAAAGATGTTTTGATCTGCTTGTCAATTCCGTAATGATCAAAAATGGCTTGTTTCCCATTGTATACTTTTACGATCTTTTCCAGCTCGGGGGCTTTTTTGGCCACATAACCTTTTATCGCATTGTACAGGAAATTATCATTCACATAGATCCCCGAAAAATCATCGTTCAGCAGGTCGCGCACCAAAGTAAGTGTACGCTCGCTTTCGCCCAGCACCTTTTGCCCCTGTACAGCCGTATTCACCTGTGAGCAAAGCTGCTCCCAGCGTTTCATCAGGTCTTTCAGGTCATTTTCCAGTTCTTCCACGCTTTGCCCTTCGGCAACCGTACGCACAATTACACCGAAGTTTGCAGGTTTAATGCTTTGCACGAGCTTTTTCAGCCGCATGCGTTCTTCGGTTTTTACGATCTTTTTCGAAATGGAAACCACCCCGTCAAATGGCATTAACACCACATAGCGGCCGGCAAGGGATAACTGGGAAGTAAGGCGGGGACCTTTATTGGAAATAGGTTCTTTTGTAACCTGCACCACCACCTGTTGCATGCGCTGCAACACCTGGTTTATCTTACCTGTTTTTTCAATATCGGGCTCATTATGGCCGGCATCGGGCCAGATATTGGCATTGGGATTATTGCGCAAATTACGGATGTGCTTGAGCTGCGATTTGATCTGCGGCCCAAGGTCGAGGTAATGCAAAAACGCGTCTTTCTCATGGCCTACATCCACGAAGGCAGCGTTTAAGCCGGGCATCAGTTTATTAACTGTGCCGAAGTAAACATCGCCAACGGAAAAACTATTGTCGGCTTTCTCATGATGCAGTTCAATAAGCTTCTTGTCTCGCAACAACGCAATTTCAACTCCACCATTCTGAAGACTATTAATTACCAGTTCGTAACTCACAATTTAACAGGTATGATTAAAAAACAGCAAACCGCTCAATACATTCGAACGGTTCACTTTTGGAAAAGATCTTTATAAAAAGACAAAGAGGGAGGTTAAGAAAATTTATTTTTTCTTATGCCTGTTCTTACGAAGTCTTTTTTTGCGTTTGTGCGTTGCGATCTTATGTCTTTTTCTTTTCTTTCCGCTTGGCATAGCTTTATAATTGGTTTAGTTTGTTAATAATATTGTCGACTTCCTTCTTCGCCTCTTTGTCTTTCACAAGAGTCTTGCAGGTCTCGTATGTTTTTATTGCTTTTTTTGTCTGGCCTGTTTTGGCGTAAACCTCTCCCAGGTAAAAATAATACTCGGGGTTAAAAGGTTGCAGCTTCACCAGCTTTTCAAAACGTTCAACAGCTTTATCAAATTGGCTGCTTTGCATCGAAAGCATGCCTAAAGTGAAGATCGCCTGAAGGTTATTTGAATCGGTGGCAACCACTTCCTTCAACATCCCCACCCCTTTCATCACATCGTTTTCGCCCTGGATAATGCATATGGCCAATGCATTTTTAGCTTCGAGGTTTGCCGGGTTAATTTCCAGCACCTTTTCAAAAGCAAGTTTTGCATGCTGCACCGCATCGGTGATCATCAAACTGTCGCTGCCAAAATTGGCCACATTGTAAAATTTAGAACCGGCCATATACCAGGTCATCTCTGCAGGATCCTTTTCGGCAAGCTTGTAGGTATAATAAGCACCTGCATAACTCACGTTCATCGAATCCCACAAACCGGCCAGCTTTACTAAACTTTCCTTGTTTGCTTTATCCTTCTCCAGTAACTCAACCTGGCTGATCTGTTGAGGCTTAAGTTGTTTTTTTTGTTGTTCAATGAACTGTTCAGCATCAAATTTTACCGTTAAAGAAGAAACCCCTTTTGAGCTGCTTTGCCCAAAAGGAGTTTTGTAGCCCATAGCAAACAGGCTGATGATAACAACCAATGCTATGGTAACCAGTAAAACTTGTTTGCTGTTGAATTTCATTAAGCTTTAGCTGCTAACTTAGCTGCTTTGGTTTTAACCGTATCGCTTCTTTTCACTTTATCTACAAAAGTTTTAGCCGGTTTAAAGCTTGGTATGTAATGTTCGTCAATCACCATTGCGGTGTTTTTAGAAATGTTACGGGCAATTTTTTTAGCTCTCTTCTTAATAACGAAGCTACCAAAACCGCGGAAATAAACATTTTTACCCTCTGTCATTGAGGTTCTTACTACTTTAAAGAAAGATTCTACGGCTTCTTGCACATGTGCTTTCTCAATTCCTGTTTTTGTTGCGATTTCTGCAATTACTTCTGCTTTTGTCATTTTCTACGGTTTTAACTATTAATAACTTTAAAGTCAAATGATTGTGTTGTTCCCCCTTTTTGCAAAGCGGGTTGCAAATGTATGAATTTCAAAACAAAATGCACTATTTGGTATAAAAAATTATCAGACCCTTATTTTTGCGTCATTCAATGACTCTCTTAGCACCTTTAATAAAATGGTATCATGCCAGCAAACGCGATTTGCCCTGGCGCGAAACAACTGATCCTTACCGCATCTGGTTATCGGAAGTTATTATGCAGCAAACCCGGGTCGAACAGGGTTTGCCTTACTACAATAAGTTCGTTGATAAATACCCTACGCTCCATGCGCTGGCCAATGCCAATGACGATGATGTGATGAAGCTGTGGCAGGGACTTGGCTACTACAGCCGTGCATCCAATATGCTTAAAACTGCACGCATCATCGAAGCGGAACACGAGGGTGTTTTCCCCGACACCTACAACAGGCTGCTTGAACTGAAAGGCATCGGACCTTATACCGCAGCAGCCATTTCCTCCTTTGCCTTTAATGAAGCGCAGGCGGTTGTTGATGGAAATGTATACCGTGTGCTCTCGCGCCTGTTTGCCATTGACGAACCCATTAATTCCTCGAAAGGAAAAAAGCTGTTTGCCGAAGTTGCCCGGGAAGTGCTCAACGAAAAAGTTCCGGCCACACACAACCAGGCCATTATGGAATTGGGCGCCACGGTTTGCAAACCCAAACAGGCCTTATGTAATGTTTGTGTACTGCGCCTGCAGTGCGAGGCTTATAAGCAAAACCGGGTGTATGATTTCCCTGTGAAAGATAAAAAGCGCAAGCCGGTCGACCGCTTCCTGAATTATATTTTTATTAAAGATGCCAGGAACAATACCTACATCAGGCAACGTGTTGATGAAGGGATCTGGAACATGCTGTATGAGTTCCCGGTTATTGAAACCCAGGCAGCAACGGATGAAAATGAATTACTGGAACATGCTCATTTAAAAGAGCGGTTTTCGCACCAGCCGCAGCAGCTGCGCCTGCTTTTCGCATCAAAACACCAGCTCACGCACCAAACCATTTACGCTGTTTTCTGGCTGGCCGAAGGCCAAAATATCGTGCCGCTTAAGCCCGAAGGCTTTATTAAAATCAATTTAAACCTCATCCATAATTATGCAGTACCCCGTTTGCTTGAGCGGTTTATAAACCATATATTGCCTCAACAATAGGTATTTAACAATTATTTCGGGTTGAAGCTTAACAGCCAAAGCTTCCTCCGGTAAAATTTCACTTTTAATTAACGCATGGTATGAGTGTGAATAAAGTAATCTTAATCGGCAACCTGGGCCGCGATCCCGAACAACCGCGTGTACTTGGTGCAAATAACACCCGGAGGGTATTAACGATCAGCATGGCCACCAGCGAAACCTATACCGACAGCCGCACAGGGGAACGCAGAACAGATACCGAATGGCACCGGGTGGAGCTTTGGGATAACCTTGCCGACATTGCCCATAAGTACCTGCACAAAGGTTCAACCATATATGTAGAAGGAAAAATACGCACCGAAAAATGGACCGACCAGAGCGGGATCGAGCGTTCGGGAATAAAAATAAGGGCAAATACATTAACTTTGCTCGGCTCGCGCAACAACAGCAATGGCAACGAAGCAGTGCAAAACACTTCGCAGCCGGCCAGCCACGCGAACAATGCAACGCAGGCACCTAATCATGCAGGCGATGTAAACTCAGGCAGTGCCGAAGACGATCTTCCGTTTTAAGCCTGCTATGTTAAACCTAATAAAGTAATTTTGGAAAGTAGTTTATCGGCCGAACCTCCGGTCAATTTGATCTTAAGCATTATTAACCCGGCATTTTCCCCTGCCGATTTACCCACCCTGTTTATTTGTGCAGGAATTATCGTGCTGTTCATTATGTGCTCAGCCATCATATCAAGCTCCGAAAATGCATTTTTCTCTTTGAGCAAAACACAAATAGCCGACCTCACAGAAGAAGACGAGAGCCGCACCACACAAAGCGCCTCATACCTCATCTCGCATCCAAAACATTTACTGGCCACCATTCTCATCTCAAATACCTTTGTCAATATCTCTATCGTGATGCTCTCCACCATTATGATGGGGTTGCTGTTCGACTTTAGTGTGAATCACTTTGTAGGTTTCCTCATCGAAGTGGTGCTGGTTACATTCATGCTGGTGTTGTTTGGCGAGGTGATGCCAAAGATCTATGCCTCGCAGAACAACATGCGTGTTGCACGCTTTGTGGCCATTCCCATGTTCACCTTAAGCAAGTTGCTTAAACCGCTGGTGTTCGTATTGGTCAGGTCAACCACCATTATTGATAAGCGGGTCACCAAAAAGGGCCACATCCTTTCGGTTGATGAGCTGACACATGCCATCGACATCACCAATGAAGAGGAAACTCCTAAAGAAGAAAAGGTCATCTTAAAGTCGATCGTCAACTTCGGGAACATCACCGTGAAGCAGATCATGCGGCAAAGGCCTGATATTACTGCAATCCGCACGGATACCCCGTTTAAACAGCTGCTGATGAAGATTAACGACTGGGGTTATTCCCGTGTACCTGTTTATACCGGCAACCTCGACAATATTTCGGGCGTGCTGAACATTAAAGACCTGCTGCCGCACATGAACAAAGGCGATGAATTCGACTGGCTTACCCTTGTGCGCAAAACATACTTTGTGCCTGAAAGTAAAAAGATCGATGACCTGCTGAAAGAATTCCAGAGCAAACGCGTACACCTTGCATTGGTGGTGGATGAATTTGGAGGCACGCAGGGCATCGTTACCATGGAAGATATTTTGGAAGAAATTTTTGGTGAGATCCATGATGAGTTTGACGAGGATGAGATCTTTTATTCGCGCCTCAATGAAACCACGTACGTGTTTGAAGCCAAGATCCCGATCAACGACATGTGCAAGTTCATGGGCATTGAAACCGAAGTGTTTGATGAGGTGAGGAATGAAGCAGATACAATTGGCGGAATGCTGCTGGAGCTGGAAGGGGAGATGCCGAAACAGGGAGATAAGATCACCTTCGACCGGTTTAAGTTTACCATTGAATCGGCTGATAAAAGAAAAATTAAACGTATAAAAGTAGAGCTGTTACATGCACAGGAAAATTAATCTTTTACCGGTCCCGATATTTATGGGGATAGCCTTTTTGGTATTGTTTTCCTCCTGCGAAGGTGATTATACGCCCAAACCAAGGGGCTTTCAGCGGTTTGTGTTCGAACCTAAAACGTATGTTCCGTACACCAACAAATGTGGCTTTAGCTTCGACCTGCCCGATTATGCATTGGTTGTTCCCGATTACCTGAGCGGGCAGATACACGATTGCTGGTACAATATCTATTACAAGCCCTTCAACGCCACGCTTCATCTCAGCTACAATCCCATCCGCAACAATGCCGAATACATCAAACTCTCTGAAGATGCACGCACCCTGGTGTATAAACACACCGTGAAGGCGGATGAGATCTATGAAACGTATATAGAAAATGCACACGTGAAAGGAATGGTGTATGAGCTGAGCGGCAATACCGCAACCAGCTTCCAGTTCTACGTAACCGACAGCACAAAGAATTACATCCGCGGGGCCTTGTACTTTAATGTACAAACCAATACCGACAGCGTGGCTCCTGTATTGGCTTATCTTGAAAAAGATATTTATAAAATGATCGAAACCCTGAGGTGGACGAAGTGATCGTTCGAACAGAACATAGCCACATCACACATCACCCCTCTTCATCAATTAAAAACGCCATACAATTACTTGCATGGCGTTTAATATTTTATTCTTCAGAAGGTAGGGTTCTTATACCAGGTTTATTTTGATGCGTTTGCCGATCTCTTCAATGTCGGACTTGAATTTTTTATCTGTTTCGATCAGGTCATTCACTGTTTGGCAGGCATGGATAACGGTAGAGTGATCGCGGCCGCCAAAATGCATGCCTATTGTTTTTAACGAAGCTTTGGTCAGGTCCTTTGCATAGAACATAGAGATCTGGCGGGCCTGTACAATTTCGCGTTTACGTGTTTTCGATTTCACCAGGTCGACAGGGATGCTGAAATAATCGCAAACCAGCTTTTGGATGAACTCGATAGAAATTTCGCGTGATGAATTTTTAACGAAGTTCTTGAGGATCTGTTTGGCCAGTTCCAGCGTTACTTCTTTCCTGTTCAGCGATGCCTGGGCCAGTAATGAAACCAATGCACCACGCAGCTCACGGATGTTGTTATTGATATTATGGGCAACGTATTCAACCACATCACGGTTCAAGGTAATGCCGTCATTATACATCATGTGCTCCAGTATGGCTAAGCGTGTTTCAAAATCAGGCTGTTGCAGGTCGCACGATAAGCCCCATTTGAAACGCGACAGCAGGCGTTCGTCCATACCTTTCAGGTCTTTAGGCGCACGGTCGCTGGTTAATATAATTTGTTTACCCTGTTGGTGTAAATGGTTGAAGATCGTAAAAAAGATCTCCTGTGTTTTTTGCTTGTTCTCTAAGAACTGAACATCATCCACGATCAGCACATCAATGTTCTGGTAAAAGTTGAGGAAATCCTGGTTGCTGTTATTGCGCACCGCTTCAACAAACTGGTTGGTGAACTTTTCAACCGGAACATACAGCACCACTTTGTTTTTGCTGTTCTGTTTGATCATGTTACCGATCGACTGAACCAGGTGGGTTTTGCCCAGGCCTGTTTCACTAAAGATCATCAGGGGGTTGAATGAAGTACCGCCAGGCTTGTTAGCCACTGCAAAACCTGCTGAGCGCGCAAGCCTGTTACAATCACCTTCAATAAAAGTATCAAAATTCTGGTTGGCATTCAGGTTACTGTCTATATTAACCTTTTTTAGCCCCGGTATAATAAACGGGTTTTTTATGCTGCTTGTTAAATTAAGCGGCATGCCTATGTTCTGCGTATCTGATTTGGTATTGTTGCTACCCGGCAGGTTCACTACATACGGGTTTGCATTATTACTGCTGTTCTCTACTATAATGTTATATTCTAACCTCGAGCCCGGACCCAGCTCCTGTTTCAATGTTTTTTTCAATAAGCTTACATAATGTTCTTCTAACCATTCGTAAAAAAACTGGCTGGGTACCTGTATCGTTAAAATTTTATTATCAAGTTTTATTGGCTTAATGGGATCGAACCATGTTTTAAAGCTTTGTGGTGAAACATTGTCCTGGATCAGTTTTAAACAGTTATTCCAAACACTATCGGCAGATTTTTCGCTCATAATTTCAATACTCTTTTCGTTTGTGAAAATGGAGTATTTACTGTGAATAAAAAAATTTTTTTTAGGCGATAATTTATTTGGAAAATCCAGTTGTTACGTAACTGTTTGTTATTGTTGTTTTTTGTTTGATGAATTAAAATTTTTAACCCTGAAAAAAGTTAAAAATTTGTGTTTATAACCATGCTTTTTCTGTGTACAAAATTCATTGTATAAACAATTATCAACGTGGTTTAACCGGTATTCACTGATATGTCCATGTTCAGGCCAATGCCAGTATTGACGGTGTTTTTCGCGCGATCGAAATAAAAGTCTATTCTTCCCAATTGCAGGCCTGCCCAACCTACCTGGTTAATAATCACATCTTTATTCTGTGCATTTTTCAGGGTGATCGGTTCGGGTAAAAAAGTGTGTGTATGACCTCCAATAATTAAGTCGATATTAGAAGTTTGTTGAGCCATTTTTTTATCACTCAGCTTATCCGAATTATAGTCAAATCCAAGGTGTGATAAACAGATCACCAGGTCGCATTTTTTTTCCAGCTTTAGCTCCGCTGCTATCTTATTTGCATATAAAACAGGGTCGCGGTAAACAATATTTCCGTACAGGTCATCGGGCACCAGGCCCTTTAGTTCAATGCCTACACCCAGCACGCCTATTTTTATCCCGTCTTTAGTAAACACCTTATATGGCTTTACTTTATCACTCAATAAGGTATTGTTAAAATCATAATTACAGTTAACAAACTCAAAACTGGCATGCTGAAGCTGGTTAATGATGCCTTCTATGCCGCTATCAAAGTCATGGTTACCAAGTGTTACCGCATCATAACCCATCTCTGTCATCAGCTTATATTCAAGCTCTCCCTCAAAAAAATTAAAGTAAGGCGTGCCCTGGAAAATATCCCCTGCATCAAGCAACAATATGTTCTTTTCCTCTTTCCTGATCTTCTTGATAAGGGCCGAGCGCACTGCTGCGCCTCCCATACCTGCAAATTTTCCTCCGTCTAAAGGAAACGGTTCAATGCGGCTATGCCAGTCGTTGGTATGAAGGATAGTGAGCTTAACCAGGTTATTTTTAGCGAATGCGCTTAAGGGCAACTCATTAAGTAAAGCCAGCGCACCAAAGGCGGCACCGGTCTTAATAAAATCTCTCCGGTTTATTTTATTTAATGCGTCCATAGTTATCTGCTTTAAGCATGGGCCTGGTTACTTTAATGTATTCAATAATGGCATCGCGAAGCTTGTGGTTGCTAACGATGGTTTTTGCCCCGGCAAACATCGTGGCCTTATCTCCACCGTTTGCAACATAATCGGTGGTGGCCACCCAATACGTTTTATTGTAATCGAAAGGAACGCCATTTATTAACACATTGCTTGCCGAGGAATCATTCAGCACCATGCTGATGCCGGCCACAGGCGATCCTTTCCAGCTTGCGATCCATTTAAACAGGTCCATACATTGCTGTCCGTTCAGCTCAACACTTACGATCATATTATCAAAAGGCATCAGCTCATAAATCTTGCCGAGTGTAATATCACCCTGTTCAATAGAAGGGAGCCGGATCCCGCCATAGTTCAGTACACAAAAATCAACCGGTTTATCACTTGTTTTGTTGGCGTAATCAAGGCAGGCATCTGCCATCATGTTTCCCAAAGCCCCGTCAGGCAGCGACTTTACCAGGCGCTCCGATGTCGAACCTATTACTACGTTCATTTGCGCATCCAGCTTTTGCTTATAGGGAGCGATCCGGTTCGCCATGGCCGTATCATACAGCTTAAGGCTATCGGCATAGATGCGGATGTTACGCTGATCGCGCCTGGTGATCTGATAGGTGCTTCCGCAGGAAACAGCCAGCAGTATATATATAATAAAGGAAATGCGGTTCAGAAAGATCATAGCTGCAAATAACAAAAACTATACATGCGGTGTGTGTTAAATTTAGGATTATTCTACCAATTAGAGGTTAACCACTACTAATAAGTTTTCTGTGTAATCTGTGGCAGATATTATGATAGCGACTGATCATGAACAGGCAAGCTATTTATTTTGCAATTTTGCGCAGTCTCAATGCCGTACTTCGCCAAACAACTTCATCAGCTCTTTTGCTGCTTTGTATGAAGTAATGCTGCCCTCGTTAAGTTGCTGCACGTATTCATCATAAGCAATTTTCACCTGTGGATTGCTGAAAAACAATTGTTTGATGTTTTCATGAATGGTTTCATCCATCCAGTACACAGCTTGTTTCTTACGTTTCCCGCTGAAGTAATGATTAAGCGTAGTATGGTTCTTATATTTTTCAATGATACCCCACACCGTATTCATTCCTTCCCCTGTAAGCGAAGAGCAGGTTGTGGTTTCAGGGATCCAGCCGGCCGCATGTGGCGGCAATAAATGCATGGCGCGTTTGTATTCTATGGCTGCCAGTTTTGCTTTATCCTTATTTGTTCCATCAGCTTTGGTGATCACGAGCGCATCGGCCATTTCCATAATACCGCGTTTTATTCCCTGCAACTCATCACCCGCACCCGAAAGCATCAGTAATAAAAAGAAATCAACCATGGAGTGCACCGCAGTTTCCGATTGGCCAACGCCAACGGTTTCTACGATGATGGCATCAAAGCCTGCAGCTTCGCATAAATAGATCGTTTCGCGGGTTTTACGCGCTACACCGCCCAATGCATTGCTGGAGGGCGTGGGACGGATAAAGGCATGAGGGTGAACCGACAGTCTTTCCATACGGGTTTTATCACCCAGTATACTGCCTCCTGATATGGAGCTGGTGGGGTCAATGGCCAATACGGCAACTTTCCTGCTGTGCGCATCGGCTAAATAAACACCGAACTTTTCTATAAAGGAACTTTTACCTACCCCGGGAACCCCGGTAATGCCGATGCGCATGGAGTTTCCGGTTAAAGGCAAACACTGTGCGATGATCTGCTCTGCCAGTTCCTGGTGTGCAGGCAAGGTACTTTCAACTAACGTAATGGCCTTACTGAGCACAGCAATATTACCGGCTTTTATTCCGTCCAGGTAATCTTGTACAGTTAGTTGTTTTAACATATTATCGTTTTAGTTTGCAGATTAACCACGGGGCGACATAGCGAACACAAAGGCCAATGGTTGAAAATAGTTTATGGTTAAAAGAATTGATCATCGTTAAATCATCGCATTCCTCATCACCTTAAATGACCAAACTCTTCCTTGCCTTGAAATGATTGTCGAATCACCGCTTCATCAGATCAATAAGAGATTGCTTCACTCCGTTCGCAATGACATTATCACATTTCCACATCTTCACATTCTCACATCCGATAGCTATCGGATCACATCTTCACATTATTTCATTCTCCCGATCAGCTTCTTCAATATATCCTGCGCAGCAAGCGAAATAACCGTACCCGGACCGAACACCGCACTAACACCTGCTTTAAATAAAAAGTCATAGTCCTGCTGAGGGATCACTCCTCCGGCAACCACCATCATGTCTTCGCGGCCGAATTTTTTCAATTCTTCGATCACCTGGGGAACCAATGTTTTATGTCCTGCAGCCAGGCTCGATACCCCTAAAATGTGTACGTCATTCTCCACTGCTTGCTTAGCTGCTTCGTAAGGTGTTTGGAACAATGGCCCGATATCGACATCAAAACCCATATCGGCAAAGCTGGTGGAGATCACTTTCGCACCGCGGTCGTGCCCGTCCTGCCCCATTTTTGCCACCATGATCCTTGGCCTGCGCCCTTCGAGGCGGGCAAATTCATCAGCCAGCCTGCGGGCTTCTTCAAAGTTTTTATCCATAGCAATTTCTGATGAGTACACGCCCGAAACAGAGCGGATAGATGCCTGGTAACGGCCGAATACCTTTTCACAGGCCATTGAGATCTCTCCTAAAGATGCATGCTTACGTGCAGCGTCTATAGCCAGGTCGAGCAGGTTTCCGTTACCGGTTTTGCAACATCCGGTAATGGCCTCTAATGCGGCTTCCACTTCCTGCTGGTTGCGTTCTGCTTTTAGTTTGTTGAGGCGTTCGATCTGCGAATCGCGCACTTTGGTATTATCCACTTCGCGGGTAACGATCTGGTCTTCTTTTTCAACCCGGTACATATTCACGCCTACTATAACATCCTTGCCGCTATCAATACGTGCCTGTTTTTTGGCGGCTGCTTCTTCGATGCGCATTTTAGGCAGGCCCGTTTCAATGGCTTTTGCCATGCCTCCAAGCGTTTCAATTTCCGCTATCAGTTGCCAGGCTTTTTGAGCAAGCTCATGCGTTAAAGTCTCCACGTAATAGGAGCCACCCCATGGATCAACGGTTTTGCAGATGTTATTTTCCAGCTGCAAGCACAACTGTGTATTGCGTGCAATACGTGCCGAAAAATCTGTTGGCAACGCAATGGCTTCATCCAGCGCGTTGGTGTGCAGGCTTTGCGTGTGACCCAATGCTGCAGCCATGGCTTCAATATTTGTCCGGGCCACATTATTAAACGGGTCCTGCTCGGTTAAGCTCCAGCCCGAGGTCTGGCAATGCGTGCGCAAAGCCAGCGATTTATTACTTTTAGGATCAAACTGTTTTACGATCTTCGACCACAGCATTCTTCCTGCACGCATCTTGGCGATCTCCATAAAATGGTTCATGCCTATGGCCCAGAAAAAAGACAAGCGCGGTGCAAAACTATCAATATCCAAACCGGCTTTCAAACCGGTACGGATGTATTCCAATCCATCGGCCAGGGTGTAGGCCAGCTCAATATCGGCCGTAGCTCCGGCTTCCTGTAAGTGATAGCCCGAGATACTGATGGAGTTGAACTTAGGCATGTACTTAGACGTGTATTCAAAAATATCGGCAATAATTTTCATGCTGGGCTCAGGGGGATACACGTACGTGTTGCGCACCATGAACTCTTTTAAAATATCATTCTGAATGGTTCCTGTGAGCTTTTCCCTTGATACACCCTGCTCTTCTGCAGCCACAATATAAAATGCAAGGATGGGCAAAACAGCTCCGTTCATGGTCATGGAAACCGACATCACATCCAACGGGATCTGGTCGAACAGGATCTTCATATCCAGGATGGAGTCTATGGCCACACCTGCTTTTCCCACATCGCCTACCACACGTTCATGGTCGCTGTCGTAGCCACGATGCGTAGCAAGATCGAACGCAACGGAAAGCCCTTTTTGGCCGGCCGCTAAATTTTTCCGGTAAAATGCGTTGGATTCTTCTGCCGTAGAAAATCCTGCATACTGCCGGATGGTCCACGGATTAAGTGCATACATGGTGGAGTACGGCCCGCGCAAAAACGGGGCAATGCCGGCCGCATAGTTCAGGTGCTCAAAATCTTTTACATCAACTTTTGTATAGGTTGGTTTAATGTTTATCTGCTCTGCCGAAGTAAACAGTTCTTCTTCATGCTGCCTGGTTTCCGGTGAAACCGATCGATAGGGAACCTGTGTAAAATCTTTTTTCATTGTGTTAAGCGCTGTGTAATGAACTCAATCTTTCTTTTTCATTCATCGCTGATAACCTTGTGGTATCAAGCGTTTCAACCACTTTGCCTTTCCCGGCTTCACTTCCCCAATTAATGGCTGAGGCTTTATCCTGCTTATCTTCCTGCATGTCGGGGAACTTATTTGTTCCCACCAGCACTTCTTTTCCAGTGTTAAAATTTTGCTGCTGCGCCACCGAAAAATCTTTGATCTTTTGCTGAACAAAACCGGATCTCAAGGCCTTCAACAGGCCACCCTGTTTTTCAATTTCTACAAAATAGTCCCAGGCTTTTTCGGCCAGCTGCTCGGTGAGCTCTTCTATAAAAAAAGAACCTGCCGACACATCTGCCACTTTATCGAAATAACTTTCCGCCTTAAGCACCAGTTGAATGTTTCTTGCAAGGCGTTCCGAAAACTCATGGTCTCCGGTATAAATAATATCAAATGGTTTTACCACTAAGCTGTTGCAGCCGCCAATGCTTGCAGCCATTGCTGCAGTAGTGGTCCGCAGTAAATTATTGTGTGTATCGAACACCGTTAAATTGCGCGTAGCTGTTTCGGCATGAATATACAGTTCATTGTCGGTCCCATACTCATCCAACAAAAGCGCAAATGTTTTTCTGAATGCACGCAGCTTGGCTATTTCAAAAAAGTAGTCTGGTCCAACGGAAACATTAAGTTGAAATTTTCTGCCCAGCTTTGCCGGTTCAACTCCTTGTTCTTCAAGCCAGTTGATATATGCGTTGGCCTGTGCCAATGCACATCCCACCTGGTAGGCAGCAGAAGCACCTGCATTGTGGTAAATGGCTGAA
This sequence comes from Bacteroidota bacterium, assembly GCA_040385895.1. Lineage (GTDB taxonomy): Bacteria > Bacteroidota > Bacteroidia > UKL13-3 > UKL13-3 > UBA6183. The sequence goes on from JAZKGM010000105.1 coordinate 21,876, forward strand.
TTGATACAAATGGTCCTGTGTGCACACAAAATATCCACCAGCTCCTTTTGATCTGCTGCTTCTGACTGGCGCCAGTCTCCTGTCCTCAAAAGGTTTTCAACCGGGTCGGTGTTGATGCTGATGTTTAGTGCCGATGCATCCAGGCCCTTTGAATGAACATATTTATCCAGGTTTTCACAGAATAAAACGGCATCACCTTCCACCACAAACTGCATGCTGATGTATTCAATACCGATCTCATTCAAAAGCGTTTCCAGGTCCACGTCATGGTTCACAAAAAAGAGCATGGCGGTGGCCCCGTTATTTAATTCATGCAAGGCTTTTTTATTGCCAACGCCTGCTTCCTGTGCTTCTATTTCCACACACACTTCCCAGTCGGCATGGGTAAACAGAGGTTTACGTTCACTATATTTTGCAAGGTCTTCGGCTGTGTAAAACGGTTTGATCGTTATCCCGTCTGCCGATTTATACGTCAGCTTTTCATCAAAAGATTCCCCTTTCAGGTCTTTAACAACCTGCGCGATCCATTGCTCCTGGCTCACTTCGGGAAAGTCGCTGAATAATTTTTTATCTGTCATTATTGTGTAAGCAGTTGGCCTTTAGCTGTTGCTATGGACTATCGCCTGTAAGCTATGGTCTATTTTCTCCTAATCGAACAACAAATGAAATTCCTTGCGCATAAAATCAAGCGACTTATTGGTTGGAATATTGTCCATGTGCATCATCATCTCAAAAATAGCTTTGCTCAGGTCGAGGCCCACGGCATTGTTTCCAAGGCTTCCATAGGCTGTATTGATAATGTTGATCGTTTCCTCTTTGGCAATGCGAACCATTTGCCAGGCTTGCGGGGAAATATACACCTGCTGCGAAACATTGTGGTTAAATTCGTTATTGATATCTGCAATAAGCGCAATCTTCAGCTGCGTGGCGCTGATGCCAGGCTGGCTTACACGGAAGATGAGGTTGTTGGGGCTCATGCGTTCCATCAATATCACAATGCGTTCGTAGGCCTGCAATTTTAATGGCATCACCAGCTTATTATTCTCCACTTTCAGCTCCATTTGCCTGCGGGAGTATTCATTGTCGAAAAAATTCTTAAGCATGTACTGCACAATGCCAAATACAACTACTGCAGGAATAATGTATTTAAGCACTTCAAGCAACGACATAATATAGTCTGGTTTTTCCATATTCTATTGATTTTACAGATGTTAGTCCACGGTTTTAACCGATGCGGTTCGTGCGAATTTAACCACATTACGCGCTTATGCAATAAGGTGTTTTTAAAATATGGCAATAAAACTTCACGGGTGTGAAAACGTGGGTAACTAAATGCAAAATGATTACGGTGGTATGTAATTTTGTTGAGTTACGATGAAAAAAGCCAAGCAAAACATAATCAGCCCGGTAGGCAACGAATCAAAAGATTTTGAGAAGGAAGAAGTGGTTGCGCCAAAACCTGAGAAAGGCAAAAAAACAGCCAGTGAGCCGGTAAGCGGCAAGCTCGCCTTTTTAAAAGACGAACGTTTTTTAAAGATCAGCGGGTTGGTATTGCTGTCGGTGGCCGTGTTTATGGCGTTTGCATTCGGGTCCTTTTTGTTCAGCTGGCAATACGACCAAAGCATTGCAAAAGGCATGAGCTGGGATGTATTCCTGCAAAGCGATCCGGATGCGGCCGAAAATATTCTAGGCAAACTTGGTGCATGGGTGGCCTATGTTTTTATGTTTAAAGGTTTCGGCCTGGCTTCTTTTGCTTTTGTATTGATCTTTGGTTTGGTGGGCATCAAAATGCTGACCGATACCACTCCTCTTCCGATCTTAAAAACAGTTCGCTACAGCTTCTTTAGCGTGGTATGGCTCTCATTGGCCTTAGGTTTGATATTTACCGATGTGTGGCAGATCCTGGGAGGTGCTTTCGGACATTTCGGGTATTTGTATTTAAAAGGATTGATCGGAACCGCAGGTGCTTCCATGGGACTGATCGTTTACCTGCTCGTATTCCTGGTAGCCGTGTTCAATATCAAATTTTATCAACCAAAACCCGTGGTAGCCGATGTGCCTTTGCCGGTTGAAGAAAAGGAAGAGCCGTTGCCGTTAAATACACTCAACCCGCAGCACGAACTGGAAAATGAGGCACTGAACCCTGACGATTTTATACTAACAGTGAAGGAAAACGAAATAACCATTGCAGAAGAACCGGAAGCAGAACCGCTGCCGGAGCAAGAGCCTTCGCTTTCCCTGAACGAACGTTTTGCACAGCAGATCGAAGAGGAACCCACCCCTGAACCAGAGAAAGAAGAAGAAAATATCATCCCGGTTGTGCCACTTGTAGCAGCCGGGGTGCTGGCTTCCACACTTGCCGGTGCAGCCGGTACCGCAATTCCGCCAACCGGGGTATTAACCACCGACAGCGGCCTGGTACTGGAAGTACAGGAGATACCCGAAGAAGATGAAGAAGTGACCGAAAAGCCGGAGTATGGTTCTTTGGATAGTGAATATGATCCCACGCTCGATTTCAGCAATTACGAATTTCCTTCGCTTGAATTACTGAATGATTACGGAGGTGAAAATAAATCGACCGTAGAAACTGCCGAGCTGCAGCTCAAAACAAAGATGATCGAAGACACGCTGAAGAACTACAATATCGGCATCAAAAAGATCTCTGCAACCATTGGTCCCACTGTTACCTTGTATGAAATCGTTCCGCAGGATGGCGTGCGCATTGCCAAGATCAAGAACCTGGAAGATGACATTGCCTTAAGCCTTGCTGCATTAGGCATCCGGATTATTGCACCGATCCCCGGCCGCGGCACCATCGGTATTGAGGTGCCCAATGAAAAACCGGCCATGGTGAGCATGCGTTCGGCTTTAAGCAGCGCACGTTTCCAGAATGCAGACATGGACCTTCCAATCGCTTTTGGAAAGAACATTCAGAACGAAGTGTTTGTGGCCGACCTGGCTAAAATGCCCCATTTGCTAATGGCCGGTGCAACAGGCCAGGGTAAGTCGGTTGGCCTGAATGCCATCCTGGTTTCTCTGCTCTACAAAAAACATCCTTCTCAAATTAAGTTCGTGCTGGTTGATCCGAAAAAAGTAGAGCTCAGCATTTATAAAACCATCGAGCGCCATTTCCTGGCTAAAATACCGGGTGATGCAGATGCGATCATCACCGACACCAAGCTGGTGGTGAATACGCTGAACTCTTTGTGCGTGGAGATGGATACCCGTTACGACCTGCTTAAGGATGCACAGGTGCGTAACCTGAAAGAATACAATGCCAAGTTCGTTAGCCGTAAGCTTCCACCAACGGATAAGAACCCGCACCGTTTTTTACCATACATCGTAGTGGTGATTGATGAGGTGGCTGATTTAATGATGACGGCCGGTAAGGAAGTGGAAATGCCGATCGCTCGTTTGGCCCAGCTGGCGAGGGCCATCGGGATCCATTTAATTTTAGCAACACAGCGTCCTTCTGTGAATGTAATTACCGGTATGATCAAAGCGAACTTCCCGGCACGTGTGGCATTCCGTGTTTCTCAGAAAATAGATTCACGCACCATTCTTGATGCGAACGGGGCTGACCAGTTGATTGGTAAGGGAGATATGCTGTACACCGTGGGCAACGACCTGGTGCGTTTGCAATGTGCCTTTGTAGATACCCCGGAAGTAGACCGCATTGCTAACTTTATTGGCAACCAGCAAGGCAAGGAACCATACCAGTTACCGGAGGTGAAAGCTGATGATGATGGGGAGAACGGACCGGCCGAGCTGGATCCGCGCGAACGTGACAGCCTGTTTGAAGAAGCCGCGCAAATAATCGTGCAGCATCAGCAAGGCTCTACTTCTTTATTACAACGCAAATTGAACTTAGGTTACAACCGCGCAGGAAGATTGATCGACCAATTGGAACGTGCCAATATTGTAGGACCTTTTAAAGGCAGTAAGGCACGCGAGGTATTGGTGAGCGATATTATGCAGCTGGAAGACCGCCTGAAGGAATTGAGGGGAGATTAAGATTTAAGCATTATAGTTTAACAAACTTTGACACTTGAATAGCGCCTCCCTGTTCTACCGATATAAAATAAACGGAAGGTAACAGATCACTGAGGTTAATGTTAAGTTCCTGGCCTGCGTCTTGTTTTACCATCATCAGCCTTCCTTGCATATCCGTAATTTTAATTACTGAAGTACCTGGCTGATCCAGTTTAAGTGTTAAGGCATTGCTTGCAGGATTAGGGTAAAGGCCAAAAAACGTTTTATTTGTTTCGGAAATACCGGAAGTAAGGTCGTAGGTATAAATCTGCCTGACATTATTATCCCAGCTATTCCGATCGCGATTCCACCTGAAAATTTCGTATCTGATTTTCCGTTTTTCGTTATCGTATTTATTTATAATAAGCGTGCTGTTCACCCAGCCTGCAGCCTCATTACCTTGCCCTAATGCGCTATCCAGGGTATCGGTATATGTATATGATATGTGCAGATAAGCTGTCCAGCTGCTATCTTTATTATTAAAAAGTTCACGGATTTCGGTAGCTGGCCTGGCCGAACCCGGCTCGTAGGTAAATGTGTACCGGTCTCCGTTATCTAATGTATTTCCGGGTCTGTTCCAGTTCTGTTCTACATATTGCCTTACGGTTCCGTTGCTATTATTAGAATACAACTTATACCAATCATTTTGCCATTCTGAGGAAGAGTCTTTCCAAACGTCTGAAGATAGTTTAACCAGATAGCCGGAGCTGTCATATTCATAATTCACCCTGATATTATTTTCCCATATACCATTTGTATTATAACGTCTCGTCCAGCCTAATACCTTCCCGGCATTGTTATAAAGCCAATAATTGGAATCAATTCTGTTCCAACTATTCGTTGTTGTGTCCCAGAGTTGCCCTGTTGATATGTCCATTTTCCGGTCCGTACGGAAGCTGCAATCAAACTGGCTGAAGTTCTGCCACGAACCATTTACAGTATTGTAGTACTTAGCTAAGTAATTGATGCCGTCTCCATTTGCGTCATACACGACATTATCTTTTCTGTAAGTATTCCATGAACCATCCTTCCAGTTCTCGGATATTAAAGTGCCATAACTCTGGGCGTTGGCTATATTAAAGATAAAAAAACTACATAAGAGTGTAATCGTTATTTTCATGTGGGTTAGATTGTTCGTAACAAGTATAATCACATATACCCTAACATCCAAACGCTGTTGCCGGCATTCAATAATGATTGGCTTATAGCTTCATCAGCTTTTTCCTCATGACCATATTGATCCGATACCAGCTGACCCGCTTTTGCGTTATATTGGTATGAATACGATCAATTCCACATTTGCTGCTTTATGCCTTTTTATACCCGCAAAGGTTCGGCCATTATACAGGTTTATTATAGCACGCGCCAATCCATTATTATGTCGGAGATCAATATGCTGCATGAGCATACCTCTTCAACTGTATACTTACAGGAAACCTGCCGGAAATAGTTAAACATTACTAACACTGATTAATGCATACAAGCCCTTTTAAAGGGCTTTTTTCATGCCATTGTTACAGGTAAATGATGATGAACGTTTTAAAAAAGTCCTTCATCGCCTGGCAAAGTCCTCTTCATCGTCTTTAAAATCCTTTTGATGCGCAAAAAAGTGCATCCCCGAGGTTTTGACGGGAGAAAAAGATGAACGTATCATTAAAAGAAGTATACTAAAAGGATACCCGCGTAACCAAAACGCTTACAGCTTCATCAGCTTTTTCCTGAACACAAACCCGTTCTTATCGTGCAGCAAAAGGTAATAAACACCTTTGTTTAATGCAGGTGGCAGATCAATGGCATTCAGCTCAATAAAAGAAGTATAAATAAGCTGGCCTGAAACATCTACCAGTTCGGCCTTCAACAACGCTATATGCCCCGCGTTGCTGATCTTTACCTGTGTGGTAAAAGGGTTAGGATATACATCCACCTGGTCGTTGCTGAGCCCGTATTCGTTTAAAGCCACCAGGTTATTGGAGTCCATGGCAAAATGCAAAAAAGCAGTGGTGGCAAAACGGCTTACACGCGTAAAATACGATACGTTAAAATGGGTGATCGAATCGGTATACTTATGCCAGTGCGGGGTAAAATCACCTTCATATTCTTCGTTGATGCCGATTGCCGATAAATTATTTTGCCAGAACGAACCATGATCGGTGTTGGGATCGCCCGGGTTAATTAATCTTGGCCGTAATGGAACATCGTATAACGCGATAAGGTCGTATGCGCGCTGTCCCATCTCTTCACTTGAGCCTGCGGGACGCGAATGGATATCAAATGAACTGTCGTTGTCGCTGTCGTACGCCACCATATCGAGGTTAATGTATCCCACCAGCTTATACTGCATGTAATCGGTGGCCGATGCATGGCTCCCGATCAGTCCCTGCTCCTCTTCGTCCCAGAACGCAAAATGCAAGGTAACCGGAAGCTGTTGTCCTGCGCACACCCTGGCCATTTCAAGAATAGCGGCCGTACCGCTTGCGTTGTCATCGGCACCCGGGCTTCCGTTCACCGCATCGTAATGTGCGCCTGCGATCATGATTTTACCGGGTCTTCTTCCTTCTATCTTTGCTATGATATTTTGTCCGGTGGGGCTAAAATTCACTTCGCTGTATGCAATGCCCCAGCTTGTTAGTTTTTGCTTAATGAATGCTGCAGCCAGCTCGTTGCCCTCATTGATCTTATACCTGGAAGCGATCACTTTACTGCCTTGCGGGGTTTCAATGGGCAGCAAGCCGGTGAGTTGCTTTACGTAAGTCATTAATGAATCCTGGTTCACTTGCGCAGCCAGTTGCTGAACCAATAGATTTTGTGCAAAGAGGCACCCACCCAGGGAAAGAAAAACAATAACAAAGCCTATTTTTTTCATACTACTAAGATACTTTATAAAGGAGAAAAGATGCACGAAATAAATGCACCGCAAAGAGATTCCCTTACTTCAACGATTGCAGTTCCTTACCTGCCCTGATCTCGGCTGTTTCAATATATTCAGCCTTTTTATATTTGGCTGCATTTACAAAATATGTTTTAGCCATTTGGGTGAAACCCAGTTTCAGGTAGATCTGCCCCACATATACATTTGCAAAGGGCGCAAAATGATAAGGCGTATTATCGGGCGAGCTTTTGATAACAAGCTGATAGTATTCGGTTGCCTTACTGAACTTATTCTGCTCCTGCAATATGCGTGCATACCGGAAGTAATATTCAAGGCGCTGGTATCCGCTGGCAAACTGATCAGCCGGGCGAAGCCGGATCGTCTCTTCCGCTTTCGCGTAATACCCGCCATCAGCCAGCAAACGCGACTTTAATACAATGACATCGTGGGGTGTGTTAGCAGAGATCTCGCGTTGCAGGTTTTTATCATCTTCGTTCTGGCTCCCTCCATACCGCTTCATCATTCCATAATAGATGCGGAACTTTTCTTCATCATTATTCACCAGGTAAAACCAGGAAAGGCGTTTATACGCTTCTTTCGTGAGCACTTTGTTCTTATTCACTGAAATAAAGTGCTTGAAATAAATATCCGCATCCGCATCGAGGCGGTATAATTTACACAAGGCAAAATAATATTCCAGGGCTGCAAAGGGTTCATAATCGCTGCTTTTCGGGCGGCTTTGCAACACATTGATCGCTTCTTCTTTTTGTGCCGTTCTCATACCGGTATAGCCACGCAGGTAATTGCTCATCATATTGGTGGCGTAATCGCGCGTGCGCTGTTCACAAAATTTCCAGGCCAGCTGTTTGTCGCCAAAATTCAAATGCAGCAACACATAGTAAAAAGTGGCCGTTTGTTTATCCAGCAAAAACTCATCACTTAATTCGGTGTCAAAGTAATTTTCGAGCAGGCCCATGCCTTCGTCAAAATTGCCTTTTAAGCCGGCCACGCTTAGCACCCATTTATAGCTTTTACCGGTTGTGCCGAGCAATGCTTTGAACATGCCTACTGTTTTAGCAGATTGTTTAAAGGAAGGGAATTTTTTCTGGTTTTCAACGGCAAGCTGGTATGCGCTCCTGAAATCGAGCATGGCGCTTACAAATTCCTCGTTCATGGCCTTGGCAAACGCAAACTGCAGGTACATTTCACTTTGCGTGTACAGGCGATAGGGGGATGTTTCCGGGATGTTCTTAGCCGCCTCAAAGCGTTGGGACTTGTTCTGGTCCATGGCTTTAAACGTGCTGAAGTCGAGGCTTGTGGCAATGCGGTAAAAGTCAATGTAATTTTCGAGGAAGCCAATGGCCGCATTATTGGGATGGGCTTTTTTTTCTTCAGTAAGAATTTGCTGTGCCTTTGTTAAACGCAATGCAGCAATGTGTTTCTGAGCTTCAATGCAGGGTTGTGAAAAGTAAAATACAGACTGTACTTCGGCCCCGGCCATATGGAAATAAAAAAGGAACAGCACCGTATAACACAGCGCTGTTCCTTTTTTTAATATTTTACTGTAACGACTGGTCAACAGCTGTTATAAAGTAACTTCTTCTGCCAGTTGCGGATCAACCAATACACGACCGCAATGCTCGCAAACCAATATTTTCTTACGCTGGCGGATGTCGGCCTGGCGCTGAGGCGGTATTTTAGAGAAACAGCCGCCACACGAATCACGCTCGATTATAGCGATACCGATACCATTTTTAACGCTTCCGCGAATGCTATTGTAACCTTTCAATAAACGTTCTTCGATACCTTCCGAAGCTTTTTCGCGAAGTGTCATTAAACTTTTTTCTTCTTTTTCAGTTTCTTCAACGATCGTATCAAGTTCGCCCTTTTTGGTTTTAAGGTCTAACTTACGGCCTTCCAGTTCACCTGATAAAGAATCTTTCGAAGTGATCTTTTGCTCAATATCGAACTGTGCATTTTTGATGCGTTTTTCAGCCGCCTGAACTTCCAAACCTGCAATTTCGATCTCTTTGTTCAACGCATCGAATTCGCGGTTGTTTTTTACGTTATCAAGTTGCTTCTCGTATTTTTTAACGTTGGCTTTGGCATCCATGATTTTGGTTTTGTTTGCCGAGATCGAAGCCTCCATTTGTTTCACTTCTGCATCTAAATTTTCGCTGCGGGTTTCGAAACCTGCAAGCTCATCCTCAAGATCGGCAACCTCCATTGGAAGCTCCCCACGCACTGATCTCAATTTGTCGATCTTTGAATCGATCACCTGAAGCTTATAAAGGGCTTTCAGTTTTTGTTCTACGCTTAATTCAGCATTCGAAGCCATATTCTTAATAATAATTTATTGGGTTCGTGTTAATATTCGATAAAATGACCGCGAAAGTAGGCATTTTTTTGGTAATTTCATCGGCCAGCAGGTTAATTGTAAAAATTTCGCTCTCATAATGACCAATATCCGCGATCATGATGCTGCTTTCCGCATCAAAAAATTCATGGTACTTAAAATCGGCCGACACAAAAGCATCTGCCCCTGCCGCCATGGCCTGTTTTAATAAAAAACTTCCCGCTCCTCCACAAACCGCTACTTTTTTAACAGGCCTGTGAAGTGAGGTAAAACGGACCAGGTTAAGATCCATGCTATGTTTAAGATGAGCCAGGAACTCTTGAGGCCCGAGTTCTTCTGCCAGTTCACCGATCATCCCGCTTCCGGTTTGCGGGTTCGCATTAGCCAGCGGAATAATATCGTAAGCCACTTCCTCGTAAGGGTGAACATTCAATAATGCTGTTATTACTTTTCCCAGCTTATGGTCGGGTACGATCACTTCAAGTTTAAACTCCGGTTCGGTATGCTGCTCATTTTTTTCTCCAACAAATGCCCTGGTATGCTCATTTCCTTTAAAAGTGCCTTTCCCTTCTCCGTAAAAACTGCACTCACTGTAGTTGCCTATATTTCCCGCACCGGAGCGAAACAATGCTGCCTGAACAGGTTCAAGATGATCTTTTGGCACATACACCACCAGCTTTTTCAGATCACCTTGTTTGGGCTGGAGAACACGGAGATCCTTCAATCCTATTTTTTCGGAGATTTTCGCATTTACCCCATGCAACACATTATCTAAGTTGGTGTGAATGGCAAAGATAGCCACGTCATTTTTAATGGCTTTTATAACCGTACGCTCCACATAATTCTTGCCGTTGAGCTTCTTAAGCCCTCCAAAAATAATGGGGTGGTGTGCCACGACCAGGTTACATCCCTTTTCTATTGCTTCATCAACAACCGCTTCAGTACAATCGAGCGTTACCAGTATATTTTTTAATGCCCAGGCTGAACTGCCTGTGAGCAAGCCACAATTATCATAACTTTCCTGGTACTGGGGCGGAGCCAGTTCCTCTAAAAGATCAATTACCTGTTTTATCGTATGCATAGTTCTGTATCATTAAAGTTCGGGGGAATATTCAATATCCCACATTATAATGGCCCTGTCGTCACTTCCCGACACGAGTGTTTGATCATTCACCCATAAACATTTGTTCACGCTGCTTTTATGCCCTTCATTTCGTGCAAAATCGATCACTTTTATTAACTTCATATCCGCTGTTTGCCATAATTTAATGGTTTTATCCATGCTTACCGTAGCAAACAGTTTTTTAGCAGGAGCTAACGCAATGTGGTTGATGTGCAAAGTGTGTGCTGGAATTTCAATTAGTGGCAAGCTTTCAGACAGCTTCCATCTTTTCAGGATGGCATCGCGCCCACCACTCAATAGTTCCACATCGTTAAGGAACGTTAACGAAAAAACCGAGTTGGCATGCGCATCTATTGTATCCAGCAATTTAAAATCGGTGGTGGAATAGATCCTTATTTTATGATCGCTGAAACCTACGGCCAGGAGGCTTTTTGAAGGATTAAGCGCCATACACCTTGCACTTTTATCAGAAGCCCTGATGCGACAAAAAATACCCATGTCGTGTTTATGCCAAACAATAACATTTCCGTCCCCCCCGGCCGAGACCATATATTCATCCAGGGCAAGGACATCAAAAATTCCGTTCACATGGGCTTCGATATTCCGCAGCTCCCCACCCGAATTGAAATCAATAACATGTAAATTACCCGAAGCAGTACCGCAATACAGCAGGTTCTCCCCTCCGTTAATATACAATGCATAAACCGGACGGTTAACACGCACCATCAATCGGCCGTCATTTTCTTTCTTGTTATCCCAGCCCACTACATAGCCATCGCCTCCCCCACTGAAAAACTGCTTTTTATCCGGTGCGTTGCAAAGCGTATAAACGGCATCTTTATGTCCGCTGAAATGTGATAGCTTTGTAACATTAATTAAAGGCATGGCAATTGTAAAAACGTTTAGTCCGCACGAAAATACTTTTTTATTGGTTTGGAAAATTACCGAAGACGGTGAAACCCTAAAAAATATGATCCGTTG
>JAZKGM010000105.1:33246-34665 GCA_040385895.1 Bacteroidota bacterium
CAGACCCTATCCCCAAAAACAAATTTGCATTGGCTGGCCAGCCGTGCCGCCCTGGCGCAATATTTTAGCAATGCAAAGCGTATTGTGATCTATAAGGATGCGTTTAACAAGCCAAGCATGCGGGTTGACGATAAAACGTATCAGCTGTCTATAACACACAGCAATCAATATGCTGCGGTGCTGTTCAGCACAAATGCGCAGGTTTCTCTCGACCTTGAAAAAACAGATCCACGGGTGGTGAGGGTGGCTAAAAAATTTGTGAATAATGCGGAAGATGAGATGATGAAAGGCTCCTTAAACGATACGCTTGATTATACACGTATCTGGAGCGCCAAGGAAACGCTTTATAAGTTCTATGGCATAAAGGAATTAGACTTTAAGCTGCACATGACTGTATTTATCAATAACGTGAAAACGCTGCGCGGCTGCATACATAAGGTCGATCCCGTTTTTTTTGATATCCGGCATGAACAACTGGATGATTACGTTCTCACTTATATTATCCAGTAATTCAACTTAAGCATAAACAAAAAAGGCTATCGAATGATAGCCTTTTTTGTTATATAATTTTTCGATTACCTGATGATTACGCGCTGGGTGAACTGCTTGCCGTTATTGGTAACGTGCAGCAAATAAACTCCTGCTTTTAATTGTGATGTTACGATCTCATGGGTGCTTATTCCGTTGGCTTCGTATGTTTCGGTATGCACTTTAGCACCCAGAATATTATAAATGGTTGCTGTGGTGCTTCCTTTCAATGCTTCTTTGGTTTTTATGGTGAACGTTCCGTTGTTAGGATTAGGATATACGCTTAATTCTCCGTTTGTTTTGTAATCAGCAAGGCCCGACTTGAAGTCTACATAAACCCTCCTGATCACCTGTGTTGCCACATTTCCAGATGAATCCGTTACGTTATACCTGATCTCTTTGGTTCCGCGTTTTGCGCCAACCCATTTGCTTTCACCTCCCACAGTTACTACCTCCAATGTGGTAGTGGTTTTCAGTGCGTATTGTAATTTAGCATTACTTTCGTAATTGTCAATGATCTTTACACCCAGGTCTTTAAAGGTATCCTGGTAAAACAGGTCCACAGTTGAACTTCCAATAAGCTCTATGAGCGGAGCTCTTCTATCTACAACCTTAACCTGGCGTGTGATAACAGTTTCGTTACCTGCAACGTCTCTGACCAGGTAGGTAATAACGTAGTTACCCAACACATCCGGGTTAACATTGTTATAGTTAAAAATCGTGGTCAAATTCCCTGGAAGATTATCAGAATATTCTATCGGATTACTATCAAGCTCACGTATTTTTAACTTAGTTGTGTATACGTCAATTATCCATGGATTTTCGCCCAGCATTGTTACTGTAGGTTTAACCTGATCTTTCACTTCAACGATCATAAAATAAGGTTGTGAG